>CANPVX010000179.1 GCA_947581815.1 Candidatus Indicimonas acetifermentans | reverse complement strand
GGCGCGAGCCGTGAGATCGGGACGGCCCGCTCGAAGCCGCAGTAGCGGCACGGCCCGTCCTCCCGGAGCTTTCCGTAGAAAGCGGGGTAGGGCACGCCGTCGATCTCCAGGTAGACCCCGCCGGCAGGGGCGTCGGCGACGGGATCGACGGCCCAGCCGACCACGTGCACGTATTCCGTCTCGGCGGGAAACACGAGATCGGCTGCCGTGGCCTCGTCAAGCCGGACCCCGTTGAGCTGCTCCATCGAAAGCGGCGGCTGCGGCGCGTCGACGCCGGGTCCTGTGGGCAGGGTCGGCACGACTGCGTCGTCAGCGAAAACGTTGAGCCGGTTGTCCTTCAGGAACGCTGCGCGGCGCCGGATGACCGATTCGTCATTCACGTCAAATCGCCCGACAAACTCGGCGGGTTGGCTCTCGAACGTGTAGAGCAAAAACGCCAGCTCCCGCTGGCGCTGGGAGAACCGCTTACCATCCAAGAAGCCCCTGACGTAAGAGACCGGGATGGACAAAAGGATCAGGATCACCAGCGCGCTCCACAGACCGGCGTGCATCCGCGTCGGACCGGCTCGAACCACCGACGCGAGCAGGGCGTACGTCCCGACGATCAGTGCAAGTGAGTAGGTGCAGTACCTCGACTCGAGCGCCATCTCGGGCCCCATGCCGAAGCGGCCGTTGGCGATGGCAAGCAGGGCGAGCGAACACATGGCCACCAGCGCCAACCAGACGGACTGGTCGCGCAGCTTCCCCTGCCTCCAAAGGATCAGCATTGCCGCAACGAGCAGGCCGGCGATCACCGCGCCGCCGCCGATCGCGTAAGGGAGGCCGAAGAACAGGGCGCTCCCGATCAGGGCCAGACAGAAGGTCGCGAATTCGACCGGCGACCTGAGGGAATCGAGATAGGAGTCCGAGCCGTAGAACACGAAACCCGTGAAATACGCCTTCCATGCGATCGCGCCGAGAAGAATCCAGGCGATCAGCCACGGCCAGCGGCGACCCGAACCGGGTCTGATCGCCAGTTGGAGCAAGCCCGCGCACCACACGAAGAGTCCCATCAGCGCCGAGAACGTCGCGACGGTCGCGCACATGACGGCGCCAGCGAACGCGGCGATGCCCAGGGGACGTCGCACGCGGGCCGCGAGATCGAGAAGCAGGATTGCGAGGATCCCGAACGTCAGAGGAAAGACGTTGGACAGATTGAAGCTGGAGAGCATGTTGTCGTACTGCTTGAGGCTGAAGATTAGGAAGGGGACGGGCACGAACCACCACATCCAACGGCGCGAGGGGCCGAAGTGGCGGCGGAACAGAATCAGCAGCGCCGCCAAGGCGACGAGCAGCGTCACCTGCGTGGCATACATCCCGGCCACGCTGTTAAAATCCGTCCAGAGGGCGAGGGCCAGCAGGACGCAGATCGGGAAAAACATCCGGTGCACGACGTGCTGGGTGAAGAGATCGCGGAAATCCAGCGTGCCGGCGCGGTACTCGGCGAGCGTCGTCGCGATTCGAAACTCGTCGTAGGCGACGCCGTTCACTCCCAGGCTGTAAACAAACAAGAAGCCGATCAGGACGGGGACCGAGGCGGTGAGAGTCAGGGAGATCGCCAGCAGTCTCGCTCCCACGACCTTCATCGTATGGTCTGCACCGTCGTGCCCTCCCGAAAACTCCGTACTCGTGATTGTACAAAGGCTTCCGTTTGGTCGCCAGTGCGACCGGTGTTCCTAGCCTGAGTCTTGCAAGTACTCGTTGATGCAGCGATCGCGTTGATTCATCCACCCCGCGCTGCAAACCAACAGGAACTCCGCTGGTCCGAAGAGTGCGTTCATCCCCGGAGCCTAGCTGCAGTCAAGTTCAGCCGCTTCGTCTTGGCAGCTTCTGCTCCTTGACCCGGGTACTACACGCTTCGCGCTCAGGCTAGTGACACCACTTGCGGTACGCGACCAGCGTCACAATCAGGGTGCCAGCCAACCTGTTCTGCTGGCACCTCGCAGAGCTCCCGGAGCCGGCGAGCCGGACGCCCGAAGCCGCACATAGAATGCCGCCGGCATGGTTCGGCACTCGGCCAGCATGTGGCCCCTGTCTACGGTCGCCCTTTGCCTCATCTGCCTCTCGGGGTGCGGGCAGCTGCGCGCGGCGGAAGAGGTTCGCTCGAATCCGGGGCGCCGGCCGGCCTCGTTGACGATCCGCTGTCTCGACGCTGATACCGGAGCAACACTGCCGGCCTGGGCCATCGTGGTCGGGCCCGATGGCAAGCGCGTCGAGTCCAACGACGACCCCGAGCTCTTTGTCGTCTCGAACAACTCGTTTCTCTTCGAGAAGAGTTATACGCTGCCCGTTCCCGACGGCAGGCTGGCCGTCGCCGCGGAGCGAGGCTTCGACTACGCCATCGGCCGCAAGACCGTGGACATCGGCCACGGTGCCAATCAAGTCACGATCCCGCTGAAGAGGATCGCAGACCCGCGGGCGCACGGGTGGTACTGCGCGCCTGCCCACATTCACATGCAGGTTTCCAAGAGCAATCCGAAGTACTCCCACGAGACCATCGTCGACATGATGTCCTGGTGGCCGGCCGCGGGTGGATACGACATCCTGATCAACCACGCGATGGGTGTGGGCGAAGAGAGCCTTCCCAGCACGGTCTGGGGTTGGAACGCCGATTACTTCCCCGCAGGGCGGTGGCACCCGCCCCACGGGATTCCCTACGACACACTCTACGACATGGGAGAGGAGTTCCGCGCCAACCCCGAAGGTCACGTTCTCTTCTGGAACCTGCAGTCGTACGTTGAACCGGGATCAGCCGGAAGCGAGAGCTACCTGCCCGGTCGATACAACGTGCCGCTGGTCGCGGACGCCGGACAGGAGTGCGTGGATCAGGGAGGCTACTTCGCGTTCGCCCACACGGGTGGGGGTAACAGTCTGGAGGTCAGCGTGTGTCTCGGCCAGTGCTCGGCGATCAACATGGGAGACCTGGCCTTCGTCTACGATCGCTGGTATCGGCTGCTCAACGCTGGGTTTCGAGTTTCCGTCGTCGCGGGACCGGATTTCATCTTCACCAACGGGGCCCGCTTCTACGCCAAGGTCCGCGGCGAGTTCAGTTGGAAAAGCTGGATGAACGCTGTTCGCCGCGGTCGCACGTTTGCGACGTCCGGACCTCTGCTCTTTGCCACGGTCCACGGTCTCGACCCCGGCGAGGAGTTGAGGTTGGACGAGCCGGGCGATGTGCAGGTGCGGGTCGAGGCGGTCTCCAAGCACACGTTCGAAGCGATCCAGATCGTGGTGAATGGTGAGATCATCCGCACTGTCGCGACGGAGGGCGATCGAAGGAGTGTGAACGTCGACACGACCATCCCGATCGGGCAATCCTCGTGGATCGGTGTCCGGACGATAGGACATCCCGGCGAGGAGATGGTGTGGGAGGACGTGGATGACCCCGCGGTCAGACCGCGGTTCATGCGACAGTCACATACCACCCCCGTCTATTGCCTCGTCGGAGACCGCGCCCTCGGCAGCGTCGGCGCGCTCAACGAGATCGCTCACTGGAACGAAGTGTTCTTTCGAGACTGGGTTGAGAAGACGGCCCGATTCCCCGACGAGTCGGACCGGAGGCGAGCCCTCGAGCACTTTTCCAGGGCGCAAAAGGTCATTGAGGGGATGATTGAGAAGCGGCAGCGGCCCCAGCCGTGAGCCGGCGCTGGTCGACTATTGGAGGTGTGCCTTGATGAACTCGAACGCTCGCCGGTGCGCCTCGGCGACGAGCGCCTCGTCGCCGCCGTCGAGCTCGTGAGCCGCACCGGGGACGCGGATCAGCTCGTGGGGCACGCCGTGCCTGGCCAAATCCTCGGCCATGGCCACCGACGCCTCGAAAGGCACGTCGTCGTCGTCGGTTCCATGAACCATGAGGATCGGTGGGTACTCGGAGCCGATGTTGCGCAGGGGGCAATAGGGCGTCAGCTCGTCGCGATCGAGGTGTGGGTCAAACCCGCTCACCTCCTTCGTCCACAGGCCGCGCTGGCGAAGGTAGACGTAGTAGGCCTCCCGGTTCAATGTCCCGTCGGGCAGACGAACGTGTTCCTCGCTCAGAAGCGCGAGGGCGCCTTCATGATAGTGCGGTTCGATGAGCCAGCCCGCGTCGATCTCTCCATACCCCCAGTAGCTGACGATCGCCGTCGGACGCGGCTCCACGCTGATCCCGGTCATCATGGCGAGATACCCGCCGGACGAGTTCCCGGCGACGAGAAGCCGGCCCGGGTCAACCGAGAAGAGGTGCGGGCCCTGCTCACGGACCCATCGGATCCCGTCCTGGATATCCGCAACGATCTCAGGCACCTTCGTCTCCGGCGCCAATCGGAAGTCGAGCGAGACGACGATGTACTCCTGGCGCAGGCAGAACTCCACGAACTCCGGCTTGATCCACCGCCGTGAGCCGAAGATCAGCGTCCCGCCGTGCAGCCATACGACGACCGGCCGAGGCGTTTCGGCGCGCGGGGCGAAGACGTCCGCCCTCAGCGCCAGCCTTCCGATGGTCTTGTAGGTGTAGGTGCGTATGGCGGGCGCACGGTCCGGCTCGCCCGAATCAGCGGGCGCCGCCACTGGGTCGGGAGCGGTGGCCGGCGAGCACGCCGTGAGGGCCAGCGTCAGGAGAACGGCCAGGGATCGACGACCTCGGTGCACAAGGAACCTTCCTGTCCCTCCCGCAAACTCCGTACTCGTGATTGTAGAATAAACCCGGTGGTGAAACCAAAGAAGCAGAGTGCGGCCCAGGCTTACGTGTTGTTTGCCGCAAGTCTGGCACTGGTCCTGACCCTCGGGGTGGCGGTCCAACTCTTGTCGCCAGAAATCGGGCTGGCCGTCACCGAGCTCCTGCTGATCCTCTTGCCCGCCGTTCTTTTCGTGCGCTGGAAGCGGCTTCCCGTGGCGGAGGCCATGCGGTGGCGGCCAGTTTCGCTGCGGATGGCCTTGTTGAGTATCGCCGTGGGCGTGACCGGTGGGGGCGTCGCCCTGGCGATTCATCAGTTGA
>CANPVX010000178.1 GCA_947581815.1 Candidatus Indicimonas acetifermentans | reverse complement strand
GATGCGGTTGCTGGCTGTCGGTTCCACCGGCTGGCAACACATAGAGGCCGGCGTTCAGGGTAGACACGTCGAGAAAAGGCAGCCATGGTCTGCCCGAGGCTTCGCGTTTTTCCTCGAGATCCAGCATCTCATAAGCAACCCAGACGGGGTCCTGGTGGCTCGTGCTGTTCATTCCGTTCCTCATCATCGCGGTGGCGACATCTTCCGGAGGCGTTGCCGGCTCGAACCCGATCCATCCCGCGCTCGCGGCACTCAGAAGAGCGATGGCAGCCGAGTATTTCATCTTAGCTCATCCTTTCGTGCGACGGGTACGCCCTTCATCTTACCGACATATAAACGCGAGCCGTGAGAGGCGGGCTTTAACCAGACAAACGAAAAGGCTGTCGTGCAAGTTTCCATCGTGCCGATGATTCCAGAGCACGGCGAGGCAGTGCTCGACATTTTCGAACAAGGAATCGAGACCGCCAACGCCACGTTCGAGACCCAGGCCCCGGACACCTCGGCATGGGACGCGCGGTTCCTGAGCGCCTGTCGATTGGTCGCCATGACTGACGGACGGGTCGTAGGATGGGCGGCGCTCAGCCCGATCTCCCAGCGCCGCGTCTATTCGGGGGTTGCGGAGGTCAGCGTCTACATCGAATCCGCGCGTCACGGGCAGGGGATCGGCTCGCTTCTCCTGTCGCGCTTGATCGAGGAATCGGAGCGGAACGGGTTCTGGACCCTTCAGGCTGGAATGTTCCCAGAGAACGAGGCCAGTGTCGCGCTCCACAAGAGGCACGGCTTTAGGATCGTGGGGCTACGCGAGCGCGTTGGCCAGATGCACGGTTTGTGGCGGGACGTCTTGCTGATGGAACGGAGAAGTCCGGTCGTGGGATCCGGCTCGGGCTAGATACGCCAGCTTAACCCCAGGCCCGCGAAGTAGTCGGGCTCCGCGTCGCTGAAGCCGATGCCGGCGCGCACATCGAACTGAAGGTTAGGGTTCGCCAGCACCGTGACTCCGCCGTTAAAGAAAGCGGCGTCGGCGCCCGAGGGATCATCCGGCACTAAGCCGAAGATCTCCACGTACCCGCCGAGGACCTCGTTGAAGCCGATACCAAGGGCTAAGCTGCCGTTGAGCTGGTTGAATCGATCTCCCCCCTCCGATAACGACGCGTAGCCGAAGTTCGACCCGACGGACAGTCGCTCGTTTATGTCCCAGCCCAGAAGGAGCGAGATCCTCGGCTGGGCCTTATCCTCCCCGGTCTCGTCTCCGCCGAGTGGTAGGGTGGTCCCCACGAGCACGGCGACGTCCGGGCGCAGGATGTTGAACTTCGGCGAAGCCTTGAATAGGCTGAACTTGGCTCCGAGGGAAGGGTCCTCCAGACCCCGGTCATCCCCCGACGGTTCTGCCAACCAGGCGAAGGAGTTGAGGCCGACGCGAAGCTCGACGCGTTTCAGGATGCCAATCCGGAACAGCGCTTCGCCAACCGAGTGGGACTCGACCTCGTCCCGCCGCGTGAACGTGTATCCGGCTTCCACCTGCACGCGCCCCGGTGCGACCGTGATCGCGCTCTCGGTGAAGTTGGGGCGGTCGGTGACGAGAGGCTCCGGGCTCTGGGCGCCCGCGACGCTGCCCGCGCCGACGTGGGCGAATGTGGCCAGTAACAAGAGTGAGATGATCCCCCGCAGCATGGGGGAGTCTAAGTTGCCCGAGACGCAGACGAAACCGCTAGAAGTACGTCGCCACCGAAAACAGTATCCGCGCCAGGTCCGCAGCGTTGTTGAATTCGTCGTGCTCCCGACCGCGAACGTAGTTCAGCTTGAACACAGTGTCGCCGGTGGGCCTGAAATTGGCCCCGAGGGTGATCTGATTGATGTCGCGACCGGGCCGGTCTCTATCGAAGTCGGCATAATCCCAGCGAGCCCCGACGGTGAAGTACGACCGCGGCATCGTCTTGATCCAGGCGCGACCGAAGTCCCAAAGCGCGTCGATGTACACCCCGGCTTGCCGACTCGCGAAAGTGGCCTGGAGGCTCTGGGGGATGTCGACGGAGGCCAGCGTCCCTTCTCCGCTCAACCGAATGCCGAGCGGTAGCGCCTCGAAGTCCAGGACCGCCATCGTAATGTACTGGTCCTCTGCGACCACCAGGCCGTCCTCCTCGGACGAGTTGTACGCGCCCGCGTAACCGGAGAGCCCTAGCTCCCAGCCCAAGTTCGGGCTGAAGCTGACGCGCCCCACTCCGGCCAACTTCTTGTTCTCGTTCTCGATGTTTTGCTTTCCGTTGGGGATGAAGGTCCCATCCTCGGAATCGCCGATGACTCCTTCGTCGTAGCCGTTGATCGCGTAAACCTCATAGGTGATCCGGGATCGACGGCCGATTGGCAACTGACCGAGCAGACCGAACCCTGGCATCGACAGTGCCACTCCGATGATGTCTTCGGCTACGATCGGCCGATCCGTGAACTCGTTGATCGGGCTGTCGTGGGACAGGTTGAAGCGGCCGAGCGGCACCAGCAGCTGACCGCCGCGAAACGTGATCGCCCGATGAATCGTGAAATCGATGACCGCAAACTCCAGCAGGATCTCCTCAGTCCCGTCCTCGAATTCGAGCTCGGCAGCCAGTTGGATGAAATCGCTGACCTGGGCGAAGGTGAAGAGATTGAAACGCTTGGGAACGAACCTGAGCTCGTCGGTCGCGCCGTCGACGCGGCCGTACCTGAAGTGAGCTTCCGCGTACCCGCCGATGGCGGCGCGACCGAACAGGCGACCGAGGTACGGCTTGTCGTAGATCCCCCCGGCTACGAAAGGTCGCTCCGGGACAGAGTCTTCCTGCTGCGCGGCCGCCGTCGACGCGAACAGCCCGCTAGCGATGATCGCGCACGTGTACGCTAGGCGTCTCAATCCGCGCCCCTCAAATCAATCTCGAGTACTCCATCCTCCGTGAGCCTGGACGGAATGCGCACGAGGCTTCTCTCCGCCGGCCCCTGGAGCACTTCGCCGGCTCGATCGTACGTCGAGCCGTGACACGGGCACACGAGGTTCACGCCCTCGATGTTCACAGTGCAGCCGAGATGAGTGCAGATGGGCGAGAGCACGGCATAGCCGCCGCCCTCGAGCTCGAGGATGTAGAGCGGAGTCGCCGCTCCAGACGGCAAGATCTTGAGCGATCCGCCCGCCGACGCTAGCGACGGGTAGTTGCGGATGGGCAGGTATACGATCCCACCCACCGGCGCCACCGGTGTCGTGACCATCGATGCGCACGCACCCAACGCGGACGTTGCGACCGCGGCCGCCGCCAGACCGAGGAAGCTGCGCCGATCCATCGCGCTCAACGTGACTCCACGAAGTCGAGGAGCGCGGCCTTGTCCCCCGCGCCGAGCGACTCGAACCTGACCCGGGCCGAGTCCGCCTCGCCTCCGTGGAACAGAATCGCATCCTCTACGCTACGCGCGCGCCCGTCGTGCAGAAGGAAAGCGTCCCCGTTCAGAAAGTCCCGCATGATGCGCAGCCCCCAGAGCGGCGGCGTCTTCCACTCGCGCCCCGTCGCGCTCCCATCGGCGCGGTCGTCGGCCAGCCCATCCCCCATGTCGTGGAGGAGCAGATCCGAATAGAGGACCACGGGCATATTCGACAGCGCCGCGATCGCGTTCGAGCCGGTCGTGAACTCAGGTACGTGACAGGCAGCGCAACCAACGCTAGAGAACAGCTCACGCCCCTGTTGCCTCTGGGGAGTATCCTCGCCGGGGGCCGGCGGCGCGAGCGTGCGCAAGTAGAAGACCACCGATTGAACCGTGGAAGCGTCAAGCTCAGGGTCGGGCACAAAGTCCGCCGCCAGAGTGCTGGCTCCAGTCTGCGGGTTCACGTTCTCCTCGGGTATGAAGTCGGTGGTGATGCCGATGTCTTGATGGTAAGCCTCGGTCGTCTGTTGCAGCAGCGTGCTGACCTGTGCCTTCCGACTGAAACGGCCCAGCTGAAGCCCCGAGCCCCCTCCGGGCTCGTTCTCGGGCACAAAACCCGCCGGCGTCACCCAATTGGGACGACCGGATATGCCATCGCCGTTCGCGTCGCTCGAGTCGGCGTTGGCCAGAACATCGGCCACGGGGATGCTCTCGATGAGGCCCACGCCGAACACAGGCGGCGGGAGGCGGAGTGAAAACGCCACCCCAGTCGGGAGCAGCTCGGGCTTGGCTCCCGGAATCGCCTGGTCCTGGAGCTGCGGCCCCCCCGTGGTTCGGGCGAAATCCGGCGCCTCGCCGAAGCGAGTCAAGGCGTTCTCGGGCCGCCCGCGGCCATCGCCGCTGTGGCACGCGGCGCACGACCGGTTGTTGAAGATCGGGCCGAGCCCGGTCGCGGGGGCGAAGCCCTGGCCGAAGGCCTCGTCGCCGCGAACGAACGCCGCAAGCTCCTCCAACGTCAGCCCCTCGAGCGGCGCGTCGAAGAGGTCGGCGTCCTCGGGAGCCTCGGTGAATAGATCGCTACATGAAACGGCGAGAGCGGTCAGGCACAGCACCGTCGTCGACCGGACGAATAGCTCTTTCCGCATATGCCTCCTCGAACGAGTCCTCACCGGGATAATTCGTCTATTCTAATACGAATATTAGGCTGATCTAAAATTGTAAGAAGAGGCCTTCTCGTCAAGGGCGCGGTGAGCACCGTCGTCTTCGATCTCCGACTGCCTGACGGGTCGCAGGTGATCTTGCCACGGGAACCACCGGGCAACTGCTCAACGGTCACTGAATTAGGGAACCGCACTAACCCCTTATATTCCGTGAGTTCCGAGCTTATTCTCTGCTCCCGTTTACCGAATACCGAGTACCGAATACCGAATACCGAAACACTTGCGGCTCGCCCGGCGAGGTTCAATCTTCCGGACGGGTCATTGAACCTACCTAAGCCCAAAGCCCATTTAGGTCGGATCTTGCTTCAAGGGGAGGCCGGAGCTCGCTGACTGGTCCTCCGGCAACAGCGATTCCGAGCACCCTACGCCCGAGGGGCGGCCGTCGTCGCCTTCGCGTTTCAGGTGCCAGACTGGAGACTGCGCAGCTACGCAGACTCTGAGCGCCAACCCG
>CANPVX010000177.1 GCA_947581815.1 Candidatus Indicimonas acetifermentans | reverse complement strand
TGCGTACCGCTAAAAAAGTGGGAAGTCGGATCGATAGAAGGAATCACCGTGGCGACAGAAGTACCCTTCATGCTCACACTGATGACCGGAATCGCGAAACTGAGGTCCATCCAGTCCGTGACGCCGAAGGTGCCGAAGAAAGCGAATACGTCAGCGTCGATATCTAGCTCGAGGGAAAGCCCGATGAGATCATTCTCGAACTGGGGGACGCCGTAAAGGGCGCAGTCTCCGCCGAAGAATACATCGCAGTTTGGGAAGTTGGTATTCTCGTGAACGAAGTTCAGTCGAACGTTGTTCAGGCCGATCCCGCGGATCTCGGAGAAGCGAAGACGGGAGTAGTTGAGCCCCGCGTTCAGTCGCCCGCGCCCGATGGTCTGGGCACGCTCGGCGAAGATCGGCCCGAAGCTGTGCGACGTCGCGACTGGGACTCCGTTCACGAACTTCACAGTCTTGCTCGCTACGGTCGAGCCGAGCGGGAAGTTCGCGATGTTCTGCGCGATCGTGTTGGTGAAGAATTGCAGCACGGCACTGTTCGCCTCGGAAGAGGCTGGGATGAAGTGAGCGCCGTGGACGGCTGTCGCAGGTTGCCCGGCCGTGCCCACGAGGAAGAGTGGATCATCGCCGCCCGCAAAAAAGAATAGCTCGTTCAACACTTCACGCATCGTCTGTTGACTGTGAGCGGTCGCCGGAAAGGACACGACCATCGCGATGCATGAGAGCCGAATGAAGCGCGGAAGCATACGATACCTCCGGGTTTGGGACGCGTGACTCACGTTCGTCCTCGAGGCTTTCGATCTATCTTTCATTCTTTCCTATAGCGTGTATTCGATCCCGAGCGTCGGGATCCAATCCGCTCGTAACCCTCCCGAGTTGAGCGGGACCAGCACGTTCGTGATGATGAGCAGCCCGCCCTTTGTCTGGAATTTGAACCCGAGCGAGGCATCAAGGAGATTGTCACGAGTGTTGGGGATGTTCGTCGCTTCTACGCTCCGCACGAAGGGTGCCTCATACTCGACGAGCTCCGGGAAGGTCAGTTTCTGTTCCCCGACCGGAAAGGCGCCGAGAAAATCGGCCGCGAGCGTGGCCCAGCCGGCGAGTCGATGATCGAAGCCGGCGATCACTTTGACGATGTCCTGATCGAACTCACCGGCTCGGTACTGGTATCCCACGTTCGCGTGTGGTGAGAAATCGGAGAACGTGCCCGAGACGATCGCCAGCCCCCCCGCGCTCCACTCGCCCGTACCCAGGAAGTCCTCTTCGTTTCCTGTTGGCGCCCGGCCCTCCACCAGTAACCCGAGACCCCAGTTCTCCCCGCTGGCGACGAGCGCCTTCAGCCTTCCCGCTATGTCGCCGATCCCGGTTGCATCGTCGAAGACCTGGCTCTCGGCCTGCAGCTCCGGAGCAGCCTGCGTGCCGCCGAAGAAGTGGAAGGCCGGGTCCGTGGAAGGGGTCATGGTGACGACCGAAGTACCCCTCATGCTCATATCGATGAGCGGGATCGCCAAACTCAGATCCAACCAGTCGGTGATCCCGAAGGTGCCGAATAAAGCGAATACGTCAGCGTCGAAGCTGAGGTCGAGGGAGAGAGCCATGAGGTCGTTCTCGAACTGCGGGACGCCATAAAGTGTGCAGTCGCCGCCAAAGGTGGCGTCGCAGCCCTCGAAGTCGGAGTTCTGGTGTACGAAATTCAACCTGACATCGTTCAGCGCGATCCCTCGTATGTCCCTGAAGCGAATCCGGGAGTAGTTGAGTCCCGCGTTCAGCCGCCCGCGACCGATGGTCTGCGCGCGCTCCGCGAAGATCGGCCCGAAGCTCCGGGATGTGGCAACCGGGACTCCGCCCACGAACTTCACCGTTTGGCTCGCTACGGTCGAGCCGAGCGGGAAGTTAGCGATGTTCGATGCTATGGAAGTCGTGAAGAATTGCAGGACAGCGTTGTTGGCCTCGGACGAGGCCGGGATGAAGTGGCCACCGTGGACCTCCGTCGCCTCCTGCCCGGCGGTGCCCACCAAGAACAGCGGATCTTCGCCCTCCCCGAACACAAAAAGCTCGGCCAATGCCTCCTGCATCGTCTGCGCGTGAGCCGTCGCCGGAATAAATGCGACCATGGCGATGCACAGGGACCGAAGAAGGCGCGGAAGCATGTATACCTCCGGGTTTGGGGCGTGTGACGGGCAGCCTCGAAAGTGGAGACTCAAACTGCGACTCCCTCGGCCGCCCGTCAATCCGCCGATTCACCGCCGTCTCAACGCGATCGTTTCCCTTTGAGGAGATGCGGCCCTAGATTGCGAAGCCTGTGGCTACAAAACAGCGCGCTGAGGATCGCAGAGATGGTTCTTGACCCATCGCTCGTCTCGACCGGCGACGAACAATCCGATCCCCTCGCCCAGCACCTCGCCGTTGCGTTGCAGGGGAAGATCAGGCTCATCCGCAAGCTCGGTCAGGGACGCACCAGCGTCGTCTATCTTGCGGAGGATGCGGATTTGGGCCGGCGCGTCGCCCTGAAAGCGTTGCGTCCGAGCTACGCGCGCGATGCGAAGGCGGTGGAGCGCTTCAAGCGCGAGGCACGTGCCATGGCGGCGTGCCCCCATCCAAGTATCGTCCCGGTACACTCCGTTGGCGAGACCGATGCAAGCGTCCCTTACTTCATCATGGAGCACATCGAAGGAGAGACGCTACGGCAGCGTCTCGATCGCAAGAGCAAGCTCCCCCTTCACCAGGTCGCTCGCATCGTCACCGGCGTCGCCGGCGGGCTCACGCGCGCCCACGAGCTCGGGCTCGTACATCGTGACGTGAAACCATCCGACATACTCATCGAACAGTCCAGTGGACGCATCCTCGTCACAGACTTCGGGTTGGCTAAGATCGTTTCGCGGAGCGAACCGCTGGCGACGCTCACGAGAACCGGAGAGGTGATGGGGACGCCTGAATACCTGAGCCCGGAGCAGGCCGAGAGCGGCAGCGTCGACGCTCGCAGCGACCAGTACTCGCTGGCCGTCATGGCGTTCGAGATGATCGCGGGACGCTTGCCCTTCAAGGGACCCAACCCTCAGGACTACCTGCGGCAACACGTCGACGAGACTCCGCCCTCATTGCTTCAGCTCGAGCCCGACCTTCCGCCCGAGGTCGCGAAGGTCATCGATCGGGGGCTGGGGAAGGAACCCGGTGCGCGATACAGCAGCGCGGACGCCTTCGCCGAAGCGTTCAGGGGCGCCGCGCTCACGGCACCCGGCGAAGACTCCGGCGCTGTGCGCGGCGAGGCGCGGAGTTACCAGCGGCTGTTCATCCAGGCCGTCGTGATCTACGCTGGAGTGGCTTGGGGCTCTCTCGAGGCGCTCACCTGGATCCTGGAAACTTTCCAAGCCTCCACCGACCTCAGGCGGCCCGCTCTGTGGATCGTCCTCGGACTGTTCCCGGTGGCTATGGCGCTGGTTTGGCTGTACGCGCGCTCTGCTCACTCGAAGGCGCCGAATCTCGAGTCGCGTTGACCGCTTGCGTTCGCTGATTCTCCCCGCCCCCGCCCCGTCTCTCGACGCCCAGGTCTGCGCCGGTCTCCGGGTGGAGCCGCTCCACCTTCAGCTGAACGATTTCGGGCGGGAACAACAGATCCAACGTCCAATCGATCATCACGCGCAGGCGACGATCCCAGCGCGGTAGGGTGAGCAAGTAGTAAGTGCGCCACGCGAACCAGGCGGGAAAGCCGGTGAGCGGAATTCCGAAAACCCGCCCGGCGCCGCGATAGCGCCCCAGCGTCGCGAGCATGCCGAGCGAGCTATAGTGGAATGGCTCGAGCGGCTTCCCCATGATGGCCCGGGCTACGTTCACAGCCACGTGGCGTCCCTGACGAACCGCGTGCTGCGCGGTCGGCGGCATGTAGGTGCCTTCCTTCGCGTCCGGTATCGCCGCAGAATCGCCGACCGCCCACAAGTTGTCGTAGCCGCGAACCTGCAAGAACTCGTTCGTCGGTAGCCGATCGTCCTGCTCGATGCGCTCGGCGTCGATACCCGCGATCAGCGGAGACGGTCGAACGCCCGCGCTCCAAATCACCGTCTCAGTTGCTATCTCGCGGCCATCACGAATCTCGAGGAGTCCGTTTGTGTAGCCGGTGACGCGCGCGCTCAGCCAAATCTCCATCCCCCTGGATTGGAGGTTGTCCTTGCAGTAAGAGCCGACCTGTTCGGGCAACTCTTGGGCGAGGCTTTCCCGCATCTCGATGAGAACCATGCGGATGTCGCCGCGCTGGATGCTCGCGTAGTCGTCGGAAGCGCGCAGCACGAAATCGAATAGCTCTCCCGCGACTTCAGTGCCGTTCAGGCCGCCGCCGACGACGGCGAAGCTGAGTAGATGTTGTCGTTTCGAGGGCGGGAGCGATTCGGCGCGCTCTAGCAGACTGACGACGTGGTTGCGCACCTGGATGGCGTCGCCGACTGTCTTCATCGTGAAGGCGCCCTTCTCCAGCCCTTTTATCCCGAAGAAGGCGGTGACGCTACCCGGCGCCAGGATGCAGTGCTCGTAAGTGAGGGTTCGCTCGTCGCCGTTCTCGTTCGCATAGGTTGCTTCTCGGGCCTTCGCGTCGAGCTTCAACACGGTGCCCTGGATGAAGCGCACGCGCTTAAGCATGCGACGGATGGGGTTCACGGCGTGGAGCGCATCGATGAGCGCTGCGGCCACCTCGGCCAGAAGGGGCGTGAAGAGGTAGAAGTTGGTGCGGCTGATGAGCGTGACCTTCGCCTTCAGGCGGCGCCGCAACAGCCGGTCCAGTCGGCGGGCCGCGTTGATGCCGCCGAACCCGCCGCCGATGATCAGTACATCGGTGTGCTCGTTATCGGAGTTAGGTAGTTCGGGCTCCATGGCATACCGCCGCTCGAGTCAGCCTGTCCTGTGCTATCCTATCATATACCCCGTAGGCGTGCGAAGTCGCCAGGCTGGCCAGGGTTTGAGGGGTGTTGTGCGATTTGAGCTAGACCGCGTGCCGGAATAGATTCAGTGCCCGAGTCTGGGGGCGGTAGCTCAGCTGGGAGAGCGCCTGCCTTGCACGCAGGAGGCCGTGGGTTCGAATCCCATCCG
>CANPVX010000176.1 GCA_947581815.1 Candidatus Indicimonas acetifermentans | reverse complement strand
TCCCGAGGCACTTCCTCTGAAACCCGATGTCCCCAACTGCGAGCACCTCGTCGATGATCAAGACTTCCGGCTCGAGATGCGCCGCCACCGCAAACGCCAGCCGAACCTTCATGCCACTCGAATACCGCTTGACCGGCGTGTCGACGAACTTCTCTACCCCAGCAAAACTCACGATCTCGTCAAACTTCTCCTTGATGTACGCTCGATCCATCCCAAGGATGGCGCCATTCAAGTACGTGTTGTCGCGGCCAGTCAACTCGGGGTGAAAGCCGGTCCCGACCTCCAAGAGCGAACCCACCAGGCCTCTCACCACCACCCGCCCAAGCGTCGGCTCCGTGATCCGACAGATAATCTTCAGTAGCGTGCTCTTCCCCGCCCCATTCTCGCCGATTACCCCCAGCACCTCTCCGCGCTCGAGCCCGAACGACAGGTCGCGCACTGCCCACATGACCGTGTCGCCGCTCTCTCCCTCCCCGAACGAACTCAGCCTGCGGAGCTTCCTGAGGTTCCGCCACGGCGCCGTCGCTGCGTGAATCAGCGCCTCGCCCAGTGCGTCATGCTTCCTCACGGCAGCGCCTATTCGGTAGCGCTTCCCAAGGTTGTAAGCCTGAATGGCAGCTGCAGACATATCAAACACTCACTTCAAGCGACATCCGCGAAGACACGCTCCATGCGACGGAAGTACAACGCGCCTATAGTCAAGAAGACCACACTCGAGACGGCAGAGACGCTCAGCAGCGACCACGAGATGCTATTCGTTCCCAGAAGTACCGAGCGGAAGCCTTCAATAACCCCCGCCATCGGGTTGAGTGCGTATGCCACACGATATGCCTCCGGGACGAGCGACATGGGGTACACGATCGGTGAAGCGAACATCAATACCTGGACGAGAAAAGGCACTATGTGCTTGACGTCGCGGTACTGGACGTTGAGCGCTGCAAGCAGGCATCCGATGCCTGCCGCCGCCATCATCATGATGAGTACCAGAATTGGAAGCACCGCCACCCCAGAACTCGGTACGATGCCAAAGGCCAACATCATGGCGAAGAGAATCACGAGAGCGATGGCGAAGTCTACGAGTCCCGCGAGCACGGGCGCGAACGGAATCACCAGCCGCGGCAAGTACACTTTCGTAATGAGATTAGGATTAGCGATCAGGCTGTTACTGGCTGTTGTCAGCGCTGTTGAGAAGTAGATCCACGGTACCAACGCCGCTAGCGAGAACACCGGATACGGCACGCCGTCTGAGGGGATCTTCGCGAAGTTGCCAAAGATCACCGTGAACACCACCATCGCGAGCACGGGCTGAAGGATCGCCCAGCCTGCGCCGAGCACCGTTTGCGCGTACCGGACCTTTATGTCGCGCCACACCAAGAACAGGAACAGATTCCTATAGGCCCACAACTCCCGGAGGTCTATCCGCGGCCATGGCCCCGAAGGCTCGATGATTACGGTCGGCTCTTCACGCTCTCGTGAGCGCTGCTCCCCGACGTCTGCACCAATATCAGGCGGCAGGGTCCGCGGCTTGAGATCACTCACCATAAGGGACCATAGGCGATTCGCCGAGCCTTATTCGCGGATACATCAGTCAGAAGCGCCTCTCGATCTCTACAGCACGCCGTCCTTGCGACTGACCAGCTACCGCGTGCTCCGATAGCTCGTGGCTTGCTCCCCCTGGCGCCGCGCCGCCGGGGGGCGGTACAAGTTCGGTGCCCACCTGGGGCCCCGCCCCGGGACAAGCTTGCTCGGCGAAAGAAGAGGTGCCAGCAGCGTCAGGCGCTCGCACGCCATACCCTCCCGTGGAAAGGCTCATCACTGTTGCCTCCGCGCGACAGAGCCGGGGTGTAATGACCGTAGTATATTGGCTCTACAGGAGTTGTGCCACGTAGCGGCTCAACCGACCTAACCCTGAGCTCCGCCCTGGCACGCGATCCGAACGTTGGGAACGGAGCTTGCTTAAGCCTGATCACTGAATCCGCGCATTCGCGGGTCGGAACCGGGGGCGATGGCTGCTTCGATGACACGGGCAAGCGGGCTACGGCGTGGCGACCTCCTGGGACTCGCCTTCTTCGCCTTACTGCTCATCGCGTTTTTCGTGTTCGGCATGTGGTACCGACACGTGCGATGGATCAACCCAGACGAAGGAGCCCACCTGATGGATGCCGTGCTCATCCTCAGGGGGTTGGTCCCGTCCGTCGATTTCGAGAGCCGTCAGCCGCTATACGTGTTGATTCTGGCCGCATCGCTCGAGCTGTTCGGTGCCAAGCTCGCCGCCGGCCGTTTGGTACCGCTGCTCGCTACGTTGGTTGGCGCCGTCGTCGTCTTCGGCATTGGAGCCCGGCTCCGAGATCTAACCACGGGCGTCGTGGCTGGGACGCTCTACTTGGTGCTTCCCTACTCGATCCTGTTCGGCACCGTGGTCAAGACGGAACCAGTGGTGAACGCCTTCACAGGAATGGGCGTGCTACTGGCATGGATCAGTCTCGATACCAAGACTTCTACGGGCCGCTATTCCCTCCTCGCGGCGTCAGGGGCGATGATGGCGTTCGCCTACTACATCCGCGAATCGGCGCTGGCCGCCACCGTGGCGACTGGGCTGTGCCTTCTGCTGCTGAACCGACGGACATTCCGGGAGCTCGCCCAGCGGGTGGCGGCGTACTTAGCGGGATACGCAGTGGTGGTAGCAGCCGCGCTGGCGTACTACGGCTCTCGAGCTCCGCTCACAGCCTTCTCGGCACGTGACCTCAACCCGCTGGCCTGGGTGTGGGCGAGTATCGGGGACCGACTGCGGGGCTCGGCTGATGTGCTGCAGCCGGATCTGGTGGAACAGGGGGCAGCTCTGGCTACCACGAGCTTCCGCGCGCAGCCGTGGTCCTCCACTTCCTTCCAAATCATCCAGTCCGTCCAACTCCACTGGATTCTGATCGTGGGCGGCGCCGTTACGCTTCTCGTGATTTGTCTTCCCAGCGTCTGGAAACGGTACGAAGGCGGCCGTCACACCGTGGGGCTGATTCTGCTCGGCAGCTGGACACTCATCCTCACGCTCGCCTACGCGATCCACGTTCGCGGCCACGCGTGGTATCCAGCTTATACCCGCGAGTTCTACGTCCCTCTAGCTCCGGTGGCGGCCTTTGGGTTGACGGCCGCTTACCGCGAGCTGGCAGGTGCACTGAGGTCGTGGGGCTGCGCGGCGCTGATTCTTGGGTTCGTGAGCTGCCAGGTCACCCTCTGGGTGCTTGCCCCTACACGCCAGGGAACATTCTACCTCGCATTAGCAGCGTATGCGGCTGCGGTGTGGGTGATCGCGCGCGCCGGACCAGGAGCCCCCCGCGACTCAGTGCCGCGCGCTGGGGTGCGCCTTGGTCAGGCGCTGACTGCCGGGCTCCTCGCGTACGCCACGATGAGACTTGCAGCGCAAGCGCTTGGCGGCTCAGGGCTCGCGCCTGGTTTGGCTATCGTAGGGGGCCTCGGGGGCGCCACGGCAGTCTGGTGGGCAACGCATAGACACCTGGCCGAACGTCGGCTCGGCGTCGCCGCTTTCGGCGTAGTGTCGGTGACGGCACTCACGCTCCTTTCGGCCGGCCAGCTCACGCGCCTGGATTGGCTGTCTTTTCACAACCCTTGGTCACCATCTACACTCCGTTCGACCGTGGAAGACATCCGGCGGCTCTCTGGGCCCAACGATACGCTGCTCTCGGGTGGGGTGATCTGGTCGGTCGAATCTGGCCGCGGCGTCTACGCGAACATCTCTCATCCCTTGGGGCTGCGCGTAGGGACCACGAGGGAGGTCATCGACGGAATAGAGCACGGGCTGCGTGATGCTCCCCCCAAGCTCGTGATCCTGGACGGTTACACGGAGCGCACGTTCGGGGCGGTAACCCCAACCCTCTCTCAGGTGTTAGCGGAGGACTACGAGCTAGTGGGCCAGCATATCGGATCGAAGTATCCCGTGCGGCTGTATCGTCGCTCCCCGCCCGTAGTGACCGGAGGGGAAGTGCCGTGAACGAGCATCGCGCCCGACCGTCGGAAAGATCCCTTGCCCTGTTTGGGAACGGCCCGGGCGGCTGTGCCTGCCCGTGAAGATCGCATACCTCGTAGACCGTTTCCCGGCGCTGTCGCAGACGTGGATTATCAACGAGGTCCAGCGGCTGCGGGCCCGTGGCGACGACGTTTGTGTCTACAGCCTTCACAAGCCCAACATCAAATATCTCACGCCCGAATACGCCGCTTTAGAGGCAACCACTACCTACGTGGATTTCTCGTCTATCAGCCGACTCATCCAGCTCCGCAGTGCCGTCTACTGGGCCTCACGTGCGCCCAGCCGTGCCTTCGCTGCCAGGTCCGCCGTCCGAGCCCGGCAGGACCGACCGCTGAGGTGGAAGCTCAATGTATGCCGGCCGCTGGCGCGAGCGTTCGCCGAAGCCGGGATCGAACACATACATACCCATTTTGCAGCCGCCGCGAGTGAGTGGACCTATCTGATCTCGCTCGTCTCTGGAATACCATATACGATCACTCCGCACGCGTACGACATCTTCATTCAGCCGCGTTTGCTCTGCGCCAAGCTGGCCGGTGCTTCCTCGGTCATCGCTGTTTCAGCATTTCACAAGCGGTTCTTTCAGGAGGCATGCAACGGTTCGCGACTGCCGCCGATTCACGTCGTGCACTACGGCATCGACTGTGACCGCTTCGCGCCATCAGGAGATCGACGCAGCACACGGAACGAGCCAATCCGATTGGTGGGAATCGGTCGGCTGGTCGAGAAAAAGGGGTTCCGTTTCCTGATCGAAGCCTGCCGCGAGATGCGTCAGCAGAACATCGATTTTGAGTGTGTCATCGCCGGCGCAGGCCTCCTCGAACAGGAGTTACGGAGCGCGATTGCCACGCACGGGCTCGAGGACTACGTGCGCCTGCTCGGTGCGATGACGCACGACGAGGTGCGTGAGCTCATGAAGAATGCTGACGTGTTCGTTCTACCGTGCTGTCGAGCACCGAACGGCGACATGGACGGCATTCCCAACGTGCTTATGGAGGCCATGGCGCTTGGCGTGCCCGTAGTCACCAGCCGTTTGTCCGGCATTCCAGAGCTGGTAG
>CANPVX010000175.1 GCA_947581815.1 Candidatus Indicimonas acetifermentans | reverse complement strand
GGCTCACCCACGCGCTGCGCCAGACGGGCACTATTACGGACGCGACCGTTAGGTCGTTCGAATCGAAGACCATTGGAGAGGGTGCCGGCTTCATGGGACAGCTCGCTCAGGTGGCGTTGCGCTATGAGGGCTCAGATGCCGGTGCGCCGCGCTCGCTCATCGCCAAGTTCCCCTCCGACGTGCCCGAGAATCGCGGCGTCGGCAATCACTTCCACTTCTACGAGCGCGAGACCCGCTTCTACCAGGAGATCGCCGACGAGGTGGAGCTCCGGACGCCACGCTGCTATTACAGCGCCATGGACGTCGAAGCCGACGAGTTCGTGCTGCTGCTGGAGGACCTGGCGCCGGCCCGCGTTGGTGATCAGCTCGCCGGCTGCTCCCCCGATGAGGCGGAGCTGGCCATCCGGCATCTGGCAAAGTTCCACGCCACCTGGTGGGAGAGCCCACGGTTGGCCGAGATCGGCTGGATGCCGCTTACCAATGATCCGCTCATCGCTCAGTCGGCTCAAGACGCGTACCTCGAGGCATGGGCTCCCTTCGTCGAGTACGTCGGCGATAAGCTGTCAGACGAGATGCGAACTGTCGGCGAGAGGTACGGGAAGAACGTCATAAACATGCTTAATCGACTCGGAGAGCAGCCGCGCACGATCGTGCACGGCGACTACCGTCTTGACAACCTCTTCTTCGGCACCCCTGAGGGAGACGACCCACTGGCCGTCATCGACTGGCAGATCTCCTCTCGAGGCCGCGGCGTCTTCGACGTCGCGTATTTTACGTGTGGAGCCATGCAGCCGGCCGATCGGAAGGCGGTCGAGATGGACCTTCTACGGATGTACCACACTATTCTTGTCGACAACGGCGTTCGCGCATACGACTTCGACCAGTGCTTCGAGGACTACCGAGCGTCTGTGCTGACCTGCCTCCTATACTCTGTCATTGAAATCGGTAGTCTCGATACGGCTAACGAGCGCGGTGTGGAGTTGTTTACCGCAATCATGGAGCGAGCGGTTTCGGCCATCGCCGACCTCAACGCCGCCGAGCTGCTGCCGAAGTAGTTCTGCCGCTGTTGAGCGCAACGATACGTCCGCACAGGCGATGCTACGCCGTACTAGAAACGCGACGGCGTATCCAGGCTCCGCTTAGGAGCCAGCGGGCTCGATAAGGCGGCCGTCCCTCATCTCCAGAATGAGATCGGCCTTGGCGGCGATCGCCTCGTCGTGGGTGGCGATCAACACCGTGCGCTTCTCGGTCCGCAGACTCTGAAGCAGTTCGACGATCAGCCGGCTGGTCCCCGAATCGAGGTTCGCCGTCGGCTCGTCGGCCAGGATGATCGGCGGGTCGTTCGCCAAAGCCCTGGCGATTGCGACGCGCTGCTGCTCGCCGCCAGACAGTTTCGCGGGATGCCGTCGGTGCCAATCCTCTGCCAGACCAACCCGCCCCAGAAGCTCCCTAGCTCGCACCCGTGAGGCCCCGTTCGTAGCCCCACCAGTGAACTCCATGGGTAGAGTCACGTTCTCAATTGCGGACAGCTCTGGCAGCAGGTTGAACTGCTGGAACACGAAACCCACCTTCCGCCGTCTGTATGCCACTTCGCCGCCACCGCTCAGCCTGCTGACATCGACACCGTCGACGCTTAGCTCACCGGAATCCGGCCTGTCCAGCGCCCCTATCAGGTTAAGCAGAGTGCTCTTGCCGCAGCCGCTGGGCCCGCGCAGAGCCACGATCCTGCCCCGCGGCAGCCGGAAGCTCACATCATCGACCGCCTTCACGACTATGGGGCCGCTCTTGAAGTGCTTCGTGAGACCCTCGGCCATCACTATGTAGCTGTCCTCGTGACTCTTTTCATCACTCATATCGAAGTACCTCGGCAGGCTTGACCCGGCCCACGTACCAGGCCGGGATTATGCTTGCAATGACGGCTAGTCCAATGGCGATTCCGAGAGCGTATAGGAACACTTCCGGCGAAACGGCTACGTCCACATCGCCCAGAAATCCGCCCGCTCCCTGGAGCTGAGCGCCGGCTCCGCCGAACCGCGCTCCCTGTCCGGGCCCAGCGAAGCCGCCTGGGCCTGCCGGCGCCGCCGGGTCTGAGACCAGCCCATTGGCAACGGTTTGGGCCAGGGGGAACGTTGCCAGGGCGCCGATCAGCGCCGCGATTACGCTCATCACAGCGGCTTCGATGCCGAACTGAGCGGTGACATGCCAGTTGGAAGCGCCGATCGCCTTGTAGATGCCGATCTCCTTCACACGTTGCCGCGCCACAAGCCCCACGGAGAACAGGATTACGGCCGCGCTTGCCACCAGGGCGGCGATCAGCGCGATCTGGCTGCTGTCTTCGGCGTCCGCGACGGGGGCGCTAATGCTCTCGAACCGGCTGGCCTCGGTGACGACGTCAACGGTATCCTCACCCAGGGTATCGGTGATCGCGTCGGCGACAGCATCGACGTTCTCGACCGTATCGACACGGACTGTTGCCAGGGTGAGCTCGCCCTCGCTTTTGAACAGGGTCTGCACGGTCTCCAGGGGCATGAAGACGGCATTATCGCCGAACTGGGTGCCACTGGTGAAGGTTCCGATTACTTCAATGGTGCTACCGCCCTCTAACTCAAACGTGTCGCCTACCAGAAGGCCGTTCTTTTCGGCCAGGTCATCACCCAGAACGGCGACATTCGCATCCGCCTCATCGTCCGTGAAGGTGCGGCCCTCCATGAGCTCGGTGTCTTGCGTTCCGATCGTCGAGAGGGCGCTGGGGTCATCTGTCCCGATGAAGAAGACGGGGATGCTGAACCCCTGGCCGCCGGGGCCAGCGCCGCCGGGAGCGTTTCCGCCGGGAGCGTTGTCCGTGGCGCCGTCGCCACCGGCCAGGCGGTTTCCCAGTTCGCCCACGTCTATTGCTGACTCAAGCGCTTCCCCGGTGTACGGGAAGCTCAGCGTCCGTTGCACGCTTTCGACGTGGTCTAGTAAGGCGAGCTGATCGATCTCCTCTTCGGACAAGGGTTCGCCGCCGCCGAGGAGGCCGCGGAAGCTGCCTGCCGGGTTGACGTCGATGTTCGTGCCCACCTCGGCTCTGATCTCGTCCAGCCGCTGCCCGAACGCCTCGTTAACCGTGATCATGATCAGCGTCAGCGCTATGCTGATCGCAAGCACGGCCACGAGCAATCCCGTGCGCAGCGGGTTGCGGAGAATCGTCCGGAGCCCGCGTCTAATAGTCCTCATTACTGACCTCCCGTTGAGTCTAGAGTAGGCTACCGGCATTGGACGCACATTGGAGAAGCGTTAGAGTTCCTTAATCCGGTGCGCTCACTTTGTACATCCCTGCAGAGTAAGGCCACCCATAACGATGGAGGCTGGGACGAACCCAGCCTCCATACCCGTGCAGCGCGCGGCTTACTCAGATTTAGGCTGTCACCTCCGACGACTCCGCGCCTTCGGGCACCGACTGCCCAAGCCCGCCGAAGCCACCCGGACGCCCATGTGGTCTGCCCTCGCCGCTGAGGATACTGTCGATCTTCTCCTCAGCGCACCCGAAGATCTTGTCGGCCTGCTCCTGGGTGAGCGTACCATCGGCCACATCGCTGTCGAGTAGCGCCTGAAGCTGGTCGAGGAGCTCGGCCTTGAAGTCATCCACGCTTATCCCCTGGGCCTCGACCACCTCGGCCAGCGAGCTACCGTCCTTCAGCTCGTCCTTCAGCTCCTCCTGGGTCACGCCCAACACCTCAGCGGCGGCCTCTATCACCCGTCCGCGCCCGTGCCCCATTCGCCCACCGGCGAAGGGGAAGCCACGTTCCTGTAGCCGCTCCGCCTGCTCCTCCGTTAGGCGGCCCTCGGCCACGGCCTCGTCGATCAACTCGGTGCGGGCCTCGTCGATGACGGCCTCGAACTCCTCCTCGCTGATACCGAGCTTTTCGGCGACCCTGCCTAGAAACGTCCCCAGCGGCCCGTCGCCTTCCTGGGCCGAGGTCGCCGCCCCGCCGATCGCCACTGCACCCACCGCCAACACCACCACCGCCGCCACTATCATCAGCAGTCCCTTCATCTCTGCACCTCCTTGTCTGACTTCTCGTGTGACTGCTGAACCCAGCGTAAGCAGCTGCCCTTAGAGGGGCATTGGACTAAGACTAAAGTTCTCTAATGATGGCCATCCTAACGCTACCTGAGCACGTAGTCGGAGAGATGTCTCGGGTGGTAGCATCGGCTACGTGCGGGCTGAACGTGCGAGCGAGGTACTTCTGCTGACGGCTGCTTTGGCGGCACTCTTCGTAGCGGCTTGCGGCAGCGGTGACCGTGCCGGGACGCCGACCGCGACGCCACCGCCTGAGCTGGCAACCCCACCCCCTCCGGGAGATGTGGGGCAGTGGGAGAACCGAGCTCCCGTGCCGACCGCACGCTCTGAAGTGGCCGTGGCCGAAATACTCGGGAAGATCTATGTGATCGGCGGGTTCGACGAGTCCGGGATTCCAGCCGCGAGTGTGGAGGCCTACGATCCGGTCACCGACGAATGGAACGAGGCCGCACCCCTACCGCGGCCTCGCCACCACGCAGCTGCTGTTGGCCTCGACGGCAAGCTATATGTGGTTGGGGGGTTCGAGGTCGGTTTCGCTGATCCACGTGATGAGCTGTTCGTCTTCGATCCCGCATCGAACACCTGGGACGAGAAGAGCCCGATGCCGACGGCAAGAGGGGCGCTTGCAGCTGCGGTGGTTGAGGGCAGAATCTACGCGATCGCTGGCGTCGCCGGCGCCGGTGCGGCGAACTCCGACGCCGTTGAGGTCTATGAACCCCTGTCCGACTCCTGGACAGGGGCTGCGCCGATACCCACTCCCCGCGATCACCTGGCGGTCGGAGTTGTTGATGGTAAGATCTATGCGGTCGGAGGGCGTACCTCGTTCGACTTTGGCCGCAATCTGGACGCGAACGAGGAGTACGATCCCGCGATCGACGACTGGACTGGGCGGGCGCCCCTTCCTACAGCTCGAAGTGGAATAGGCGCCGCCGTCGTCGACGGCCGCGTCTACGTCGTCGGGGGCGAAGGCTCTGAAGGAACGTTTGACGAGAACGAAGCCTACGATACCGCGTCCGACTCCTGGAAGACGCTCCCGTCTCTGC
>CANPVX010000174.1 GCA_947581815.1 Candidatus Indicimonas acetifermentans | reverse complement strand
AAGCTGCGGGCACGCCAGACGGCCGAGATCATAGTCGAAGGTTTGGTTTCGAGCACCCCCCGCACCCCCCGCACCCCTCGCACGCCCCTGCGCGAGGTCTCCAACCTCGAACCGCTCGCCGAGATCGGAAAGCTGGCGAACGAGCTGGGCGGAGGGACGGCTGATCTGATGTTGGTTGGCCATCTTCCACACCTGAATCTGTTGGCCTCGCGACTCACCTGCGGCGACGAGCATCGTGAAGTATTCGAGTTCCCCGCCGGCGGAGTGCTCTGCCTGGAGCACCGCGCGGAATCCGCGGACTGGGTCGTTCAATGGTTGCTCGCTCCGGCGCTACTGGAATAGGCGGATGCGAGCCAAACTCCCGTAGTTAGCGATTGGCTCTGGTAACGGCTGGATAACCGGGACTCTGAGGGCATCCCTAGGCCCGGCGGCTCACGTCGAGGAAGTTCGAGACGTGCTCGTCGGGCAGAGGGCGGGTGATGAGGCTGACGGCTACGAGTGTGAAGGTGTTGACGAGAAGCCCGACGACCCCTGCATGGATTCCGTAGGGTCGAAACTGCGGGTACAGGGTCAACACGAGCGTGACCAGCGCGCCCACCACGAGCCCCGCTAGCGCGCCCGCGGGCGTGGCTCTCTTCCAGAAGAAGGTGGCAACGGCGAGAGGCGCTAGCTGAACGACGGCGCCGTAGGCGGCTAGCAAGAGCGCCACGAGCGACATCTCCGTTCGCACGGCGAAGAAGAAGGCGATGACACCGGCGGCGAGCGCCGCGATGCGGATCAAGAGTCTGCGGTGATGGTCGTCTAGCTCCGGCTGCAGCACCTTCCTGTGAAAATCCTGTACGTAGACTGCGCCAGTCGCGTGCAACAGCGCATCGCCGGTCGACATGCTCGCCGCGAGCGCTCCGGCGCAGAACAAGCCGACGACCACAGGGGCGATGTCGGTGCTCAGGATCATGTGCGGCAGGATGAAGTCGGGAGACTGCGGCGGCGTCGGGAAGAGAACGCCGGCGAAGGCGATGAAGTACAAGGGCAGCAGAAATATCAAGAAAGTCGGATAGAGCAGAGTAGTCAGCTTCAGCGTGTCGTCATCCTTGGCTGCGTAGGCTTTCATAAACAGATGCGGCCACATCGTGAAGCCCACGGCGCTGACCAGCACCGCCGATGAGTAGGCGCCCCAGCTCCACGGCTCGCCGGTGGGGCCGAGGCCCGGCACCGTGAGCAGCTCGGGCCGCAACTCGGCGATCCGCTCGAACATGGGTCCGATACCGCCGTAAAGGCGGTATGGCAGCCAGAGGCCCAGGATCCAGGCGATCACCAGCATGAAGATGCCCTGGAAGGTGTTGGTCCACCCCACGCCGAGCACGCCGCTCTTCAAGACGTAGAGCATGACAACTCCGTAGGCGGCCAGCGCGCCCACCCAGATGGGGACGTGACCATCGGTGACGGCGTTGAACACGATTCCGGCACCTTTCATCTGGAGCGCTATGTAGGGGAGGAACGCCACGATGGAGACGACGGCGATGGCCACCGACAGGGCTTTGCTCTGAAAGCGGGCCGAGAACAGCTCGGCTTGCGTGACATGGCCGTAGGCCCGGCCAACCCGTGCGATACGTGGCCCCAACACGTACCAGGGCGCGAACCCGAGGACGCCGTAGGAGAAGATGTAGAAAGCCGCCGCGCCGCGACTGTAGGCCCAACCGGGCGCTCCCAGGAAGGCGAACGCGCTGAAGATCATGGCGCCCGTCACGAAGTACATCACCAGCAAGCCGAAGCCGCGGTCGCCGGCAACGTAGCCGGTGACGGTGTCGCTGGCCTTCCGTCCCGACACCCAGCCGATGACCAGGGAGATGACGAGGTAGCCGGCCGTCACGAGGGTGACGACCACCCAACGCTCCATCAGGCGCCGCCCTCCCCCCCCTCCCCCCCCTCCCCCCGCTCCCCCCGCTCCCGCCGCGTGCGACGTCGCTTCTCCCAGGCGAAGACGAGGCCGAGCACGGCGATGGACCCGCTGATCCAGAGCATTTGCCAGAACAATGAGAAGGGAAGGCCGAAGACGAGCGGACGGATCCGGTTGGCGGGTAGGTAGCCTGGATAGGTGAGGGCGATGGCCATGGCCAGGAAGTAGCCCACGGCGAGCGTAGCGACGGTTCGGGGTTTCATTCCGTTGTCATCATGTGCCTTTGAACTCGGGCCTGCGCTTCTCCAGAAACGCGGCCACGCCCTCGTCCATGTCGTCGGTGGAGAAGAGGAGCCCGAACCACACCTTCTCGTACTGGAGGCCTTCATCCAGCGGCATGCGCCAGGCGGCGCGCACACATTCCTTGGCGGCCTGCAGCGACGCGGGGCTCTTCTGCGCGATCTTCGCCGCGAGCCCCAACGCCTCCTCTTTGAGCGCATCCTGGGGGACGACCTGATCGACGAGGCCGATCTCCAGCGCGTACGCCGCATCGATGATTTCGCCCGTGTAGATCAGGCGCATGGCGATGCCCTGCCTGACCAGGCGCGGCAACCTCTGGGTGCCGCCACCGCCCGGGATGATTCCGAGGTTGGTCTCCGGCTGCCCCAGCTTGGCCTTGTCGCCGGCGATTCGGATGTCGCAGGCCATCGCCAGCTCGCAACCGCCGCCCAGGCAGAACCCGTTGATCATCGCGATGACCGGCTTCGGGAAGCGCTCCACGGCCGAGTAGATATCGCCCTCGACCATCTTTCTGTACTGATCCACGGGCCGCGCGCCCTTGAACTCTCCGATGTCGGATCCGGCGATGAACGCCTTTTCTCCCGCACCGGTGATCACGACGACGCGCACTTCGTCATCCTGCCGCAGCTCGCCCAGGGCGCTGACGAGCGCGCGGCGAACCTCGACGTTCAGCGCGTTCATCTTGTCTGGCCGGTTCACCGTGATCGTGGCAACCCGATCCTGCCGCTCTACGAGCAGCACGTTCGATTCGGTCATATCCTCTCAGCCTTGTTTCTCGTTGCCTACGTCCATACGTAGAAGCCCTCTCCCGCCTTCTTCCCGAGCTTGCCTTCGGCGACCATGCGCTCGAGGATCTCGGGCGGCTTGAAGCGATCGCTCCCCGTCTCGCGGTACAAGTACTGGGCGATGGCCAAGCGCACGTCCAGCCCCACCAGATCCGTCAGTCTGAGCGGGCCCATCGGATGCCTGTACCCGAGTTCCATCGCCGTATCGATGTCCTGTGCGCTGGCGACGCCATCCTCCACCATCCGCATCGCCTCCAGCCCCAGAATCACGCCCAGCCGGCTCGATGCGAATCCCGGTGAGTCCTTCACCACGATCGGCGTCTTGCCCATGGCGACGCCGATCGCCCGCGCGATCTCGACCGCGCGCTCTTCGGTCTCTTCGCCCTGCACGATCTCCAGCAGCTTCATGATGTGAACGGGGTTGAAGAAGTGCATCCCCACGACTCGCCCCGGGCGCTCGGTGGCCGCCGCGATCTTCGTCACACTCAGCGACGACGTATTGGTCGCAAGGATCGCGTGAGGTGGGGACAGCGCATCCAGCTGCGCGAACAGTTCGCGCTTGAGCTCGAGCTGCTCCGGCGCCGCCTCGATCACCAGGTCGGCTCCCGACGCCGCCGACTCCAGCACCGTCGTCGTGGACAGAGCGGCGAGCGCCGCCTCGCGAGTACTGGGATCGACCACACCGCGCTCGACACCGGCGTCGAGGTTGCTGCGGACCGCGGCTAGCGCCCGCTTCAGAGCGGCCGCGTCGATATCGAAGAGCTCGACCTGGTAGCCGGCCATCGCGGCGACTTGTGCGATGCCGTGGCCCATGGCGCCGGCGCCCACGACGCCAATCTTCTCGATAGGGTCATCGGCGCTCTTCGCCATCAGTCGCTTCCGAAACGCGGTGGCCGCTTCTCGACGAAGGCCGCCAGGCCTTCGCGTCCATCTTCCGATTGGGCGCACTTGATCTGAGCCTCGAGCTCGAAATCGAGCATCTGCTCCAGCGAGGAGGCGAGGCTACGGTTGATCGCTTGCTTGGAGAGTTGCAGGGCGAGAGGCGGCTTGGCGGCCAGCGTCGCGCTCAATTGCGACGTCTCCTCCGCCAGCTGCTCGTGCGGAACCACGCGATTGAAGATGCCCAGCCGGTGGGCCTCTGCGGCGGGGATCATGTCACCGGTGAAGAAGAGCTCTGCGGCGACGGCGGGGCCTACGAGACGCGGCAGAAAGTAGGTGCCGCCCCAGTCCGGATGCAGGCCGATACGAACGAAGGTCTGACCGATCGATGCGCGGTCGCTGGCGATTCGGATGTCGCAAGCGAGCGCCAGGTTCGCGCCGCCTCCCGCCGCGGGGCCGTTCACCGAGGCGATCACGGGTTTCGGTGCGGTGCGAATCTGAGTCACGACCTCGCGCCCGGCCTCCACCAGGGCCGTGAGTCCCTCCATGTCGTCGGCGTCCGACAGCTCTTTCAGGTAACGGACGTCGGCGCCCGTGCAAAACCCGCGGCCGGCGCCCGTGATCACCATAACTCGCGCGCCTTGATGCTCGCTCAACTCGGCCACCGCGTCGGCGATCTCCTGTCGCATGCGGCCGGCGAACGAGTTGAGCTTGTCGGGGCGGTTGAGCGTGATCGTCCCGACGCCGTCTACGACGTCGATGAGGATATGCTCGTAACTCACGTAGAGGCTTCCTGTATTTGGTGGTGACCGGCAGTAGGATGCCGCTCGCCGTATCCTGAGGCAAGGGTGGTTAGGCCGGAAGGGTTACGAGCTGGGGGTGAGAGCGTCCAGGTCGGCGCGGGCTTCCTGAGCGGGCTCGAACGCGGGGTCGGCGTTCTCCCAAACCTGGAGCGCCAGCTCCAGGTGCTCCACCGCCTTCTCGCTCCGGCCGGACTCGGCGTAAGCGCGGGCGAGCTCGAAGTGGGCCTCCGGAGCGAAGGGCTCGAGTATCAGAACCCTCTGCAGGCGCTCGATAGCTTCCTCGTGTCGGCCGAGCTCGTTGTAGCAGCGGCCGATATGGGCATTCACGTCGACCTCTAAAGCGGGGACTAGCTCGATCGCCCGTTCATACGCGACGATCGCACCCTCGAAGTCTCCCTGTATCTCGAGAAGCTTGCCCCTGCCCGCTACAGCCAGCGGGCGGAGAACCTCGAGTCCGAGGGCCTCCATCAGGCGG
>CANPVX010000173.1 GCA_947581815.1 Candidatus Indicimonas acetifermentans | reverse complement strand
GAGCGGAGCTAGAGAGTGAGGAAGGCAGGGCGCTGATTAAGGAGGCCGTTCAAGAAGAGATAAAATCCATGATGAAGAGTGAGGAGCATAAGGCGAAGATGAAGGAGCAGATGAAGGAGCAGATGAAGGAGCAGATGAAGGAAATGATGAAAGATATGAAAGAATAAGCAACGAAGTTATGCGTTATCGGTGGCTGGACCTTAAAAGCAACTTCTTTTCATTTCAAAGAGGTGAGCATTGAGGGCCTAATAATCCGTTGATATGTCTTCATTATGATTTCGGTTACCTTCGGGACAGCCTTTGGGCGGGGTCGAAATACCACATCAAAGAAGTCTCCAAGCCGGATACCTACTTTGTGGAGATGAAAGCTCGCCAATCATCTATGAAGGAAATATCATGAATATGAATTGGATTATAATTGCGGTTGCCTTGTTTTTAGCAGTTTGTGCCATTGGGTATTTTTTATATTACTGAACTGTAAACGATCCCCCCAAGGTCCTGTGCTTCCGGCGTCATCGCGTCAAGCTCACACGGGCGGGAAGGCTAGGCCGACATCCTTCGCGTACTGATCCCATGCCTCGATGAACTGCTTGAGCATTTCCGGCTTCTCTTCGGCGAGCTTGTGCGTCTCGCCGGGATCGTTCGCCAGATTGTAGAGCTCCCAGATCCCCGGACCGTAGTGCTTTGCCACCAGCACTGCCTAATGTGTCCTGTCGCTGATCCAGCGGCCGCCGAACATCTCACCGGCGATCAGGGTGCCCGGCTCGTGGACATCCTCATCGTTGCCCGACAGGACGCCGGCCCGGCTGAACGACGTGCTACTTCGACGATTCCAGGAGCCGAGCGAGCCAGCGGGTCAGCTCTGCGGGAACCGAGGTGAAGCGGATCGAGAAGCCCGCGCGCTCGGGCAGCGATCCCGTGACCTTGGCGTAGAATTCGGGCAGCGAGTCGGCCTCGCCCGAGGGCAACAACTCGACCTTGATGTCGCTCAGCGGGGCGAGGGGTCGATCGCAGAGCACCTCGCCGCCGATCGACGACAGGCCGACGAGCGTCCCGGGCATCGAGGCGTTGTCGAGATGCTTGGACTGCAGGACTGCGAATCGCAGCGGAACGCTGTCGCGGAGCGCGACCACCACCTCTTCGCTCTCCGGGAGGAACAGGTCGTAGGGGGCGCGGATCCCCCGAAGATCGTAGATGGTGGTCGGCTCGATGCCCTTGGCGGCGATCTCCCGCTTCTCGCCGACCTGCAGGCTGTCGCCGACCTCGAGCCGCGTCGTATCCGAGATCAGCACCTGGCCGCCGACCGTATACGACTCGATCCGGGAGGTGAGGTTGACCGCGCTCCCGACCACGCCGTACTTCGCGCGCGTATCGGACCCGATGTTGCCGACGACGACCTCGCCGGTGTTCACGCCGATTCCCATCTCTAACTCAGGGAGTCCGTCGCGGCGGTTCGCCTCGTTGACCGCGTCCATGGCGAGCTGCATCGCGACCGCGCAGGCAACCGCGCTCTCGGCGTGGTCGGCCCGCCGGACGGGTGCGCCGAATATTACCAGGATCGCGTCGCCGATGAACTCGTCGATGGTCCCCTGGTATCGCGCGATGACCGCCGCCATCGCGCCCAGATAGCGGTTGAGGATGGCCACGACCTGCTCGGGCGCCAGACGCGCCGCCATCGCGGTGAAGCCACGCAGATCCGACATCAGGATGGTGACCGGGCGGGTCTCGCCGCCGAGCTTCAGGCCTTCCGGTTGGTCGAGCAGGTTGTCGACGATGTCGTCGGACAGGTAGCGGCCGAAGGTATCGCGAATGAACCGGTTGTGCTTCTCGAGACTCAGGTTGGCCTCGTTGAGCTGGGCGTTCGAGTCCAGCAGCGCCGCCTCGCTCTCCTGGAGCCGGACGCGCATCTGGTTGAACGCGTTGGTCAGGGTCCCGAGTTCGTCGTCGGTTGTGATCGGCAGGTCCTGCCGTAGACGACCGTCAGCGAGCTCCTGGGTCGCGTTCGAGAGTGTGGCGATGGGTTGGGTGATCTGGTTCGAGCGATAGCTCGCCAATGCGTAGGCGATCGCGGCCATCAGCAGGATCAATACCGAAGCCACGACCATCGCACTCGTCCCCGCAAACGTGATGAACTGCGTATCACGGTCCATCAGACTGGTCTGGCTGGCAGCCAGCGCGTCGAGCAGCGTGCTCACCTGCTGCGTCAGTGGAATGGTTTCGGTGTTCATGCGGTGGAGCGCGGCGTTCCACGAGGGGCTGCGGCGGGCGGACAGCGCTTCTTCGGCGAAGTGGCGGTACCAGGGCAGCTCGCGGCTCAGATAGGCGATGCGATCGCGCTGAGGCTGCGGAAGCAGCGCGGCTTGTTGCGTCGCGTCCTCCAGCGACTGCTCGGCGTCGCTCAAGGTCGCGGCAAAGGCGCGGTCCCACTGCTGTTCGCCTTCGGCCACGAACCGCGCCAGCGCGTGCTGGGCGGTCGACAGCTCGTCTCGGAAGCTCGCCGCCGTAGCGCGGACAGCGGGCGTAGAATCGGAGTCCTCGAGCAATGCATCGATCACCCGCCGCAGCGCACGCGCAATCGGCTCCAAGCGCTGGCGCACCGCCCGTGACGCCGGTCGGTTTCCCTCGGTCTGGGCAACGTCCTCCACCCACCACTGGGACTCCTTGAGCTCGACCAGTCCGAGGGAGAGCTCGGCGAGCCTCGAGTGATCCGCCGGATCCGGCCAGGTGTCGCGGAGCAGCTGGATGTCGGCGAGGGCTGGCTCAATCCTTTCGCTCCAGGCGACCCGTCGCTCGGAGCGGAAGCGCGGATCTCCCAGGGCGACCCATCCCCGCAGACCCGCGAGCGAGCTCTGGAGTCCGATCTGGGCGCGCTGGGTGGCGCCGACGGCGGGGACGCGTTGCTGGGCGAGGTGGTCGCTGTGCGTTCGCAGCCAGAACGTGGTGATTAGGCTGATCAGCAGCAGCACTACACCGATCGCCGTCAGCGTGAGCGACAGCTGCATCAGCTTCTGGCGCAGGCCGTGGGTGACCTTCATCACGGGTTCAGCCAGCCGGGCCGGGAGTCGACGAGTTGGTCGAGCTCCGCCAGCTGTCGCTCGAGCAGCAGCGCCCGCTGGTAGACGTGCGACGGAAACCGTCGCCCCGGGTAGTAGGCCGGGCGAGGGGGAGGAACGTTATCGAGCTGCTCCCACAGGTAGGCGAGCTCGGACACGAGCATGGTTGCCACGTCGTAGACCTCACTCGGTGTGGCGGTTGGGAGGTTCCCCTCGTCGACCTCGAGGCTGAGCATCGACAGGTTCGAGGTCTCGGCGATCCGTCGGATGATCGCGAAGCAGTCGAGCAGCTTTCGGTAGACGTCGGACGGTATCTTGCCGCTCTCGAACGGCGGCGTCTCCGGGATCCGATCGCCGGGAAACTGCGCACGCAGTCGCGCGGCGTAGCCGATCGCCAGGGTCAGCTGCTCGTAGACCTCTGCGGGGGAGAACGGTTGGTCGAGCAGCATGTTGAGCTGCTGACTTGCTCGCATAGTGGCGACGATCACGTCGTCAGGAGTCTTCGATGGGTCCGGAACTTCCTGGGCGATCTCGCGGCTGATGCCCAGCTTCTCCTTCACCCGCCAGATCCGGTCGAGTGCGTTTTCGACCACTGCCAGTACGTCGGCGGGCTTGATCTCGCCGTCCGGCCGCGGGAGTTCGTCGACGATCTCGCGTGTGTGCTCGAAGCTCAAGCGGTTGGCCTTGCGGAACAGCGTCAACGCCTGGAAGTACACCTCCCGAGGCGCGACGCCCGCGATCCGGGCCCTCCACTCGAGGGGCCTGGGCTTGCCCATCTCGTAGCGGATCAGCTCGAGCTCATGGTGCAGCAGTATCAACCGCGCGTGGACGTTGGGGGGAGCGATCTGTGGGGCGGAGCCGGCTAGAGACGCCGTCGCCAGCAGCAACAGGCACACGAGCCAGGCACTCCGTCCTGTGCGGATTCTCATGACCTCGTCATGCTACCGCGCCAACTGATCGACGCAGTCCGGAGACGGGCCTGGGACGTCTGAAGGATTGGAAGTCGCTTTTCAGGCATAGCCGTGAGAAAGTCAGAAATTGCCGCGAGTGGCCCCCTCGTGCCCGCCTTCGAGGGCCCCCAGCGACGACCGGAGCGGCAAACCGACCGGGTTTGGTGCTTCCGAGCCGACACTATCCGATAACGACCTTTTATGTCAACCCGGAGTCGGCTTTCAGGCCAAGATGGTGCCACGATGCAATTAATTAGCTCATGAACTGCGTCCTGCGTAAGACTCAATTAAAGCGTCGTTTAATTGCATCTTGGGGTCCTTGACAGCCTTTTCCCATGTGATATTGGCAAGCCATTTAGTACTAACCTCCTCCATCATTGGGTGGCTTCTTGCGTGATGTGAGGGCCAGCGGAGGGACGGGGACAGGAGGTGCCAATTATAGGTGTGAAGAGTGCGGTGTGATTATTCATTGCGATTAGATTCCTCACCTCGCCGCTTCGAACGAAATTGCTAAAACCTTTCAATGGTCCCCTCATTTCCACCTGCCTCATTTAGCAATGGAGATGGCAGGGACCGGCGTGCGCGAGATGTCTGTGACTGTCATCTGATAGAGTTCGCTGAGGGTACGATAGGCCTCTTGATTCCACTGCAAGACCTTGCCAGATTCCTTCTCAGGCTGATCAACCGAGTACCAGAAGTCCCTGTGTTTAACCCTAAAAGCGGCATCCTTGGGCTCACTTGAGGTCACTTCGATGGCTAGGGTCCGGGCCGGGTTGGACAGAACCTGGGCTGTTCTTTTGTCCTGTTCAACGTCGAATTCCGGAGCCCTAGAAATTCCGTTAGCAACAAATCTCAAGACGTCTGAAAAACTCCTGAACAGAAAGTAGCCATGCATTGGATAGTCTCCCCCTGGACCTCCAGGGCGGATGTCCACCAGAAGAGAGTTTTCAGGAAAAGCCTCGGCTTCATGATTCAGACGCCGGCGCTCATCGTTCGGGAGGCCCGGCAGGTCGTAGTTGGTGATTGCCAGCCTTCCCACCACCTGCTTGGTAAGGAGCAATGGCCCTTTATCTTTATTTTGCTTCCACCGATACCCTTTCTCTAACGCCCCCAATACGTCTCCCACCGAATCCGTAGGAAACGATACCGGCAATA
>CANPVX010000172.1 GCA_947581815.1 Candidatus Indicimonas acetifermentans | reverse complement strand
TGGGTCTATCGCTGGGCGCTGCGACCGGGGCGGCGCTGATGTGGCCGCTCTACACCGCCGGGCTGGCGTTGGGGGGCGCGGTGGCGGCGTGGACGAACGTGATTCTGCTTTGGGCGGGCCTAGACAGGCGCCTGGGCGCCGTCTTTGAAGCGCAGGATCTGGCCTACATCCTCAAGATCGTAGGCGCGTGTCTCGTAGGCGCGGTCGCCGGCTTGGCCGTGGAGTGGCTCGCTTCCTCGGGCAGCGGGCCGGGCGGACCGCTCTGGCAGAAGCTCTGGGTAACGACAGGAACGCTCGGGGCATTCGGGGTAGTATACCTGGCAACATCAGCGATGATTAGAACACTTCCGATGGGTGGCCTCCGAGCCTGGACCGGCCGGGCATCCTGAGCTATGCCGCGAGTCTCAGCTCTCGAAGACAAACTGACCTCGCTACCGGCGTCGACGGGGGTCTATATCCTCCGGAACGCCAAGGGCGAGCCGATCTATATCGGGAAGGCGAAGTCCCTGCGCAGCCGGGTGCGCTCCTACTTCAGAGAGGACGGCACCAGCCATAAGTCGCCGGAGATGTTGAGGCAGATCGCAGACGTGGACACGCTGGTCACAGGGTCGGAAGCGGAAGCGTTGATCCTGGAATCCAACCTCATCAAGGAGTATTCGCCGCGCTACAACATCAAGCTCCGGGACGACAAGACTTATCCCTACATCAAGGTGACTCTGGCCGAGCCGTTCCCACGGGTCTTCGTGACGCGCCGACTGCTGAAGGACGGCTCCCGCTACTTCGGCCCCTACGCCGACGTGGGCCACATGCGGCGCGCTCTCCGCGCGATCAAGAAGCTCTATACGATTCGTTCTTGCCATTACGACTTGCCCCAGCAGGCTCCGCCGCGCCCGTGTCTCGACTACTACATCGGCCGCTGCAAAGCGCCCTGCGTCGGTTATCAGAGCGAGGAAGACTACCGCGAGATGATCGATGAGGTAGCCCTCGTGCTACAAGGCCAAACGAGCCGGTTGGCTCGGCGCCTGACCGAGCGAATGAGCGAGGCGTCCAGGAACCTGGAGTTCGAGCGCGCAGCGGAGCACCGGGATGTCTTGCGGGGACTCGAGGAGATCGAGCGCAGGCAGCTGGCCATCGATCCAAAGGGTGGCGATATCGATGCGATCGCGACGAAACGCGACGGAGACGTAGCCTGCGGCGTGATCTTCAAGATCCGTGAGGGAAAATTACTGGGCCACGAAGCTCACTTCATGCAGAACGTAACGGGCGAGCCCGATGAGTTGGTTCTGTCGGCGTTCGTCGCACGCTACTATCTGCCGCTGGAGGATGTGGCCAAAGAGCTACTCATCCCAATCGACTTCGAAGACAGGGGTGCCGTCGAGGCCCACCTCGGAGCCCGCACAGCGCGGGCGTTCCGGGCTCACGTGCCCAGGCGCGGGATGAAGCGGCGGCTGATCGAGCGAGCTGAGGAGAATGCCCGGCACCTGCTCGAAGAGCGACGTCTCATGGAGGGCGAAACGGAGATGCGGGCGCCGCCGGCGCTCTACGCGTTGAGGACACAGCTCAACCTCGAGCGCGTTCCGCGCTCGATCATCGGCTTCGACATCTCGAACATACAAGGCTCGGATTCGGTGGGCGCCGCGGTCTGGTTCGAGAACGCAGCACCCCTCAAGAGCGAATACCGTAAGTTCAAGATAAGGACCGTCGAAGGCGTCGACGATTTCGCTGCGATGCAAGAGATCGTAGAGCGCTATTTTCGGAAGCGTCTCGAAAAAGAGCTGCCGCTTCCCGAGCTCGTCCTGGTCGACGGCGGCAAGGGTCAACTAACCGCAGCGGCCCAAGCTCTCGAGCGGGCCGGGGTACCCGATCTCCCCCTCGTAGCCCTGGCCAAGCGAGAGGAGCTCATCTTCACTCTCGATCGCTCCGAGCCCATCCGGCTAGCGCGGCGCGACCCGGCGCTTCGACTGCTCCAGCAAGTCCGCGACGAGGTCCATCGCTTCGGAATACAGTACCATCGTATACGGCGCGGCCAGCGCACGCTGCGCTCCGGCTTGCTCGATATCCCTGGCGTGGGCCCGGCGCGGAACAAGGCTCTGCTGAGGCGCTTCGGCAGCCTACGGGCGTTGCGCGCGGCCAGGGCGGAAGAGATAGCGGACGTCCCGGGGATAGGGGCTTCTATGGCGGCGACGATAAGCGATCACCTTCAGCGCGACGATGGCTCGCATTCCTGAGCGGGTGTCGAGCCTCGTGCGTCTAACCCAGAGAAGGCCGGAGCGAAGGGCGTCGCTGTGAGTTGACGCGCCGTTCCAGCGGCCATAAGCTCATCCTCTTGTTACACTCAGGAGCCTCAGCCGGAGTATTGCAGATGCGAGTCAAAGCAGTTGTTATAGCGGCCCTCATGGGGATCGTGGTGGCGGGCCAGTCCCGGGCCCAGGACGCGCCGCCCCTCAAATTCGAGACCTTCGTTCTCGACAACGGTATGACCTTCATCGTCCATGAGGACCACTCGACGCCGATCGCGGCGGTGAACGTCTGGTACGACGTCGGGAGCGCCAACGAGGAGCCGGGTCGCTCGGGATTCGCCCATCTGTTCGAGCACATGCTGTTCGAGGAGACCGAGCAGCTCAGTCCAGGTGATTTCAAGCGCCACATCCTCGGCGCGGGCGGAACTTACAACGGCACCACCAACCAGGATCGTACCGCCTACTACGAAACGCTCCCCTCCAACCGTCTCAATCTCGCTTTCTGGCTCGAATCCGAGCGCATGGCGAACCTCCGCGTCACTCAGGACAATTTCGACCGTGAGCGGGAGGTCGTGAAAGAAGAGCGCAGGATGCGCGTCGACAACCAGCCCTATCAGAACGGCGTCTTGACTCTGGACACGTTGATCAACGACTGGGGCCCATATGACCATTCGGTTATCGGCAGCATGGCCGATCTCGAATCCGCGACTGTCGGCGACGTAACCAGCTTCTACGCGCGCTACTACGTGCCAAACAACGCGACCGTAGTCGTGGCCGGCGACGTCACGGTCGATCAGGTGCGCGAGATGGCGGATGAATATTTCGGCGGCATGCCTCGGGGCGATGATCCCGAGCCGCTACCGCCGTTCGCGGAAGTGCCCCGATCGGACGGCGAGCGCCGCACAACAGTCGAGGACAAGTTCGCCAACTTGCCCGCCTACCTCGCGGGTTTCAACATTCCGCCGCACTCGGCGGATGACACTTATGCGCTCGAGCTCCTCTCCAGCATGTTCAGTGAGGGCGAGTCGAGCCGCCTTTTCCAGCGACTGGTGAAGGAAGAGGCGGCCGCGCTCTTCACGTTCGCGTTCCTCGATTCTCGCGTAGGGCCCGGCGGCTTCTGGGTCGCGGCTATACCGAACCAGGGAGTGGATGTCGAGCAGATCGAGGCCCTGATCAACGAGGAGATCGAGAAGCTCCAAACCGAAGGAGTCGGTGAGCGCGAGCTGCAGAAAGCAAAGAACCAGATGCGCGCGGGGCTGATCGACAACCGCGAGACCGTCTTCGCCAAGACGCAGGAGATCCAGCACTACCGCTTATACCATGGCGACGTGGCGCAGATAAACTCCGACATGGAACGCTACATGAGAATTACCACAGAAGATATTTCCCGCGTCGCCAACAAATACCTGGTGCCGCTCAATCGATCGGTGGTCATCGTCGTTCCGGCTTCTTCTGAGGAGAAGCCCAAGGCCGCCACGTCGTGAGGAGATGAATCATATTATGATGACTGACAGGCAACTTCCGACTCGCATTCTGAGCGCCGCGCTCCTCGTCCTGGCCAGCGCCGGGTCGACGCTGGCGCAGCAGGGCCCGCCGGCGCCGGGTCCGATGGACCCCATCAGCTTTCCCGAGTACGCCGAGTATACGCTATCGAACGGCGCCAGGGTGATCGTTGTGGAGAACAACGAGCAGCCCGTGGTGACCGTGAACCTCAGGATCAAGAGCGGCTCCGCATATGATCCCCGGGGCAGAGAGGGTCTCGCAGGTAGCACGGCGGGTATGCTCAACAAAGGGACCACGGCCCGCGACTCCAAAGAGATCGCGGAATCCATCGACTTCCTCGGTGCCTCGATCTCGGCTTCCGCGGGAGCGGACTGGACCAGCGCCACGGCGACGGTTCTAACCGCCTTCCTCGATGAGGCGCTGGAGATCATGGCTGACATGGTCAAGAACCCGACCTTTCCCGAAGAGGAGTTCGAGATCGAGCGCAAGCGGGCTCTGACGGCTTTGCAGCTCGAGCTGAGTTCGGCGGAGTCCGTCGCTCAGCGGCGCTTCATCAATGACGTTTACGGCGATCACCCGTACGCGAGTCTGCCCACGGAGCAGTCGATGACCGAGATGCAGCGCTCCGACATGGTCGAGTTCCACAGCACCTACTACAGGCCCGGAAACGCGCTCTTCGTCGTGGCGGGCGACATCGGGCCCGATGACGCCGTGAAGAAGCTCGAGGAGTACTTCGGTGATTGGGGCACGGGCGAGGTTCCGGCGCTCACTGCGCCGGCGCCCCCCGCGCGCACCGAGCGCGAGATCTTCTTTTATCACAAGCCGGGATCCGTGCAGGCGGTGATTCGCGCCGGCCATTTGTTGGAGCCCGCCACGCACCCCGATTGGGTCTCGATGGATGTCATGATGCGCATCCTGGGAGGCGGCTCGCAGGGCTGGTTGTACCGGGCGCTGAGGCAAGAAAAAGGCTACACGTACGGGGCGTACGCCATCGTCGCTAAGCGAATCGAACAGGGATACTTCGTCGCCGACACCGAAGTGCGTAACGAGGTCACCGACAGCTCGCTGGCCGAGCTATTCACGCTGCTGGACAAGATTCGCGACGAGCCCGTCCCACAGGAGGACCTCGAACTCGCCGTCAACGCTATGACGGGATCCTTCCCGCGGCAGATCGAGACGCCCCAGCAGGTGGCGGGGCGGGTGGCGACGTCGCAATTGCGCGGTTTGCCCGAGGACTACCTCGAGAAGTACCGCGATCGGGTCGCCGCAGTCGACGTTGGCGAGGTTCAGCGAGTCGCTCAGAAGCATCTCCACCCGGACCGGCTTCTGGTCGTGGTGGTAGGTGACGCAAACGAGATCTACGATCAGGTGGCGCGGTTCGGCGAGGTCCAGCTGTTCGACGTTGAGGGGAACGCCATCACACTCGCGAG
>CANPVX010000171.1 GCA_947581815.1 Candidatus Indicimonas acetifermentans | reverse complement strand
GTGAGGCCTCCCTGTGTCCCCACAAGTCCCGTGTAGCCGGGAAACTCCTCCGCGCCCGCCTCCGTTACGCGCTCCGGAGCGTCAGCGGCGTTCGTACGCGACCGCTGCACCCGCTGGGCGGCATGGACGGCCGACTGGACCTGGCTCGGGTCGGGCCTCCACGAGGCCCCGCCCTGCGCCGCTTCGGCGCGGAGAGCATCCAGGGTCTCGTTGCGCACCTCGCCAGCGGCACGATCCACCTCGTCCAACCCCGGGATGCTCACGACGTTCGTGGTGAGCCCGACATCCGCCCCACGCTCGAGCAGGACCAAGAGTGCGTCCAGGCGACCCGAGGAAGCCGCGAACATCAGAGGTGTCTGGCCCCACGCCGACTCGCGGGCGCCCACGTCGGCGCCGTGGTCGAGTAGCGCCGAGGCGGCCTGAGCGTTGCCGATGGCCACCGCGAAGTGCAACGCAGTGGTGCCGCCCATCGCCGTTCTGACGTCCGCGTCGCTACCGGCCTCGAGCAGGGCCGCGACGACGGTCGCACTACCGCTTCGGCTGGCCAGCAGCAGTGGCGTATAACCCCCGATGCGCGTGAGCGCTTCCAGGTTGGCTCCGGCCTGGATCAACACGGCGGCCATCGCGCGGTCACCGTTCTCGGCCGCCCAGTGCAGCGCGGTCATCCCGTCACCCTGCGCCCCATCCGGGTCGGCTCCCTGGCTCAGAAGGACCCGCACGCGCTCGACCTCGCCACGCATCGCGGCATCCGCGACGGGTGAGTCGGCCGGGCTCGCCCCCCAGAGGAGAGCGCTCAAGCACAGTGCCCCCGTGATCTTCCCGCAAAGGCCCGTCTTCATCTCCCTCTCCCGTCAGCCAGAGAAGCTGGACGGCGCCGAAGGCGCCCTCAGCGAGAACTCGCCCGTACTGTCGCCGAAGCTCTCCAAGTCGTCGACTCCCAGACCGTGCAACAGCGCCAGCATCACGTTGGACATGGGCGTCCCGGCGGGCGCCTCGAGGTGCAAGTTGCCCTCGTTCCAACCGTTTGCGCCGCCGAGCAAGACGAGCGGGCAGCGGCGGTGATTGTGGAGGTTGCCGTCGGCCATTGGAGATCCGTAGATGACCATCGTCTTGTCGAGAAGATGGCCGTCTCCCTCTTCTATTTCCTCGAGCTGCTCGAGAAGGTACGGGAGCAGACTCACGTGATACTTGTTGATCTTGGCGAATTCCAGGATGGCTTCCTCTCGGCCGCCATGGTGAGACGCCCCGTGGAAGGGACGGTCGGTGCCGCTCGCCGGGTACACCCGGCCCGAGGCATCCCGCCCGATCTTGAACGAGAAGATGCGTGTCACGTCCGCGGCGAATGCCAACGCCTGCAGGTCGAACATCAGCTTCATGTGCTCCTCGAACGAGTCGGGGACCCCCGCGGGGGCGTCGGGAAGCTCCCGCGGCTCACCACTGCTGTTGCGACCCTCGATCCCCTGGATGCGCCGCTCCAGCTCCCGCACGTTCTCCAAGTAGCGACCGAGTCGATCGCGGTCGTTGGGACCCAGATCTCTCTCGAGGTGCGCGATCTCCTCGGTAATCCAGTCGAGGATGCTTCTGTTGGTGCGCCTGCGAGCAGCTCTCTCCTCTGGTGTCCCGCCCGCTCCGAAGAGCATCTCGAAAGCGACGCGGGGGTCCCGGATCATTGGAAGCGGCTCGCTTGGCGACGCCCAGCTGATCGAGTCCGTATAGGCGCACGCGTAGCCGTACGCACAGCCGCCCGACTGATCGACCGGTTCGATGCATAGCTGCATCGACGGGATCGCCGTCTCCTGGCCGAACCGTTGCGCGTAGATCTGGTCCAGCGAAGTGCCGACGTAGAGGTCGGAGCCTCGGGTCTGCTTGGGATGCGACTGGGTCAAAAACACCGCGCTGGATCGGAAGTGGTCCCCACCGATCTCGGGCGCCTCGAACGCCTCCGCCATCCTGGCGTCCGTGTTGCTAACGATCGTCAAATGGTCGCGGAACGGCTCTAGCGGGCTCAGCGCGCTAGGGCTCAGGTCGAATTCGCGACCGACCTCGGCGGGCGCCCACAGATTCTGCGTCGCGCCCCACTCGTTGCAGCCCGCGGCGCCGTGCACCATCTCGATCGCGATGAGGCGAGTGGGGTCGGCCGCGGCGGCCCGACCCGACCACATGCGTCCGGCCGGCACCATCGCGTCCAGAAACGGCAGGGCCACCGTCGCTCCCACGCCCCGGAGGAACGTCCGGCGTGGGATGTGCCTCTGGGTGATGAACTCCATCGTGATCGCTCTCCTGGTGCTGTTAGTGCCGCTCGTTTTCGCCGGGCTCGTCCGCCACACCATCCACGCGTTGCATCTGGAAGGCGTCGCTGTTCACGATTCCGATTATGAGAGAAGATACGAGGTACCCGTCGGGCGCTGCCGCTCGGATGATGGCGCGGATCGTCGGCTGGTCGAAATACTCCACCCTCCGCCCCAGCGCATAAGCCATCAAGTTCTCGGTAAACGTCCTCACCAGCGGAATCGGTCGCTTCAGTAGCGCCCGCCGCAGGTCCGCCGGGCCCGCGAGCGGGGTCCCGTCATACAGCTCGCCCTGGGTGTCCACGGGCGCGCCGTTCTCTCGGATCCGCCACTTCCCGGTGACATCGAAGTTGTCGAGCGCCAGGCCGATCGGGTCCATGAACCGGTGACACGAGTTGCAAGAAGGGCTGGCGCGGTGCAGTTCCATCCGCTCCCGCGTGGTCAGGAAGCGCCCGTCCTCCGATGCTCCGGTCTCGTCCAGGTCGGGTATCCCGGGCGGCGGCGGCGGTGGCGGACTGCCCAGAAGAACCTCCATGACCCATTTCCCACGCAACACCGGCGACGTCCTGTCGGCGTGCGAAGTCAGCGTCAGGATACTCCCGTGGCCAAGGATCCCCCGCCGTCTATCGTCGGGGTAGCGGGTCTCCCGGAAGCGTCCTCCGGTTACGCCCGGAATGCCGTAGTGCTTGGCCAGGCGCTCGTTCAGGAACGTGTAGTCGGCCTGATACAGGTCCAGCACGCTGCGGTCGTTGCGTACCAGGTGGCTGAAGAACGACTCCGTCTCGCGTCGCATCGCGTCAGCCAGCTGTTGGTCGAAGTCGGGGAACCAAAACGAGTCAGGATGGATCTTGTCGAGATCCTGGAGCCGCAGCCACTGCCCGGCGAACCGCGATCCGAGTGCCTGCGAGCGCACGTCCGCCAGCATCCGATGCACCTGAGCCTCGAGCTCGGCGCGGTTCGAGAGATCGCCTCGGACGGCGAGTGAAATCAGCTCGTCGTCCGGGGGCGTGCCCCAGAGGAAGAACGACAGACGGGAGGCCAAGTCCGTATCGTTGATCCGGTACGTCGCGCCGGGTCCGATCCCGGAAGGCGCTTCCTCGAGGCGGAAGACGAAGTGAGGGCTCGCCAGCAAGGCCTGCAAAGCGATTCTGACCCCGTTCTCGAAACCGTCTACAGCCCCATCATCATAGAACGACATCAGGGCTTCGAGATCTCTGGGGGTCAGCGGCCTGCGGTAGGCCTTGGTCCCGAGGCGCATGAAGATCTGCTCGGCGCACGGTCGCGCCTGGTCCGGCGAGCTGGGGCGGCACGTGAAGATGAGCGCCCGGGTCTGCGACTCGGAGACACCCGTCACGTTAAAAGGGCCACCGATGACCAGATCGCGTACGTGGGGCAGCAGGGTAAGCCCATAGCCGCTTATTCCGGTGTGCCTGTCGGCCAACGACCAGTCGTGTGGGGACATCAAGTCTTCGACGGGTCCCTGCGATCTCTCGATGAACGCTGCGGTTACTCGGTGCGAGCCCGCACGGACGAAGATCGGCTCCGTGCGCATCGCGATGCCCTCGGGATCCGAGATCCGCATCCACTGATCCACGTCCAGGAGCGCAACGCGCTCGCCGTCCACCGAGACATCGAGCTGCTCGAATCTCGTGATCTGACCAAAGAACCCGGCGCCCGTCGTCGTGTGCTCGAACCCGACCCGAAAGACGTACTCGCCATCGGCCGGGAACGTGTGCGAGACCGAGACCCCACCCCGCGTCCCGAAGGGCGCACCCGGTACTCGATCCCTCTGGGACGTGTAGCCCGATACGGTATACGTGCGCTCACTCGGCCTCGCGTCGGGGTCCCCTACCGCCAGCCGGCTGATCTCGGCGGCCGCATTCAGGTACGCATCCAGCAGCGTCGGAGAGAGCAACTGCACGTCGGCGATGTTGTCGAAGTTCTCGCTCTTGGTATCCAGCGGCAGAAATGCGCCCGCGTCGACATCGAGCCCGAGCAGGTCACGGACCGAGGCTGCGTACTCCGCACGGTTCAGGCGCTGGAACGTCCGCCCCCCGGGGTTGGGGTTGTCGGCGGCGACAACGTCGATTCGACGCTCGAGCGCCTCCACAAGTGTCACCAGCGTGTCACCGGCCGGCCTAGGCGCGCCCGGCGGGGGCATCATGCCCGTACGCAGCTTGCGGATCATCTTCTCGGCCAGCTCGGCGTTGTCCTCGGGGGCCGCGACGTCGAAGTGCTCGAGCGACATGTTCCCTAGCAGCATGCTGTCGTTGTGGCAACGTTCGCAGTACTGCCGCACGACGTCGTTGTTTGGGGCGAAGCTCTGGGTCACCGGCGGCACGGCTCCAGGGGGCACGGCTCCAGGGGGCGCGACCACCCACCGTTGCGCGTCCGCAACGTTCCCGCTCATGACCACGACCACGACCAAGAGGCCGATTCCCGCAGACATCGCGCTGAGCGCCTTCATTCGCTCCCCTTCGTGCTCCCTCGGGCCAATGGTCGGCTGTCGTCAACACCCTCCAGCATCGACAGTACAGTATAGGATGGGCGTTTCGGCACGACCAGAATGGTACGTATCATGGTCCGACCACGCCTGCTGACGAGTGCCGAATCTCAATCGACAAAGTTCACTTGAGTCCCGCCAAACCATGCCCTAAGTTCTGCGAGAAGATAGGCTCTGCGGTTCACCCCGGATCCGTCGACGGACAGCATAGAGCGGCCGGGCCAGATTGGGAGGACGAGAAAGCATGGAACGCTCAGGAAGGTCCAAGGTTGCAACGGTCGCCGTGATCGTGGTCGTCGCTACGGTGGCATACTTCGCCGGCCAGGTCGGCGCCCGGCCGGCGGGGGCTCAGCAAGCGAGCACGGCCGCGCTCGCCACTCGCGAC
>CANPVX010000170.1 GCA_947581815.1 Candidatus Indicimonas acetifermentans | reverse complement strand
CACTCCACCCTCACCCGCACGGGTGGTCTGGTGGGGACTCTCACGTACGCCGCCCCCGAGCTCGTCGCCGGCGAGCGTGGCGACGGGCGTTCGGACATCTATGCTCTGGGGATGACGCTTTACTTCGGCCTCACCGGGCGTCTGCCGAACGGCCCCTCGCCCCACTTGCCGCCCCCAGCGGCGAAGGGCGGCTACCGCCCGCGCGCGGCGCGCGCCGAGGTGCCCGTATGGCTCGACGAGGTCATCGCTACCGCGACGGCCGCGGACCCCTCCGACCGGTTTCCCACAGCGACCACGTTTGCGGAAGCGCTCGAGAATCGCGGTGCGCCGGCGAACGGCGCGGGCCGCCCCGAAACTCGCAATACCTGCCTCATCTGCGGCGCGGCCGAGCCGCTGGGGCTCGCCGTGTGTCCTCGGTGTGGAGGGGTTCCCAGCGGATCGACCCAGGCTCTGATCTTCACCCGGCGGCCGATGTACAAGGGCGATCGCGAGGCTGTCGCCGCGGGGTTGAAGGCGCTTCTCGGCGACCGAGCGCAAGCTGCCGAGCTCGAGGACGTCGCCGCGGGGCATCGCGCCCTCGTGCAGGTGCCGGCGCCCAGCGCAGAGAGCGTCGTCGAGCAGCTCCGCGCCCGACAGATCCCCGCGCGTGCGGCGCGACTTGGACGAGCCTGGGCTCCGCTGCCGCTTCGCTTCTACGGCCTGCTCGCGTTGGTGGTCGGCGCCGGTGGGACGGCTGGACTGAGCGCCATGCCGGCGCTCATCTGGACCAGCCCTATGGCCGCTCTGTTGCTGCTTCTGCTTGCTCAGCGCCGCCTGCAGAAGCCGGTCGTGGCCCTGCCGGAACGTAAATCCCAACTTCCGGCGAAGCTCGAGCACACGGTGATCGAAGCCTTCGCGCTTCTCCCGGCAGGAACCGCTCGCAGCCTGCTCGCCGACGTCGTGCGCCTCGGGCAGCGCCTCCATGCGAACATGTCGCGATCGCGAAACCAGGCCGAGGAGATCTCGCAGCTGGAGCAGCTGCTGGCGTACTCCTGCGCCGCCGCCATCGATCTGTGGGATTTGGAAGAGGCCCTTTCTCGGTTCGCCGATCAGCGGGAACGCTCCCACGCGCTCTCAGACGAGTGGCTCGATGGACTCTCACTATGCGAGCGCCGGCGCGATAGGATGGTGCAGCGGTTCTTGGAGGTAATCACCCTGCTCGGCCGCGCCCGAGGCCATTCAGCGCTTCTGGGGCAGAACGGTGAGCGGCTGGATGAGCTGGCGCGAGAGATCGAGCGTCATTGCGAAGTCCACGCCGAGGCTGCACGGGAGATAGAAGCACTGCTCGACGGTGAAGCCTAGCCCGCCTTTCGGAAGTCGGATGAACCACCGGAGGGAGCTTGATAACGGTGAGGCCACGCCACAAGTTCCGACCCCATGGTCTCCACCCTGCAATCGCCGATCACGCGGGACCGCTACGACGTAATCATCGCCGGCGCGCGATGCGCGGGCGCGTCCACCGCGATGCTCCTGGCCCGTCGGGGGCTACGAGTCCTCGTGGTCGACCCTGCCAGCCGTGGAAGTGACACTTTGTCGACTCACGCGCTGATGCGGGGCGGAGTGCTCCAACTGCACCGCTGGGGCCTGCTGGATGCCATCCGGTCGGCCGAGACTCCCGCGCTCCGGAAGACGACTTTCCATTACGGCGACGAGTCCATCGAAGTCGAGATCAAGGCGCTGGACGGTGTCGACGCTTTGTACGCTCCGCGTCGGACCCTCCTGGACTCGGTGCTCGTCGATGCCGCGCTGGCTGCCGGTGCCGAGGTGGTCCACGGCCACCGCGTGGTCGATCTCATTGGGGCTCCCGGGGATCGCATTCGCGGTGCGAAGATCGCCGGAGCCGACAGACGCGTGATCGATGTAGCTGCCGACCTCGTCATCGGGGCCGATGGTGTCCATTCGCGCGTCGCGCGGATTCTGGAAGCCGATCACGAATACACCACCTCCCACACCGCGGCCTCCATCTACGGCTACCGGAAAGGTCTGGGGCTGGCAGGATACCACTGGTTTTACATCGTAGGCGCCAGCGTGGGATCCATCCCGACGAATGATGGGGATACATGTGTCTTCATTTTGCTCCCGCCGACCCGCTTCGAGAACGACCGACACCAGGGGCTCGAAGCCCTCTACCACAAGCTGCTGAGCGAAGTCTCGCCGGCCCTGGCGAGCGAAGTCGCCTCAAGCGAGGGCTCCGGGAAGCTCAGAGCTTTCGCGGGCGCAACCGGCTTCCTCCGACGCTCCGCCGGGCCTGGTTGGGCTCTGGTCGGTGACGCCGGATACTTCAAGGATCCCATTACTGCGCACGGAATAACCGATGCCCTTCGTGACGCCGAGCTTCTGGCTCGGGCCGTAGTAGAGGGCGGTGACGACGCCCTCGCTGGCTATCAAGCGACTCGTGACGATCTGGTGAAGGGTCTTCTCGACGTCACGGATCGCATCTCCTCCTTCGAGTGGGATCTGGACGAAGTCAAGGAGCACCATTTCACTCTGAGCCGAGAGATGAAAGCGGAGGTGGACCTGTTGCGAACCCTGGACCAGGAGTTTGTGGCGCCACCCGCCGTCGTGCCCCCCACGACTCGATAGGGACCGGACTGCACACGGACCCGGGCAAGGAGAGCTTCGTCCGGCCACAGCTAGCGCCGGCGGCGCCGGGGCCTAGCCGATGGCCGAGCCTTTGTCGTCAGGCGCAGGGCGAGGAGATCCGCCCGTCGAGGTGGGACGCGAGGTGGGCGCTCAGATCACGAGCATCGTCGGCGGCGCCGTCGATCAGACTCGACTTGCGACGGCGGAGGAACGGTATGCCCATCAAGTACATGCCGGGGGCCTCGACGACACCGCCGTCGTGCCGGATGCGGCCCTTGCGGTCGAAGACCGGCATGTCGAGCCACGAGTGATCGGGGCGGAACCCGGTGGCCCAGACGATGGTCTGGATCTCACCGTTGGTGAGGTCCATACCGAGCGGCGGTGATGCCTCGACCCGGGTGGGCTCGAAGCGGTGCGGCGGACTGACTTCCCCGTCGAATGAGTGTTCGGCCGCCCACTCGTCGATCCTATCGAGTAGCCTGTTCATCTTGAGATCGGACATCGCGCACAGGTTCCGCAGCGAGCCCGAGAACTGCGCCTTACCCTCCGTCATACCCGCAAGACGACCGATGAGCTTCACACCGATGTCCGTCAGGGAGTTGAGATCGACGGTGTGACGGTCGTCGGAGCCCGCGAGCTGCAGCGACGGCACGTTTCGAACCCGGTCGATATTGTCGACCTCGGTATAGAACTCGTCGAGAACACCGGCGACGTCCATCCACCACTTGATGTCCTTGCCTCGATAGACGCGAGGCACCCGAATGTGTTCGCCAGCCGCGAGGGTCACGGGCCGGCCCGAGCGGTGGATCTCATCGGCGATCTGTGTGCCGGAGGCCGAGGCACCGACGACGAGCACGCCACCCTGCTCGATCTGATCCGGATTGCGGTACTGAATCGGCGTGAGTGTCGCGATGGAGGACGGCACCCCCTCCGCGACTGCCGGGACACGCGCGACGTTACAGGCTCCGGTTGCGATAACGACCGTCCGGCATCGCCAGTCGCCCTGGTTGGTGGTGACCCTGTAGCCGTCGTCGATGCTGCGCACCGAGGTCACGCTGGTGTTGGTCCGGACCGGGGCCGAAATCACGTCCGCATACCGCTCGATAAAGTCGATCGTCTCGGACATCGTGCGGAAGCCGTCCGGATCGTCACCCTCGTACCCGTAGCCGGGTAGCCGGCTCTGCCAGTTGGGCGTCAGCAGCCGCAGCGAGTCCCACCGCTCGTTTTTCCAGGTGTGGGCCACCTCGCCCCGCTCGAGGACCACATGATCGATCGAGCGGTCAGCGAGGCAGCGACTCATGGCCAACCCGGCATGGCCAGCCCCGATGACGACGGTAGTGGTGCGCAGGGGACTCCGGTCCTCGAATTCCGCTTTGCCGGGTCAGTTGACCTCGACCGTGACGTTCGTGGGGTTCGTGACAACGTCGAAGACGGCCGACCGCTTTTGTGACTGGGCGACGATCGCCTTGATCTCGTCGGGTGTCGCGTCGGCGTCGATTTTGTAGGTCACCTTGATGCCGTCGAAGCCGGGCCGTACGTCGCTGTCCATGCCGAGGATACCCTGGATGTCCATCCCACCCTCGACGGTCGCCGAGACGGAGCGTAGCTGGATCTCACGAAGCTGGGCGACGGACGCGATACCGGCGGTGAGGCAGCTTGCCAGGCCGGCCAACACGATCTCGACCGGCGTCGCACCATGGTCCTCCGACGCGAAAACCTCGGGATGGTCGGCGTCGAAGGTGAATTTGGTCTTGTGCATCTGCTCCTCGCCAAGCCCGAAGAATCCCTCCACGGTGGAGCGACTGTGGGTGCCCTTCACCCACTCACACTTCGCCCGCCACATGAACTGGGCAGCCTCAGGCGCCTCGGACAGCGCTTTACGTGCGTCGAGCAGCGCTTCGACGTTGACGCCGTTGTCGGTGGTCTTCTCGGGGGTGCTCATCACTCGCTCCTCGCGTCGTTGTGTAGGGGAAGCGGACGGTCGGTCCACTCCGAGACTGGTTTTACAGGAGCCCATACATTACAGCCGTGAAACACGCCAGGGCAATCCCCCGACGGTTCCCCCAAAATGAGGACCTGGTGGGCCCTAATTGCGTTGCAGGATGGGGCGATGGCTGGGGTGGTACTCGCGCTCGTGGTCGATCAGGAACTGCTTCCGCCACAGTCCTCCGCCATAGCCGGATAGCTGGCCGTCGCTCCTCACGACGCGGTGACAAGGGATGATGATCGCGATCCGGTTGTCGCCGTTAGTCCGGCCGACGGCCCGCTGGGCGCTCGGCCTGCCTATCGCCCGCGCCTCTTCTAAGTAGCTGCGCGTCTCACCGTAAGGTATCGTGCGCAGCCACTGCCAGCAGGCGACTTGGAATTCCGTTCCCGGGTAAACCAGCGGTACTGTGAACTCGTGTAGCTCGCCGTCGAAATAAAGTCGCAGCTCCTCGTCTAGCCGCTCGATGTGCTCGCTGCTCCCCGGAACGACCTCACCGCCGAATCGCCACTTCAGCCGCTTGAACTGCGTCTCGAGCATCCGCCGATCCGCGAACTCCAGCAGGCAGAGACCCTCGTCGACTGACCC
>CANPVX010000169.1 GCA_947581815.1 Candidatus Indicimonas acetifermentans | reverse complement strand
GCGTAGGTCATGTCGCCGAGGTTGAGCACGTTCGTCCTGTTGATCGAAGCGTCGGTGGCGATATCGGGCGTGCCCCCGACTTTGCCGGGGTCGTCGACCAAGTCTCCCGGGGGTTTAGGAGTCCTGACCCCTGCCACGCTGTCCGGAGGAAAGTCCGTGCAGGCCGCGGCCCACCCGGCGGGCAGCACACCGGTATTATTCCCTTCGATCTTCTTGCTGCCACCGCCTACGCCCATGTATACCGTGTCGACGACGGTGACCGCGGCAGTGCAACAGAGTTGGGGCACCCTCGTGCGCACGATCACGGCCTGTCGCCGCTCGCCACGGGTCGGCGCCCGAGGGCGTCCCACGGCCTCTACGTAGAAGTATCGCTTCACGGAATCGGCAGCGGTTCCCACGCGCGTCACCGTCGCGTTATAGGTGCCGCCTCCCTCGAGCGCGATGGGCCCGATGGTCACGCTGTCCCCCGGCGCCAGGGCATTGTACACCAGGGGATCCCACTTCTCGAGGACGTCGTTTATCCCCGACTCGCCAGCGTAGAAGCTCGCAGTGATAGCCTTCATGCCGCGGCCGATCTGAAACTCTTGCGAGGCAGAGAAGTAGCCCCCCGCCACGATCGCAGCCAGAACGACAAGCGCGAAGACCGCCATCGCCAGCGCGAAGCCGCCCTTGTCAGCGAGGCGGGCCGGAATCACACCCATCTCAGCTCTTCTAATCACCGCCGTTCCTCAGATACGTGCTCGTGCTCAGGACCGTGTAGGCGGGATCTGACAGCGTTCTGTTTGTCGGGGCTCGCACGCTGATCCCGACCCGCACGATCTCAGCTGGAACCAGCGTCGGCGCCCCGAGCGTGTCCAGGTAGGTCAGGATCAGTCCGTTATCGCCGGGTGGGGCCAGGGGACCCGCCACCGGTATGTACTCCGTATCGCTGCTCAGCCTCCGCCCGAGCCACCACCGCCCGTCCGCTGTCTGGAAGAGCGCGTACACGTAGGGTCGGACGAGACGAACCGCCGAGCCGACCCATATGCCGGCCAGCGACCCGTTCGTCGAGAGCACCCGCTCGGGGGTGTCCCCAGACGCGCATACGGGGCCGGCGACCGTGACGGCGTCGACTGGTACCGATCTCCAGGAATCGTCGGTATCGGTCTGCGCGCTCTCGACGAAAACGAGGGAGGAATCCTGCGCATCCTGCTTGACGAAATGGCCGGAAATGTGGATCAGCGATAGAGAGCCGGCGTTGACACCGCAGACGACGGCGAACCCGGTGGTCGAGCGGAGGGCGAGGCTGTCAGAGGCGAAGCCGTAAAGGTCTCCGTCGGGGGCGCTCACTTCCCGGAGCTCGGAGCTCAGGATCGTGGTGACCGCCCGCATGGCGTGCCGCGCATCCAGTATTCGCGCCTGGCGAGCGTAAAACCTCTTTTGCGCGGTCAGGGCCCGCAACGTGCCGGCAACGACCAGGCCGGTCAACACCATCGCAACGATGACCTCGGCGATCGTGTAACCCCGTACACCGGTGGGGCGCAGCGACTTCATCTTATTCAGGGATATGGGCGATGATGGTGTCGGCGCGCTGATTGCCATCATGGCCGTTGTAGGTAACCACCACTTTCATTCTGGTCGGCTTGGTCGTCTCGATCGTCCAGTCGATCTGATAGTCCCCCTGAACGCGGGACCCAGGCGTGACGTTGCTCGCTCCCGTGGCCTTGAGCTCCGAGACCTGATCCGCGACCAGCATGGAAAGCTCCGTATCGCGGAGGCCGAACCACAGCTCCGTTGCCATGAGACCCACCGCCGTGGCGAACCCTACGATCCCGATCGAGATGATGATGATCGAGATTAGCAGTTCGACCAGCGAGAAGCCGGCCCTGCCTTGCAGACGACTCATCGCGCCTTCACCGCCTTATGACCGTCCCGCCGAGCGAGACCTGAACCGTGTCCGCGCGACTCGCTCGCTCGAACACGATGACCGCATCATGCGTCTCGCATTGGGGATCTCCCATGAAGGGCAAGCCTCTCGAGTCGAAGCAGAGAACTTGCTTACCCCCCGTATTCATCGTCACGCCGCCGTACTCCCTCGCCACATTCATCACGATGCCTACCGTGTCGGTGGCTATCGCGCCCGGTACGCCTGTGTCCACCTCTACCCAGAACTGCCGATCCACCGCGTCCATGTGTAGCCGCGCCTCCCGTCCATATTGGACAGCTACCGCACGCGTGCGCGCGTAGAAGTTCACGAATGTATCGCGGGCGCTACCGACTTTGAATCTCCCCGCCAGGGTCGAAGCTATGGGTAAGCTCAGGCCTAGAAGCATGCCGATGGCGAACAACACGACCACTAGTTCTAGAAGCGTGACCCCGCGGCTGCGCTCGCGCCGAATGGCTGTCCCCCCTGCGACCTCGGCGCGCCTTCGTTGGGACGAAAGACGGGTGGCTTTGAAGTTCGCGAAATTGCACTTCGCGATCAAGTTCAACATGGTAAGATACGTTGCACCATGAGTTTGCAAGGCCGAGCCAGACGCTTATTCGAGATCCTGAAACGAAGCCGGATGTGACACACTCTGCCTGCAGATCTGCCGAACGTCATAAGTCCAGCTTCTGCAGTCAGTTGGGGATCCGGTCGCGAATGTCGACGGGGAACGCGTTGGGCGGGGATCAGGAGGCGCCGGTGGAATTCGAACCCAACGAGTAGGGGCTTTGCTGGCCCCCGTCTTGGTCCGCTTGGCTACGGCGCCGAACCACATGTGCCTAAACTAGGCGTCGCGGCGGTTCTGTCAAATCGCGATCCTGCTTGTGTGTGCCTCCACCTGCGGGTTATATATGCCCACCCTTTTCCGCCATCATCGCCTGATTCTCTTGCTTAGACCGAGCGCACCCACAGTTGAGAGCCAAGAGCGACCCCGAGCATGGGGTCGCTCCGCATTGCGAGCCGGCTTCGCCGTCCTGCTGTGGCTGCAGCCTAGCCCGCTCGCCAGCCAATGGATAGACGCTCAGCTACCTCTCAGAGGCGAGCTCCAGTTTGGGCTTACGGGGCTCTCGGCGACAGTAAACGGGCGTTTCCTACCTGACGGGACCCGCCAACCCTCGAGCGCCTTCCTCGCCGTCGAGCTCGATGCGCTGGTGGCGCCCGCCCTCGACACGCTCGACGCCGTGCTGGCCGGCCTGTTCCCCAACCTCGACCTCGCCGCGCCGCAGACCAGCACCCTCGGCCCCGTCAGCTACGACATTCTGTTCGAGCAGACGCGCGTGCCGCTCTCGCTGACCCTTGGGATCACTGGCTGGCTAGCGCCGTTCGTGAACGTGCCCTTCGTGCGAGGGAGATCCTTCGTCGTGCCTCAGGTCGATTCGGCTCAGGCTCTGGCCGGGCCTGGAGGGTCAGCCTTCGGCGGTAGCCCCGACCTGTTCCTCAGCGGGCTGAACTCGAGCATCGTTCAGCTGGAATCCATCGTCGCGGCGGACACGCTCCCCGCGGGCGAGCAGGCCGCGGCCGCAGCGTTGCTGGCCGACGCGCAGACGCTAGAGACGGGCCTGACCGACATCAGCGACGAGACCTACGTCCCCACCGGAGGCGGCGCCAATGGACAGGCGTTGCTTCAATTCTATGAGGCGCTACGCAGCGGCTTCGAGGGGTTTCAAGTCACGCTACCGGATCTCGAGCTCGCTCAAGCCGTCAACGGCCAAGAGGCTACGGCGCTCACTTCCGGCCCTCAGTTCGGCATCGATCCGCCCAGCAGCCAAGACACCGGCTGGAAGTTTGGAGATATCGAAGCTGGAGTGAGCGTGCAGCCGATCAACACATTCGGCCGCAGCCCGAGTCGTGGCGGCTCGAAGTTCCGTGTGCGGGGGAAGTTCGACGCACTCTGGCGCTTCGCGACGGGCAGCGAGCCAGCGGCGAGCCAGATCGGAGATTTGGGCTCGGGGGACGGCCAGCCCGACCTGGAGCTACGCTCGACGTTTGACGTCGCCTGGGGACAACGACTCTGGCTCTCCGCGTTCGCCGGTTACAACATCCAGTTCGCGGGCGATATCGAGCGGCTGATCACGGACCCTGCGGCGCCCATCCAGATCGGCGCCTACACGACGCCCGTACGGTGGGATCCGGGTGACATCCTCACCCTAGGTGTAGCGCCGCGCTTCAATCTGGCACAGGCGGTCACTATCTCGTTCGTCTACTTCTATCAGCACCACGGGATGGACGAGGTCACTCCCACAGCGGGTACCGTCACCGATGACGCTTTCTCGCTGTCAGATATCGAGATCGGAACCGAATACTCCACGGAATCGCTCGGATTCGCCATACGGTATTCTTCCACGAGCTGGACCGGCGAAGAGCGAGGCCCGGCGATCCCGGCGGAGGTCGAGTTGCGTTACAGAAAGACGGTGAGCGGCAGCCAGGGCTTCGCACCCGACGTAAACGTCTGGCAGGTGGGAGTCCGTTACTACCTGAAGATCCTACCCTAGAAAGTCTCGCTTCAGGTCGCCGGGGCCTCGGACCCGCCGTTGGACATAGGGTCACCCAAGCCCAACAGAGCACGCGCGTGCTCGATCGACTCTTCCCGCTCGGGGTCTCCCCCCAGCATGCGAGCGATATCCCTGACGCGTTCCCCCTCGCTCAACTCCGATACCTGTGCAGCCGCCTTCCGCTGCCTGGCGGTTTTCGTTACGAGAAGGTGATGATCAGCGAGGGCGGCGATCTGTGGCAGATGGGTGATGACGAAGACTTGGTGATGCTCAGCGACGCTCTTCAACCGTTCGGCAACCTTCAGGCCCACGACCCCGCCGATTCCGGCATCTATCTCGTCGAAGATCAGGGTCGCGGTCCGATCCAGCTTGGCCAGAATCGTCTTGAGCGCCAACATCACGCGGCTCAGCTCGCCCCCGGAGGCTACTTTCGACAGCGGCCGCGGCTCGAATCCCCGGTTGAGCGTGACTTGAAACTCGATCTCCTCAGAGCCCGTCGAGGCGACCGTCGTCCGGCTCGCGAGGCGGAGCTCGAACCTGCCGTCGGGCATCCCCAGCTCGGGGAGCAGTGACGTCACCTCACTGCCGAGGGCTTCCGCGGCCTCGCGCCGGGCTTCGCTGAGCCGCGCCGCGAGCTTGCCGAGCCTGTTCGCGAGCTCTTCCGCCCGCCCGGATGCAGCCTCCAGCTCGAACTGCGCCGCGTCGAGCGCCTCCAATTCCTCACGCGCGCGTCTGCCCGTCTCGATGACGCCCTCTAGCGTTGGCCCG
>CANPVX010000168.1 GCA_947581815.1 Candidatus Indicimonas acetifermentans | reverse complement strand
TGCGAAGCTCCCTGGTGGGGACCGGGACAGGGTTCCCCTGAGGAGGTCACCTCTCTCCACCTCCCTTCTCAGAGGGATGAAGGTGCCAGAGGCCCCACTCTGGCGATGCCATGTTGGGTAGCCTCGCAAAGAAGCGCAATCGTGGAAACCACGTATAACGGGGATACGCCAGTGTTTGACAGGCTGTCGCCGCCGTCCTAACCTCTGGGCTCCAACTCGACGTGGATTTAAAGACCGCGGCAGCGTCCGCGGGAGCGGAGTCGATGAGCGGAGCGCTTCGGTCTACATCGGCGGGCGGCCAAAGGGAGCTGACCAGCACCGCGGAGCTGGAGGAATGGGTCGCCTCTGGTACGGTCGTACTGTTCAAGCACAGCCCGGCGTGCTGGATCTCCACGATGGCAGGACGAGAGGTGAAGCAGCTCTCGACGAACTTCCCGCACATCACAATCGGCGTGGTCGACGTGCTCCGAAGCCGCGCCCTCTCCGACGACATCGCCGAGAGGTACGGGATACGGCACGAGTCTCCCCAAGCGATCGTGTTCCGGGATGGCGAGCCGGTCTGGCACGCGTCGCACCTTCGCGTCAAGGCCGAGGCGCTGGAGGAGCAGGTGAGGGCGGGGGCGGGGGCGGGCTGAGGCCGCGGTTGGTCACAACCCATCGACGGTTCATCCCCTCTATTCAGCGATCCGGCGCAGCGACTTGGACTCTCTTCCCTTCGGGTGGTAGTTTGCCCAGTTAAGCTGCAGTCCAATCTCGAATACGGCGCTCGGCGCTGGTTAGGAGGCCCCTCTTGCGAAATTACGTCGTTCGTCTGTTGTCGCTCTCCGCAACGATCGGTTTGGCTCTGACGCCTGGGCTATACGGTCAAGAATCGGCCACCGCCAGCTCACCGGCGGTCATCTCGGAGGCTTGCCAGGGTGTGGAGCGGCGTCAGTTCGATTTCTGGATCGGTGACTGGACGGTGTCGGACCCACAGGGCCAGGTCGTCGGTGCGAACACGATCGCTATGATCGGCGACGGGTGCGGCTTGCTGGAGAGCTGGCGATCGGCAGGCGGCAACACCGGCAGCAGCATCAACATGTACGACCCGGGCACGGGGCAGTGGAGCCAGACCTGGGTCGGAGGCGGCGGCCTCATCCTCCACCTGCACGGCGGACTCGAGGACGGCAGCATGGTCCTCGAGGGCGAGCGGGAGGGACCGCAGGGGAAGGTGACCGATCGCCTCAGCTGGACGCCGAACGAAGACGGAAGCGTGCGCCAGCACTGGCAGGTCTCGAACGACGGCGGCGAGACTTTTCAGACGGCGTTCGACGGTCGGTATACAAAGCGCTAGTCGGGCAGCCCAATCAACGCATCGTCCCTATCACTAGCAGATCGACGCTGGCCCATCACCGATCCTTATCAGAGAGGTGCCGTGGCCGAAACTCGGATCGGGTTTTCATCGCGCGCTCGATGCCTTTCGTCACACGACTCCGTGAGTTGGTCCCAAGCTCGTCGCCTCGCCACCCGGTCTCGGCTCAACATAGGTTGCTGAAGGCTTCATAGTAGTCGCACCCAAACGCCGCCAAAGGGAAGCTCATGCGAAGCACGCCAACGAAACGTCGGCAGCGCTCTCTATTGGCCATCCTAGTCGTCGTGAGTGGTCTTCTCGCCTTCAGCGCCAGCTCCCTCATGGGCCAGGGATTCCGCTGGCCGGAAGAGCCCGAGAACTTGCAGGTGCTGCCCGAGAACGTGAAGGGACGCGTGCTCGGGCAGTATATGAGGGGCTTCGCCAGCGCCCTCGGGGTGCGTTGTAGCTTCTGCCATGTAGGCGAGGGACCGGATCTCACTCAATACGATTTCCCTGCGGACGACAAGCTGACCAAACAAAAAGCCCGCGTGATGATCGAGATGGTGCAGGCGATCAATGGTTCGCACCTCGAGCGGCTGACCGAGCTGGGCGTGCCCGCCGAGGAGCGGATCGAGGTGACGTGCATGACCTGCCATCGGACGAACAACCGACCGGTCATGCTTGATGACTTGCTGGCGGCGACGATTGATAGCGCCGGCGTCGAAGCCGCGATCGCCCGGTACCGAGAGCTTCGCGAGGAGTACTACGGCGGCTTCGCGTACAATTTCGGCTCGGGGACGCTCATCGGCTTGGGTGAGCAGCTCGCCGGGGAGGGAGAGGTCGATGCCGCGATCGCGATCCTGGAGCTGGAGATCGAGGTGAACGGCGAGTCGTCCAACGTCTACTTTACGCTCGGGGGCGTCCAGGCGCGCGCCGATATGCGCGAAGATGCCATCGCGAGCTTCGAAAAGGGACTGGCGCTGGCGCCGGACCAGTTCAAAGTCTTCTTCCAGCGGGAAATCGATCGGCTGAGAGAGCGCTGACGATCGACTGCCGCCGACCTAGCGCTGAACCACTCGGGTCTCCGGCCGGTAGGCGGCCCAGACGAACCAGAAGTGGACCGCGGCCTCGGCGGGCCTTAGCGAGCGGCCGGCCAACGGCCCTTCGATCGCATCGCCGGCCAGCGTCCAGACGCTCCCGGTCTCGCGGTCCTCGAAGCGCCCTTCGCCCGCAGGCTTGAAGCGCAGCCGGCGACCATCGATCTCGGTGTAGTAAGCGACGGCGGCGCCCACGTCGTGCCCGTCCGCAGTCACCTCCGAGTAGATGCTGGCCGTGCCGGGCCCCCAGAATACGACGAACTCCGTGCCGCCGACGTCGGTCGTGATGAGCCGCCGCTCGCCCAGCGCCTCGTAGGGTACAGCGACGATGTCGTCGCCGCTCTCGATCACCATCACCCGTTCCTTGGCGGACAGGCGGACGTCGACGTCTTTCCAGAAGACCCGCTTGATGGGGTTAGGGTTGCCATCGTACTCCACCAGGCGCCCTTCACCGTAGGGCTTATCGAAACCCGTATCCCTCGAGAGCACCCGCCCGTCCGGGGCTGATGCCTTGAAGTCCTTGAAGCTCATGACGGGCGCCGCGATCATGTCGAGCCGCTCGCCCGCGTAGTCCCCGACCAGCCCCTCGCCCACGATCTGACCCCACCACGTCTCGGTCTGCTTGTCGTACATGACCAGATTCGAGTTGTTGAGTAGACCGGCGTACCCGAACTCGAGGACCCGCCCGTCGAAACGGCGATCGAAGGCGATGGAGCTGCCGCAGAGGATACAGAAGCTGACAAGCACGGGCGTGTCGCCGATCCAGTCGTTCACCACGTCGTGGTAGAGCAGGATCTGCACCGGATACGCTCTCATCTCACCGCCGAGCGTCAGCACCGCTACCGGCTCCCGGTCACCCAGCCACTCGGCCGCCTCCTCGCTCGACACGAACTTCGGGTCGTTGATCGACGGGACACGGTCGCGCCGGCCGGCGTCCGCCAGCGAGTCGGGGTGGACGATATACTTGGACAGATCCGTCCTCCAGGCGGGCTCGTCGTCGTAGTTCTCCTGGGCCGCCGCCTGCGCCGGCGGCGTAGCCAGCAGGCCGGTAAGGACGAAGAGTGTCAGGCCGCGCCTCGCGCTCTGGCTCATATGTATGACTTCCTGTCTGGGATGGATGGCTCCGCGTTACACTGCTTCTGGAACCAGAATAGTGCCGCAGAGGTTTCAGAGGCTAGTCCAGCCTGAATATCGAATACAGAATACCGAGTACCGAATACCGAATACCGACTATGGACGAGGCGGCGTCCACGCGACATCTTCCACAGGTAACGTGCCCCAATCCAGAAATTCCTCACGCCAATCGCGGCGGAGCGATGACGAGCGACTCTAATACGAACGCCGGGAAGACGATTACGCCGGCCGACCACCAGCCCGGTCTGCCGCTGGACCGGCTGATCGTACACGAGCCGCCAGGCGAGGACGCGGTGTCCATGGACGTGCTGTTCGTGGGCGGCGGCCCCGCTGGTCTGGCCGGAGCGATCGAGCTGGCCCGCCTGGTGGAGTACGACGTCGAGCTCGTCAACCTGGAGATCGGCGTGCTGGAGAAGTCGGACGGGCTGGGTGAGCACTGCCTTTCCGGTGCGATAGTGAAGCCCAGACCGTTCCGCGAGCTCTTCCCCGGCGTAGGCGACTCGGAGCTGCCGTTCAACAGGCCGGCGCCGGGCGACCGCGTCTACGTGCTGACGGAAAAGGGCAAGATCCGCATCCCAGCGCCGCCGACGATGCGCAACCGGGGGAGCTACGTGGCGTCGATCAGCGAGATCGTGCGCTGGATGGGCGAGCGGGCGGAGGCGGCGGGGGTCAACATCTTCAACGGCTTCCCGGCCGACGCGCTGCTGGTCGAGGGAGGTCGGGTGGAGGGCGTCAGGACGGCGGCCATGGGTCTCGACAGGGAAGGGAACCCAGGCGGCGGCTATTCTGCACCGACCGACGTGTCGGCGCGCGTGACCGTCCTGGCGGAAGGCACCCGCGGCTCGCTCACGCAGGCATACCTCGAGTGGCAGGGGATCGAGTCGCCGAATCCGCAGATCTACGCGCTCGGGGTTAAGGAGCTGTGGGAGACGAAGCGGCCGCTGGATTCGATCATACACACTTTGGGCTGGCCGCTGCCGAAGGACGCTTTCGGCGGAAGCTTCATCTATCCGATGGCCGATGACCTGGTCTCGCTCGGTCTCGTCGTCGGGCTCGACTACCATCAGAGCTCCCTCGACGTGCACGCGCTGCTACAGGAGATGAAGCAGCATCCGCTGATCGCCGACTTGCTGGAGGGCGGCGAGCTGGCCGAGTGGGGAGCGAAGACGATACCGGAGGGCGGCTACTACTCGCTGCCCGAGCGGCTGCACGGAGATGGGCTGCTCATGACGGGCGACTGCGCTGGGTTCGTCGATGTGCCTTCGCTGAAGGGGATCCACTATGCGGTGCAATCGGGGATGTTCGCCGCGCGGACGATCTTCGATGCGCTCAAGAGGGATGACACGTCGGTGGGCGGCCTCAGCGGCTACGACGAGCTCGTGCGGCAGAGCTTCATCCACAAGGATCTTTACCGGACCCGTAACATGCGGCTCGCCTTCAAGTCGGGCTTCTATGGCGGCGGGGTGAAGGCGGCGCTCATGACCGCGACCGCCGGCGCCCTGCTCGGCGGCCGAATCGCGGTCTCGGAAGATGCGGCGGAGCCGCGGGAGGTGACGCCCTCGGCGAAGCCGCCCGCCGGCGACCTAGCCGTGAGCAAGGTGGACGGGGTGTTCAAGTCGGGGAACACGACCCGGGACGATATCCCCTCCCACCTGATCGTCGACGAGAACGTGCCACCGGAG
>CANPVX010000167.1 GCA_947581815.1 Candidatus Indicimonas acetifermentans | reverse complement strand
TTCGAGCCGACGGCGAATTCCCCGCCCTCGCCGTTCACCGCCAGGCGGCGTCCTTCTACCACGAAGGCATGTACCAGAGCGCCATCGCCAGGCTCGATGACCTGGCCGATGAGGCGGCCATTTTCGGCGACCTGGTGACCCAGGTGTGGGCGCTCGCCGACGAAGCCTGGGTACAGGGGCAGTCAGGAAAGAAGATCGATATGGATCGAACGGTCATCCGCCTGGAGCGGCTGCTGACGTCGCCTTATCTGCCGGACGATGTGGTGAAGGAAGTCATGTCGAAGCGGCTTGGAGAGGCGACGACGATATCTAGTCCCGGAGGTATGTAAGATCGCTCGTACCTATCGTATCGTATCATATTTAGTTCATGGCGAAGTAGAGCCCTGTCGCGCCGAGCTGGCGTGACAGGGCTCGTTCGCTACCGTGTGGTCGTTAGGAAGCAGATAAAGAGCCAACATCGAGGAGCAGTCCACGCACGTCAACCGCGGTCGCTCGCTCTTCGTACGCGAACACGGGGTTCAGCTCGAGCTCCGACAGCTGTGGGTTTGCCAGGAAGCACTTGGCGACGCCGAGCATGACCTCGACCAGAGCATCTTTGGAGGCAGAGGGCTGCCCGCGGTATCCGCTCAACACGGGCGCCAGGCGAAGATCGCCCAACATATCCAGCGCATCTTCGACCGAGATGGGGAGCGGGCGCAGGGCCGCATCACCCAGCAACTCGACTGCGACCCCACCGGCGCCGACTGTGATGACCGGGCCAAACTGAGGGTCGCGCCTGGCTCCGACGATCAGCTCCGCGACGGGCATGGGAAGCATCGGAACGACGAGGACGCCGAGTATGTCCGGGCTGATGCCGCGATCGCGAGCGTACGCAGTCGCCGATTCGACGACGTGGCGGAACGCCGCGGCTCCCTCTCGAGCGTCTTTCACATCGAGGGCGACTCCGCCTGCCTCGCTCTTATGGAGGATGGAGGGCGAAACGACCTTTATCGCCACCGGCGCACGCGTGCGCTCGATGGCCGCGCCGACCTCCTCCGCCGTCTCGCAGAAGGACGCGGGCGCGACCTCAACCCCGGACTCGACGGCCAGCGAGCGAGCCTCCACTTCGTTCAGCGCAACGCGCCTCTCTTCTCTCGCCTTGGCGATCGTGACGGGCTCCTCGCCGCGCGGCGCGGGAGGGCTGGGCCGCACCCGTATAGCCGCGCCGCTTAGGAAGACCCCGCGCTCGTAGGCTGCCTTTATACACGCGGCGGCCGTCTCGAGCGATTCCACCACGGGGACGCTAGCGCGGCCGAGACGTCGGAGGGGCTCGCTGTGAGCCGTGGCGTATAGAGACTGCACGACCAACGGCAGCCGCGCCCGCGCCGCGACGGCGGCGATGGTCGTGGCGGCCTCAGACTCGACGGCGGCAAGCTCTTCCGAGAAGCGTATCGCGTATCCTCCGAACAAACCCGCCATCAGAACGCCGCCCGTCGCCGGATCGGCGAAGATCGTCTCGATGGCGCGAGCGAACACCTCAGGGTTCTGATCCCCCGCCCCTGCCACGTCCACCGGGTTGTCGACGCTGGCCGCGCGGCCCAGCAGCGAGCGCAAAACGGTCCGTGTCGCCTCGGACAGGCTGGCCATCTTTACACCCTGCTCACTCAACAGATCGGCGGCGAGCGTAGCGTAACCTCCGCCGTCGGAGAGGACCACGACCCCCGAGCCGGAACGCACGGGCGGCTGACTCGCCAGCGTTTCGCCGATAGCGAGCAGCTCGTCCGAACGCTCGACGAGGTGCACGCCCGCTGCCTTGAGAGCCGAGCGAAGTACGAGCGCTGAACCGGCGATCGCGCCCGTGTGGGAGCGAGCGGCCGCATCGCCGCCGCCGGATCTACCGCCCTTGAGGAGTGCGATCGGCTTTTGGAGGCTCACGCGCCGCGCGACTTCGATGAAGCGCTCGCCTTTTTGGAAGCCCTCGATGTACATGAGAATGGCAGATGTGTGATCGGCACTCCCCAGGTAGTCGAGGTACTCGTGGATGGCGACGTCGGTCTCGTTGCCAACACCGACGTAGACCGACACGCCCTGCGAGCGAGCTGCGGCCTGGAGCATGAGGGCGAGTCCGACATTGCCCGATTGGGAGACGATGGCGAGCCGGCCTTTAGGCACATCTCTCACGCCAACCAGGTTGAGCCCGATCGTCGTGTTGAGGATCCCAGAAGTGTTTGGGCCGACGACACGGATGCCCGTACGGCGCGCAATATTCATAATCTGGTCCTCGAGAGCAGCGCCGGCCGCGCCGGACTCGCGGAAGCCGACGGCGAGCACTACGGCGCCCGGGATACCCCTCCGGGCACAGGACTCGAGGACGGCGGGAACCGATTCGGCGGGAGTGCAGACGAGGGCGAGGTCGGGGGTCGCGGCCAGCGCGTCCACCGATGTAGCGACCGCTAATCCCAGCAATTCGCCGCCGCTGGGGTTCACCGGATGGATCTCGCCTTCGTATCGAGCGTCCAGGAGCGCGCGCACCGCCTGATAACCGCGCTTGCGGGGGTTGCTGGAGCTACCGATGACGGCGACGGAGCGTGGCTCAAGGATCGGCTGGAGAGGATGGGTCACCTTGTCGATCTCCGATCACTCTCCGATGAAGTTCGGGTCGCGCTTCTCATTGAACGCGTCGATACCCTCACGCCAATCGCGCGTTTCCATGCATTGCAGCAGCGCGCGCGCCTCCAGGCGCAACGCGGTCTCCGAGTCGACGTCGCGGGCCCGATCGAGCAACCGCTTCGCGAAAGCCATCGAGATAGGAGCCTTGCGGGAAAGCTCGGCAGTCAACTCGCTGGCCGCTTCGAGTACGGCATCGGCCGGCAGCGCGGCGTTCGCGAGCCCCATCGCCTCAGCTTCCTTTCCGTAGAACATCAGGCCGAGCATGATGAGTTCCTTAGCCTTGGTGTAGCCGACCCGCTGGGCGAGCGTGTAGGTCGCGCCGCCGCCGACGAACGTGCCCAACCCGATCTCAGGCAGGCGAAGCTTTGCGTCCTCGGCGACGATGATGAAGTCGCAAGACAGAGCCAGCTCGAGGCCCGCTCCGATGGCGTGCCCGTTCACGGCGGCCACGACCGGTTTGGGGATCGTCTGCAGCAACCGATGGACGCGCTGGCCAGCATCGACGTAGCCCTTCCGCTCATCGAGGCTCAACTCCCCCTCCCCGTGCGCCTTGAGGTCGGCGCCCACACAGAAGGCGCGACCGCTACCTGTGATCATTAACGCGCGTACCTCGCGGTCGGCGATCAGACCCCTCAGCTCCGACTCGAGGGCCGCGTACATGGGAAGGTTGACGGCGTTCAGGCGGTCGGGCCGGTTGAGTCGGAGGATGACCGTTTGGTCTTGCTGTTCGCGAATGAGCGGTTCGTCGTGACTGTGCATGTGCCCCAAAAGTAGGGCCCGTACCGTGCCCCTGCCAAGCGATCGCTTCCATCTCCGGACGGATTCCGAGGAGCCCGTTGCGAGCCGTGCGATTGGGCCTTCTCTTGAATGGCCAATCATTCCACAGCGGCGGTGTCACGCCGTGTAACGCAGGAGAGCGGTCGTATGCCCGTTTCTGTAGACAGCTCTCAGATCATATTCGACGCTCTCAAGAAGGATTGCGGGGTGCGGCTCATCTCGGCGCTCCCCGAGACCTGGCTGGTCCACCTGATCCGAATGGCCGAAGAGGACGCGGACGTGACGCTCGTCCGGCTGGCCAAGGAGGAGGAAGGCGTCGGGATCTCGTTCGGCGCCCACCTCGCCGGGGTCAAGTCGGCGATGCTGATGCAGAACCACGGCTTTCTCGCTTCGATCAACGGCATCGTCTCCGGCGCCCAACTCTACCGCATCCCGTTGCTCATGCTGATCAGCTACCGGGGCGAATTCGGCGAGCGCGACCCGTGGCAGACGGAGGGTGGCGCGGTGACCGAGCCGCTGCTCGAGGCTCTGCGCATACCGTACCTTTTCCTCGACGATCCCGAGCACGTCGCGCAGCGGATCGCGAAAGCTCAGACCCTGGCGTCCTCGACCAACAAGCCGACCGCGCTGCTGTTGTGTCGCGATCTGATGTGGGAGGAGGGATGATGCTGCGCATCGACGCGCTGAAGGAGATATACGCGGAGCTCGAAGACTGCGTCGTCGTCACGATCATGGGCGCCGTGGCCGCCGAGCTCCAGTCGATCGGGCATCGGCCGAACTTTTTCTACCTGCAGCACGCGATGGGGCTGGCCTCGTCGCTGGGGCTGGGCATCGCGCTGTCCCGACCCGGGCTTCAGGTCGTGGTCTTCGATGGGGACGGCTCGCTGCTCATGAACCTGGGCGGCCTGACCACCCTGGGCCGCTACCGGCCGCGCAACCTCGTTCACGTGGTGTTCGACAACGAGAGCCTGCTATCGGTGGGCGGTTTCCCGACCGCCACGTCCACGGGGAGCGATCTGGCGGGGATCGCGGCGGCAGCCGGCGTGCCCCGAACCCGCGCGGTGAAGGCGCTCGACGAGTTCAGCGCCGCCTTCAGCGAAGCGCTCGCCGCCGACGAGCTGACGACGATCGTCGCGAAGGTGGAGGCGGTGGGGCCCAAGGCGTTCGTGACCGATCTCGGCCTGCTGGAAAATCGGTTTCAGTTTCAACGTTATCTGGAGAGTGTGAGCGCCGAGCGCGCCTAACGGTGGAGGGATCCATGTCGGACATCCTGTTGAAGCTCGTGGACGAGCTGAACGCCGGTCGTCTCAAAGTGATCGACCTGACCCAACCGCTCGGGCCGGATACACCGGTGATAAACCTGCCACCGATGTTCGCCTCATCGCCGGGGGTCACGATGGAGGTGATCTCGCACTACGACGATAAGGGACCCGCCTGGTACTGGAACACGCTGAAGCTGGGCGAGCACACGGGAACGCACTTCGACGCGCCGGTGCATTGGGTCACGGGAAAAGACCTGCCGGACAACACGTGCGATACGATCCCCGCCGACCGTTTCGTCGGGCCGGCCTGCGTCATCGACGTGACGCGAGAGGTGAAGGCCGACCCGGACTATCTGCTGACTGCGGAACGGATCGAAGCCTGGGAGGTCGAGTACGGCAGAATCCCTGCTGGCGCCTGGGTGCTCCTCCGAAGCGGGTGGAGTGTGCGCACAGATCCGGCGGAGTTCCTGAATGAGTCGGAGAGCGGGCCCCACACTCCGGGCTTCAGTGCGGAGGCTTCAGAGCTGCTGGCACACGATCGCGACGTGCTCGGCGTCGGGGTCGAGACGGTCGGGACAGACGCG
>CANPVX010000166.1 GCA_947581815.1 Candidatus Indicimonas acetifermentans | reverse complement strand
TCGTCTTGGATAACGTGGATAATCTCCAGGTATCCTATGTGACCCAGGGTCCCAAGATGGCCCAGATCGCGCTGCGCTTTGGCTGCAATGATTTCGGGTCGCTGATGATCGAGGAGAACGTCGTATCGGCAGCAGGAACAGAATTCATCATGCCCGAGGCGGAGATCGTGCGGTTGATCGAGGACGCCGATTTCATTCCGAAGCCACGATATCAGGACTACACGCTCGTGGAAGCGGAACCCGTAGCAGCCCCCGCCCCCGTTTGCTGAGAACCGCAGAACCCGCCGGGATCGTAGGAAGATTCTAATTGATTTGATGAAGACGCGCCGGGCGGTCGCCATCGGCGCTGCAGAAACTCTCGACTGGTGTTGGACTTCCCCCTACGAGGCGTCACCTTGCTGGTCAGTCCCAGCGCCAGGACTGAGCTCGGCGTTCAGATTAGGCGTCGACACAGCGTCCAGAATCAAGGGAGCTACAAACCCTAGACCTGCCGCCAGAGTGGCCCGCCGCAGGAACTCGCGGCGTCCCTTTAGGGATTGGCGGCGCCGCCCTCGAGATCGGCTGCTTCCCCTTGGAGACTGTTGGCCTTTCATGCTCACGCCCCTATCGCGTAGGAAGTTTGAATTGTTGCGAATGTTGTATATTGTTGATTTAGTTAAACTTAAGCATCGTAAACTCAGATGCATAAGGGGGCACGGGAGTATCCGCAAGCGGTCCCACAAGAGCAAGGCGGCGGAGCAAGTGTTGGTGCTCCGAGCCCGCTTCAACCTTGATTCCGGGCGAGGTTGGATACACTTTTCTTAGGGCAGCTGGCCGCGGGCCACCCGCATGACCTCGGTGCCGAGGTATCGCGAATCGTCCTCCCTCGTTAATTGAGATCGCATCTACTGCTTAGTCGGCGGTCGAGCAGCGCTGAATGGTGAGGCCTGTCGCCGTAGGAACGAGTCGCGCACGACTCGTATGGAGCGAGGCATACTATGAGGGCAATAGAGCAACGTAGAGGCTGGCGCCGAAGGATAAACCGTCACCTTCAGCTCGCCGCGGTGATGGTAGGGATCGCGCTCGTCTACAGTAGCCTCATCTTCTTTTGGGATCACAACGTCAAGGTAGCCGCAGTCACGCTTGGGATGATGGTTTTGCTGATGGGTGTCTGGTACGCCGCCAGCCCCCTGTTGACGAGCGAGCGCCGCTACTTGGGTTTCCGCCAGGAGCTTCACGGGTTCCTCACGAATGCCCGCAAGCTCAACGTGGCTGCAGTCGCCGGCAATGGCGCCGAGGAGATCGAGGGAATCACATCGGCCATGCACGAATCCATCGAGCGGATGACGGAGTTGGCGGGTAAGACGGAGTGAGCTCGACCCCTCCCGACCCCTCCTGACCCCTCCTGACCCCTCCCGACCCCTCCCGACCCCTCTTGGGGTAGATGCGCGCCTCCGCCCGCAACCCATCTTGTCTCACGCGCCCTTGCCACTTATTTAGGAAACTCCGTGCACTCGGATCGGAACCGCCACGCGAACGGCCGCGGCGGCGTTCGTGACGACGTCGCGCTCTGAAGAGCAAGCTAAGGACTCAAGAGATCCATGCGGACAGGGATCGGTTTCGATGTACACCGCTTCGCCGACGGCCGCCGCCTCATCCTCGGCGGAGTCGAATTCGAGGGTGAATCCGGTCTGCTGGGGCACAGCGATGCCGACGTCGTGACCCACGCGGTGATGGATGCGCTCCTCGGCGCAGCGGGCTTGGGCGACATCGGCCAGCACTTCCCGGATGATGACGAAGCCTGGCGCGATGCCTCCTCCCTCGAGTTACTCGGCGACGTCGTCGCCAAGCTGGAGTCCGCAGACTACCAAGTAGTGAACATCGATGTCTCAGTGGTAGCCGAGCGGCCGCGTCTCGGCCCCAGGATCGATGCGATGCGGGAGCGCCTCGGTGGCGTGCTGAGGGTCGGGCCGCAGTTCGTGTCGATAAAGGCCACGACAGCGGAGGGCCTCGGCGCGCTCGGCCGCGCGGAGGGGATCGCGGCCTGGGCTGTGGCCCTCATCGACCGCATCAGCGAGCCCGAGTTGCCCTAACTAGACCCCTTGATCGAACCGGCGCTCCTCCAAGGGATCCTCGCGTACCTGGGAAATTTGCATCCCCTCATCGTCTACCTGGTCGTCGGTGTTGGGGCGGCGATCGAGAACATCTTCCCACCCATTCCCGCCGACACCTTCGTCTTTGCCGGCGCCTTCATCTCCGCGCAGGGGAGGGCGACGCCCGCCGGGGTCTTTCTGGCCACGTGGCTCTTCAATGTCGGCAGCGCCCTGGGCGTCTACCAGGCGGGCCGCAGCTGGGGAAGAGGTTTCTTCGCGACCCCCCTCGGCCACTGGCTTCTGCGGCCCCGCCAGCTGGAGCGCCTGGGTAGGCTGTACGCGCGGCACGGCTCCAAGATCATATTCGTCAGCCGCTTCTTGCCTGGATTTCGAGCTCTCGTCCCCGTCTTCGCGGGCGTCAGCCGCCTTCCGTTTTGGCGTACGGCCCTGCCTTTGGGACTGGCATCAGCGATCTGGTACGGGCTGCTGGTCTTGCTGGGGACTTTGGCAGGGCGCAACTGGGAGGCTATCTTCAGGGTGTTCACTAACCTGAACAGCCTGCTGGCGATACTTGCCGGTCTGCTCGCGGTACTGGTATTCGTCTTGTGGTGGAGAACCCGGCATCATCACCCGGAATCCGCTCCTGGGGGTAAGCCCGAGCCGTGATGGAAGAGCCTAGCCGCCTCTACTTGCTTGAACGCTTCGAGGAGTACCTCCTCTTCGAGCGAGGACTCTCTTCGGCGACCGCGTCAGCCTACGGCACCGATCTGGGGCAGTTCGTGGTCTATCTCGAGGAGCGAGACTTCGCTGGCCCGGAAGCCGTAGAGACCGCTGATCTCAGAGAGTTCATCTATGCCCTGCGCGAGTCGGGGCGTGGCGCGAGCACGATACGCCGGAAGGTCTCCGCGATCCGCTGCTATTTCGGCTTCCTGCAGGCGGAGGCCGTGATCGAGTCGGACCCCAGCGAGCTCCTGGAAGGCCCTAAGACAGGTCGGCGACTCCCCTCAGTTCTCTCCCGCACGGAGATCGAGTCCCTTCTCGCGGCACCCGAAGGGGGGGAACCGTTGGCGCGCCGCGATCGGGCGTTGCTCGAGCTGATGTACTCGACAGGAGTTCGCATCTCGGAGCTGATAGGCTTGAAGGTTAGGGACGTCGATCTGCAGGAGCGGCTGATCAGGGTACACGGGAAAGGCTCGAAGGAGAGGATCGTGCCTGTAGGGCGTGCCGCGGCAGAATACCTCGATGAGTACCTCAAGGAAGCGCGACCGGTTCTGGCCCGGGCGACGGAGCGAGGCGGAACGCGCGGCGTTCTGTTCTTGAGCCAGCGAGGGAAGCCGTTGAGTCGAATGGGCGCCTGGAAAATCGTGCGCAAGAATGTGGGGCGGGCGGGCATCCGCAAGCACGTAACCCCCCATACCCTCCGCCACACCTTCGCGACCCACCTGCTGCAAGGGGGCGCCGACCTGGCGGCCGTTCAGGAGATGCTGGGTCATGCCGACATCTCGACGACCCAGATCTACACTCACCTGGATCGCACCTACCTCTCAGAGGTGCACCGAACTTATCATCCCCGGGCCTAGGATCGGGCGCAACCCTCCGGGGGGAGGCGCCAGATCCATGCCCATGCTCGTCCGGGCGAATCGCTGTGCGGCGTTGGTCGGGGAGCGGCGCGCACGCTTCTAATCACGTCCGTGTAGTCTCGTAAGTTATGTTAATAATTATTGATAACTACGATAGCTTCACCTGGAATCTGGCCCAAGCGATCGGAGCGTTTGGGGTGGAGTGCTGCGTCGTGCGCAACGACGAGCTGTCGGTCGCGGAGATCGAGGCGCGTCGGCCATCGGCCATCGTCATCTCGCCAGGCCCGAAGACGCCGGCGGAAGCGGGTATGTCGGTGGAGCTCGTGCATCAGCTGTCAGGGACGGTTCCGATCCTGGGCGTGTGCTTGGGGCATCAGGCCATCGCCGCGGCGCTCGGAGGGTCTGTGGGCCAGGCCCCGAAGGTGATGCATGGGAAGATCTCCAGGGTGCATCACGAGGGTCGGGGGATCCTGTCGGGCATCGAGTCTCCGTTCGACGCCACGCGGTACCACTCCCTGGTCGTCGAGCGGGAGAACCTCCCCGAGGTACTCGAGGTCGTTGCCTGGACAGACGAGCGCGACGACAGCGTCATCCAAGCGGTCCAGCATGTCGAGCATCGGACCTGGGGGGTTCAATTTCACCCCGAGTCGATCGGCACGACCGTAGGGGATACGATCCTGCGCAACTACCTGGAACGGGCTGGATGTCTGTAGCTCGCCTCCTGCGGCGGGGGTGGGGGCGGGGGTTGGGGCTGCTGCTCCTGCTCCAGCTTGTAGGCGGCCTGCTGGCGTCCAGGACGGCTGGCCAGACGGTCGAGTTTCGAAAGGGGGGGGGGAGCCGGGGTCTGCCGCTCGCCGACGAGGTGGTGAAGCGCGTTCTGGCTCGGAACAGCTACCAGGTCTTCGTTCGAGACACGATCCTCGCGGCGGGCGACATTGTGGGCGTGGACGTGGTGCTTCTGTCGGCCACTTTGCGGGTTGAGGGCACGATCGTTGGCGATCTAATCGCTGTCGAGAGCGACGTTTTCATGCGTCCTGGCGGGCGGATCGACGGCGCGGTCGTGGTTCTGAACGGCGGCTTCTATGGTTCGACTCTGGCTCAGCTCAGGTCGCCGCCGATCGTTGGATCCACTCTGGACTATCGAGTAGACGACCCGCGCCCCGGGACGTACGTGATTTCGGCGCCCGGAGGGGGCGCCGAGCTGCGCCTGCCGGGACTGAAGGGGTTTCTCGTTCCGGGCTACGACCGAGTCAACGCGCTGACGATTCTCTGGGGCATCGATCTCGAGCGGGGCGCGTCGCCCTGGGTTCCCGAGGCTGCGGCTCGGCTGCGGCTTCGATCGGCCCGTGGGAAGCTCGATGGCGACCTGACATTCAGGTGGCCTTTCGGGCGCCACGCAGTGGAGATCGGGGCGGGGAGAGCCGTGCGCTCGAACGACGAATGGATCCAGAACAACATCGAGAACTCGGCTTCTAGCCTCATCCTCGGGGCGGACTACCGCAACTACTACGATGCGAAGTACGTCGACGGCAAGCTGCGGTTGGAACAGGGCACCCGCTGGGTGTGGTCCTACGGTCTGCACTTGGGTTACGAGAACGCCCGATCTCTGGACAGCAAGGACCCGTTCTCGATCTTCGAGTACAGGGGAGGGTTTCGCG
>CANPVX010000165.1 GCA_947581815.1 Candidatus Indicimonas acetifermentans | reverse complement strand
ACGCCAGGACCCCGCCGAGGATCGCTTTCTTCCAGGTCAGCCAGTGCTTCGCAACCCCGTGAACCTCGCCGCCGGAGAGCGAGGCGGGCGCCGCGTCGCTGGCGGTCGGCGCCCCCTCAGACGCCGATTCCTCGCCAGCCCGCTCGGGTGCCGCGGCCTGGATCCCCTGCACCAGCGCCGTAGCCATGATGATGGGAAGCCCGATCAGCAGCAGAACGACGGCGCCGGGGAAGACCCAGTTGGGGAGGCCCAGCTGCTCGGTGAGGACGTCGATCGCCTGCAGCACGACGAACGACGCACCCACGTAGACGGCTAGCACCTGGATGAGGCGAGCTTTACGGACTGTCGTCCAGAGTTGGCCTTGTGATGGTGGCGTCATCGGCGTCCTGTCCAGTGCGAATATCGGTACGGCTCACCGATTCTACCCTCTGGTACCGTGCGCCACAAGCGACAGCGCCGATATTACGTATCGGAGGACAGTTCCGGGGCCCGCCGCTGATGTGGCCGGTCGGCGCCTAGTCCTCTTGCCCGCGTCAGAAAGGCGAAAAGCCACGCGCTCCGAAGCGCTCGAGCGAGAGATGCTGGATCAGCGGCAGTGCGTAGGCCGCCAGCATCAAGAGGATGGCCAATCCCGTCCAGAGGCCCATCTTATCCAGCAGCCGCGCCTTCCCGCCCGGCGGCTCCAGCGGCTCGGCGAACTCGATCGGCTCCTGTTCACGCTTCTTTCCAGCAAGCCCAGTTCCGAGCATCACTAGCGCGAAGAACGCCGCGCTGACGAACAGGAAGAACCCGCCGACGGCCGAGATCCCCGTCCCGGCGATCCACTGCTGGGCGATCTCGCTGCCCCCGTAATCGAATTGATAGACGCGGCGCGGCATGCCTTTGAGGCCCGTCATGTGATTGGCGATGGAGAATAGCAGCATCCCCATGAACCACAGATACGGCTGCAGGCGGGCCAGCAGGGTCAGCTCCAGGTCACGGCCGAGCAGCTTGGGCATCAGCCAGTACGCGGCCCCCATGAAAGTCAGCGCGGTCGCCGTGCCGACGGTCAGGTGAAAGTGGCCCTGGATCCACGCGGTGTTGTGCACCATGGCGTTCATGCCGTAGGCGGCGTTGATAGCGCCACCGAAACCGCCGATGGCGAAGATGATCATAGCGAGCGCGACGCTCGAAAAGGTCGGATCGCTCCAGGGAAGCTCTTCCAGCCAATCGAACCAGCCTTTAGCCCCTTTCATTCGTCCGGCGACCTCGAAGGAGGCGATGACCGTGAACGCGGTCAGCAGGCTCGGGAAAAGGATGAGCATGGTGTTAAAGGTGTGAAACATCTTCCAACCCGCTGCGATGCCCGGATCGACCATCTGGTGGTGCAAGCCCACCGGCGATGATAGGAGAATGAACATCACGAACACGAGCCGGGTGAGCGGATCGCTGAACAGCTTTCCGCCGGCCACCTTGGGCGCGACCGTGTACCAAACCACGTAGGCGGGTATCAGCCAGAAGTAGACGAGCGGGTGCCCGAACCACCAGAACAGCATCCGGGCCAATACCGGGTCGATCACCTGGGTAAGCCCCAGAGACCACGGGATGAGGAGCAGAACCACTTCGGCGGCAACGCCTACGGTGGCGATGAGCCAAACGATGATGGTCGCCAGGATGCCGTGAACGGGTAAGGGCGTGCGGGCATCCGGATTCTCCCGTTTCCACGCGAGGTAGGTTCGGATGATGACCCAGCACCAGCCCCAGGAGCCGATCACGAGGAGCGCCAGGCCGATGTAGAACAGCGAGTGAGCTTGAAGCGGCGGATAGAACGTGTACAGCACCGTCGCCTTACCCGCGAGAACCATCGCGGTCACCATCAGCGTCCCGACAATCGCTACCCAGAAGGACGCCCAGGCGAACTTCGGACCCTCGATCGGCCTGTCCAAAGCGCGCTCGGTGAAGGCGTAGGCGAGCCCCATGATGAAGAAGGTCGTGAACACGAGGGCCATCAGCACGCCGTGCGCCGTGACCGATAAGTAGTACATCTTGGCGCTGCGCCACGGCAGGTCGAGATCGGCGCGCGACAGCGCCTGCATCAGCGCCATCGCGGAGGCGACCGTGAAAGCCACGATAGCGACCCAAAGGTTCGCGAGAGCGAGCTTGCGTGATGGAATCATCGCTCACCCCCCGCCGCGGCAGCCACAACGTCCTCTACGATCAGCCTGGCGTACATATTGTGATGGCCGAGGCCACAATACTCGTTGCACACGACCAAATACTCGCCCGCCCGGTCGAAGCTGATCGTGAACTGACTCACGTAGCCCGGAACCACCATCGTGTTGCCGTTGGTTTGCACGATCTGGAACCCGTGAATGACGTCGGGGCTGGTCATCCTGAAGGTGACTGGCCGGCCGCGAGGAACACGGATCTCCGTGGGCAAGAAGGCAAAAAGGAACGCCTGCACGACGACCGTCGCGCTGCCGTCCGGATTGATCGTAACCCCCGGCTGCCCGAACTCCTCATCGCTGCGCACGGTCTGCGGGTCGATCGTCTCGATGTGGCTGGGCGGCTGAATCGCCTGGCCGAATGTCGTGAAGCCGATCGAGGCGATGAACACGACGACGATGCCGGCCGCAGCCCACATCCAGAACTTCTCGTAAAGGTCGACGTTCATGGGCTCCTCACGGCGTCAGCGCCCCACGCGGGACGAAGACGAAGAAGTAGATGAAGAGCCACCCCAATACGAACAGGAGGCCGTAGACTCCTACGATGGCGAGGGTCCCGCGGGGGTGACTCTCCCCCGCCCCCTCTAGGCCGGGTGTTCCCTCGCGCGACGGGTCAATACGCTCGTCGTTCACGCGCCCCTCCTCTGTCTTGGAACCAGGATTGATGGTCGTGCGCCGCGACAGCGAGATTTAGGTAGTTGAGATGTACGGGCTGAGGCGCCACAAGCTAGGCGGCCCCCAATCTTCCCGCAAGCGTTTTCGCTTTTGGCCCGTGCGTGGAGCGCTGGGAGCCTGCTTTCAGGGTCTCAAGACGCTCTATATAGTAGATACGCGAATCTGTGGGGGCATCGGGGTGAATCGACGCCAATCAACGCAGCATCATGGCGAAGTCAGAGCGCTCGCGCCGAGGCATCTACTCGAAGATGTAGGCGATCACCTCGGCCGCCTGCTCCAAGCTCTCCACCGTGGCGCTGGCCATCGCATCGATCTCCTTCAGCGCGTGGCTGAGGTCGGAGTCGCGCACCAGGATGAGGGGGATGCCGCTCGCCACCGCGGCGCCTGCATCGGCCGCCGTGTTCCACTGCTTGAAGCGCTCGCCGAAATAGGCGACGACGATATCGGCCCTGCGCATCATCACGCGCGTGCGCAAGGTGTTGATCCCTGCCCCGACCAGATCGCGATACCGGTTACCAGGCTGCTCGCCCAGTACATCCTCGCCGACGGAATCGGAGCGATCGTGCACCTCCTGGGGTCCGACGAACTCGACGGGAAGGTCGCGACGTTCCAGCTCGGCTCGGAGCGCGACGCGCCAGTCGCTGTGAATTTCGCCGGCTAGATAGATGGTCAGCTTGTTCATCTCTACACATCCTCGGGTTATTCGGCTAGTCGGTAAACGGACACATGCTACCGACTTCTAAGTAGTTATTGGCTTCTCGGCCCTTCACTTTGTCTTGACTTTGCCTCTCATCTCGTCAGGGGTATAACTTTTCGATCTGGCGTGGCATCGTGTAACGCCTGGAGTCTGGCTCCGCCTTCCTTCAGCATCTGTTCCGACTGGATGCAATATCTGTTATAGATCGACGCGCTCAAGTGGCCCGAGAGTGCCATCGAAGTGCTTCGGGGAAGTCCGGCTCTCTCCATATTCATGATGGCAGCACGTCTGAGATCGTGGCGTAAGAGCCCTTCCAGCCCCGCTGCCTTCGTCGCCCTCTTCCACGACTTCTCAGGATACTTGATCGGGCCGCCGTGATCTAACATAAACACCCACGGCACGATGATCTGCCTCTGTCTTTCGATCTGTTCCTTTCGCTCCCACTGTTTGTCGAGGATGTGCCGGACTCTCTCAATCAAAGGGAACCGCCTGGGCTTCGCGTTCTTCGTTTCGTTCGGATTGAGAAATATAAAGCCGTTCTCCTGATCGACGTGCGCCCACGTTCTCGATAACGCTTCGGAATCGACGCGCCAGCCCGTAACGAAGCAAAATTCCGTCCAGCCCCGATGGACGAGTGGCAGTTCGGTCAACAGTCTCTGGAGCTCTTTTTCGGTGACGAAACCCTGCCTCACGTTGTTCTCCACGAGCGACTTAACGTCGGGTACGGTGAGCCCACGTTTCTTAAACAAACGGAAGGCGCGGCGTAGCGTGCTCACATCCCAGTTCACCGTCGCCGGTGCCCTGCCTTGATCGAGCCTGCGCGTTTGGAAGGCCTCGATCGCATCGTCTGTGATATCGACAGCGGCCCAGCCTTCGAAGCTTCGGGACAGGACGCCGATGGCCGACTCGAGACGGCGCTTTCCCTTGAGCCGGTTACGTGTATAATGGCCCCGGATCGCTTCCATCAGATCTTCGAAGGTGATCGCTTCGATTTCCTTCGGTGACGGTTTGTTCTTTCCAATTTGTCGGAGCCGTTCGTTCAGGAAGTCCACTGCTGCCTTATGCGACGTGTGGCCGGTACTCTCTCGGTATTTCTCGCTCCGGATGCTGTACCCACACCACCACGTTGCGCTTTCCTTCTGCTTGCCCGTTTTCTTGTCTTTGTACTTGGGCTTGAACACGTAGCCCTGGCCTGCTTTTCTTCTGCTCATCTTTTCGCCTCCTCTCTAGCGATGTCCTCGAGCTTTTGGGCGAGCTTGGCCAGTTCCTTGGAACGCCGTTTCAGCACCTTGGCTACCTTCAGTGCAGCGTCAGGGCCGACGTTGCGAGTACCCATCCGCCAGCGCCTCAGCGTGATGTGGTGCAGCCCGGCTTCCTCGGCCAGCGTCGTAAGCGACATCGAGGCCCGATCGAGAGCCCTGTTCATCGCCTTATTCAGTCTCTCGCCCATGGGTATCAATCTTATAGCCCGATGTGAGAGAAGGCAAGCACTTCATCGGGAGGCCAGAAACCGGCGTATAGCGCATTCGCTGTAGCGTACCGAGCCGCCCAACTTGCGCCCACCGAGCAACGTCCTATGGGCGTAAACCCACTTCTCGGATAGGCTGAGCAGTTCGCTGACTTCATGGGCCGTTAGCTGGCGATCCAGCGCGTTCGTCGGTGCAGGTTTGGGCGGGCTATTCAGCGAAAGATTGATGCGGGCTTGATGGTATGCCAACTGGCCGAGCAGTTCCGGTAACTGGTCGGGTG
>CANPVX010000164.1 GCA_947581815.1 Candidatus Indicimonas acetifermentans | reverse complement strand
TCGTCCCCTCGTCCTCCCTGTCGATGAGTTCAACCCCTAAGAGATCTTCAAACTCCTGACCCACAGGAGCGTACCTGAAGTGACCGCGGGGCCCATCTAACTGCTCCCCCGACCCTGTAGGGACCCAAATGGAATCTCTGAGGTCCGAGATGGAAGCTATCGCGTGCCCTAAATGCACTCGTCCTGTGCCCTATCAGGCGCTGGCGTGTCCGAGCTGCGGATATCAGCAAACCACTTCGCGCTCCATCACTGAGGTCGAGGAAGAGGAGCTGTTTGAGGCGTATATAGGTCCGCGGTGGGGAGACTACTACCAACGTCGATTCCGGGATTTTGTGGTCGCCAGCGCTGAAGGTGGCGATATGAACAATCGGGAGGCACGATGGCACCCATCGTGGAATTGGGCGGCTCTTATTGGTGGATTCTTCTGGTTTGGCTATCGCAAGATCTATAAGCCCGGCTTCGGCTTCTTCGGCGGGGGTCTGGTCGCGAGCTTCCTGTTGCCCGGGATCGGCGCCCTCCTGTTCTTCATCGCGATGGCGGTTGCCGCGAACTATTTCGTCTTTCGGCGGGCGACGCAGGTCGTCGGTCGGGTGGCTTCCGCTGGGTTACCACATGAGCAAGCACTGATGATTGTGGCAGCAAGGGGTGGGGTACAAACCTTGTGGGTGTGGCTCGGGGTTGTCCTGTCTCTGCTCCTGGTGATTCCGCTCGTCATCATTGCCCTGGCGGTCGCTGCGGCCTACTAGTCGCTGCAGCCCTGGGATTGCGTTACCGCCGGTTTCCGGTGGTTGGGGGCTAGCCGACCTTCCACCGTCCCACCGAGCACCGAATACCGAAAACCGAAAACAGAAAACCGAATCCAGGGAATCGGATCGGGGAACCGCTTTTAGGACACCTTCGTTCTAGAAACGATGAGTAATCGAGCACGATTGATCGAAGCGGCGGCAGACCTGTTCTACCGCCGGGGATACCAGGCGACGAGCGTCGAGGATGTGCTTGCCGCGACCGGCGTCGCGCGCAGCAACTTCTACTACCACTTCGCAAGTAAGCTCGAGCTGGCCCGCGAGGTCGTGGGATACTGGATCGCCGAATACGAACGCAACGTCGTCGAGCCGACCCTCGGCGACCTATCGCTTTCCCCTGCAGAGCGGCTCCGCCGGCTGTTTGCTTGCGCCGCTGGGACTCAGGACTGCGCCGCAGGCCACACCGGGTGTCCGCTGGGCTCCCTCGCTGTTGAGCTCGCTCAGCACGAAGGTGAGGTGCAAGCCGCACTAAGCGACTACTTCCGCCGGCTACAAGAGAGGCTCGCCGATACGATCGCGGAGGGCGTCGCCCGCCGCGAGTACCAAGCGACACGGCCGTCCGACGCCGCACAGCTCGCGCTGAGCGTGCTGGAAGGTGCGCTGCTCCTGAGTCGCACGCACCAGTCTCCGAATCTCGTCTCTTCCGCTGGCCTCGCCTTCGTCACCTTGCTGCAGGGTCATGAAGGAGACTCTCAACATCTACCGTCTCAAACTGACGTAAAGAACTCACTCTCATGAACTGGATCGGACAATTCGGGCCGTACGCGCTTTTCCTGGCGGGATTTCTGGAGTTCCTGGGGATCCCTTTCCCGGGCTCGATACTCCTGCTGAGCGGCGGTGCGCTCGCCGGCGCGGGGATGTTCTCGCTTCCGCTCGCCTGGCTAGCGGCCGTCGCCGGCGCCACCCTCGCCGATCAGATATGGTACCACCTGGCTCGAGCTCGAGGAGAGAAACTGCTTGTTACCGCTTGCCGTATCTCTATGGACCCGGCGGCTTGCGTCTGTCAGGCAAATAGGTTTCTGGACCGATTCGGCCCACGAGCGCTGTTAATAGCGAAGCTGGTTCCTGGTGTAAGCAACCTAGCGACGCCGGTCGCCGCCGTCTCGGGTGTGCCGCCCCGGATATTTGCGGTCTACAGCGTGACAGGTGCCGCAATCTGGGCGGCGGTCTGGCTCGCGCTCGGCACACTATTTAGTTCGTCTCTCTTACCGGTGGTGGAAGAAGTCTTCACCTGGGCGCCTAGAGCGGTAGGCGTTCTGGCCGCGGTCGGTCTGCTACTGCTGGCCGTCAAGGCGGCGGGTGGCTGGTGGGCCGTGCGCACGGACCGGCACGACAAGCGAAGGCAAGCAAAGAACCCTGCCGAAGCTCCGCGTCAACCAAACACCGGGTACTTGGTCGAGTTAGAGCATCAGGCATCACCTACCCGAAGGAGTATGGGGTGATGAACGCCGTTCGTACCAGCTTAAGCGCTCTTGTGGTCTTTGTCGTGGCGGGCTGTTCTACCCTGACAATCCGGACGGACTACGACCCGCAGGCGCCATTCACCCAGTTGAGGACGTACGACTGGACCGATTACGATGTCGATGCTGGCGGGAATCCGGCAATTAACAGCCCACTGGTGGAACGACACATCCGGACTGCGGTTGACAGTGCGCTAGCCAGTATGGGTTACCAGAAGGTCACGTCAGGCGATGTCGACTTCTGGGTCGCTTCCCGCGTGGTCGCGGACGAACAGTCAACCATCGATCGGTCCTACGGCTATAGCCCGTATTCCGGTCATCATGGCTTTGGATACCGTCGCTTTAGTCATCGCGGGTTTGGTCACAGTGGGTTTGGTCATCACGGCTATAGCCCGTACTACAGTTCGGGATACGTGCGCCAATATCTGGAGGGCACCCTAATTCTGGACATCGTCGACGGTCGAAACGATCGACTAATCTGGCGGGGATGGGCCAGCGGCGCATTGGATCATGACCCGAAGCCCGAGAATGTCCGGATGTATGTGGACGAGGCCGTGCGGAAAATCTTGGAGAAGTTCCCCCCGACGAGCGACGGCCCTCCCGCGCAAGAAGCTCCACCACCCACCTATCGCTAAGCCAGGCTGACCATCTTGTTGCGAACGCAGACCGCCCACCGTCAACCGACGGCCGACATCGCTTCCCGGTGTCGCCTGAGAATCAGCGGGAACCACTGCGAGAGCAGCAGGATCATCCCCAAGAAGAGGCCGATCCCCGAAACGGCGAAGATCTGCATGTAGATCCTGGTCTTCTCGACGATGGAATAGAAGGATAGCCCATCGATCGTTGCGACGCCGCGCACGAGCCCGAGCGCGATCAGATCGATCCAAAAGACCAGGAGACAGAGGTTCACCATCCAGAACCCCCACCAGATGAACCGCTTGATCCGAGGAGAGAGAGGCTCTCCGTTTTCTGTGAGTATGAAAAATCCCACGGCCCAGAGAATCAGCGAGTTGATCCCGATCGTGCTCCCCATGGCATGAGCCACCGTCACATGCGTGCCGTGGGTCAAGCTGTTGATCAGCGGGATCGAGAAGAGCAGGGCAAGGATGAGGTTCAGGACGAGCCAGAGCGTGGCTGCGAGGACGAACAGGAAGGGGATCTGCTGGGACCCTTGAATAGCCCAGGGTTTTTTCCGGAACAGTGCTGCCCAGTCTGCGATGATCTTTACGAGGACGATACTCTCCGTCATGCTGACCCCGAACCCGAGGTAGCGAATCACCAACGACTGGGGAACATGGTAAGTGTGGTGTCCGATGCCGAACATGAGGTTGGCAAGGGCCAGCCAGTAGAAGAAGAAATCGACGCGACGGTAGCCGAGCTTCTGATCCCCCTCCCCCTCCAGGCGCTGCATCAGGTAGAAGAGCAGGCCATAGATCAGCATGTTCCAGGAGCCGATGAAGGAGCCGTATGACTTCCACTGAACCGTGAGATCGCGAGCGATGTTGTCACGGAAGAAGGGGAGCAGCCACAAGTGGCCCTCGAGGAAGGTATAGACGAATACAACCAACCCGGTGACCCACATCCACAGATAAACGGGCCATCGATCCAGGCGGCCCTTGATAGTCTTGAATACGTTGATGCAGAACAGCGCCCAGGCGACCAAGATCGCGAGCGCGAACGGCGGCCAGAAATTGAAGTATTCGCGGCCGCTGAAGATCCCCGCTCCATAGGTCGCAAGAATCCCGAGCCCGGTCCACGTCATGATCCAGAACTGCCACTTTCCCAGCCGCACGCTGTAGAGCTCACGCCGGCTCACCTCGGGGAGCGCGTAGAACAGGCCCCCCATGGAGGCCACGAAAAGCCAGGCGATCACGAAGGTGACGTGAAGTGGTCTCAGTTTGTAGAACGGGAGCACGTCGCCCAAGAAGCCCTCCCCCGCCCAGCCAAACTGGATCGCGCCCAGGGTGCCCGCGCTGATGCCCAGGAGTAGCACAACGCCCGCGGCGAAGAGAAAACGATAGGAGAGGCGCTGAGAGGTATAGGGATGACCGGCGCTCACGGCGCTGGGTCCTTCCCAAAGCTATACCAGGGCAGTGGCCGGCCGCGCGCGGGGAATGTTCCGGTGGTATCGATGTATCTCAAGAAGGCGACGAGCTGTTCAATCTCCTGTTCGCTCAATTGGAAGTCGGGCATCTCGCGGATTCCGTTGCTCAACACCGCGCGCACGTAGGCCGCGGGGCGCCGTTCCAGCACGTTAGTCAGGTCGGGTCCGAGATAGCCGCCGAGGCCATAAATCTGATGGCAGGCCATACAGTTGTGCTTCCTCCAGACGTGGCTCCCAGCTGCGACCTCCGGTGTGGTCTCGCTCGTCTGCGGAATTTCCCCCTCGTCGAGGTAGGCATGGACCGAAAACGCGAGAAAGGCGACGGCGAACGCCAGTAATAGCGCCCGGTTGGGTGTTACAGGTGGGAGAGATTGCGAGATCTTGGAGGGACTCCTCTTGAGGGCTACGCGAGAGCGATTCCCGAATCACGAGGGCGTACCTTACGAGAGCGCCACTCACCTGTCAAGTCGGTACTCGGTACTCGGTACTCGGTATTCGGTCGCCGGCTCGACCGGATCGATGGCTAGCGGAAATGATGAAGCCCTGTTGACGGTCAGGGGAGAAGTTGTCAACTCAGTTTACCCTCAGTCACCCCCGGCGCCAGACCATGCGTGGTTCTGTTACAGATTTCGAGAGGCTGGAAGCCTATCGCGAGGCGAGAGTGGTGGCGGTGCGTGTCTTTGAGGTGACGAAGGCTTTCCCGCCAGAGGAATGCTATGCTCTCGTCAACCAGTTCAGGCGATCCGTGAGGTCGATCGGAGCTCAGATCGCCGAGGCCTGGGGGAAGCGCCGATATCCGCGCCACTTCGTCAGCAAGCTGAGCGATGCCGACGCCGAGCAGCTCGAGGCACGACATTGGCTCGTCGTCGCTGTCGACTGCGGGTACATACGCTCGCGCGAAGCGCGAGAGCTTCGTCGCCGGCTCGACCGGATCGGTCGCATGCTCAACGTCATGATGCAGAAAGCGGAGCAGTTCCGTA
>CANPVX010000163.1 GCA_947581815.1 Candidatus Indicimonas acetifermentans | reverse complement strand
TGCGCGCGGCGGGCCGTGAGCTGGGGCTCAAGGGGCGCGACCTATTCATGCCGGTACGAGCTGGAGTGAGCGGCGCGACGGCGGGCCCAGAACTCGCGGATATCTTCGCCATCCAGGGGCAAGAGATTAGCCTGCGGGTCATCGATCAGCTGCTCGCCGAGTTGGAACGCGAGGCGGGGTCGGGTTGGGGGGCGCAGGGATGAAGCTCGACTTCAAGCTCCTCTGCTCGCGGTGCGATGAGACCGTCGATCCATCGGGCACCCCGGGCGTCTGTGGGAAGTGCGGATCTCCGCTGCTGGCGTCTTATCCGCTCAACGAGATAGCCCCGCGCTTCAAGCTCGAGACTCTACAGCGTCGCGCCTGGAACATGTGGCGCTATCGCGAGGTGATGCCTTTGGCCGAGGGCGAACACCCGCTGACCCTGGGGGAGGGAGGGACGCCGCTGCTGAGCCTGGAGGCGCTGGCCAGCAAGGCTGACGTCGGTGAGCTACTCGTCAAGGAGGAGGGGCTGAATCCGACGGCCTCGTTCAAGGCCAGGGGTATGTCCGCCGCAGTCACGCGGGCGGCCGCGGGAGGCGCGCCCGGCTTCGTAGCGCCGTCAGCAGGAAACGCCGGCGCTGCGCTGTCCGCCTACGGCGCACGCGCCGGTCTGCCCGTTCGAGTGTACGTGCCTAAAGACACGCCGCCCGCGATCGTCGCCGAGTGCCGGGCACTCGGTGCAGTCGTCGTGCTGATCAACGGGGTCATCACGGACTGCGGCGTCGAAGCACGCAACTGGTCGGAGAAGACGGGTTACTTCGATGTGTCTACTCTGCGAGAGCCGTATCGCATCGAAGGAAAAAAAACGATGGGCTACGAGCTCTTCGAGCAGCTGGATTCGAGCCTTCCGGATGCGATTATCTATCCGACTGGCGGCGGGACGGGCTTGATCGGGATGTGGAAGGCGTGCGAGGAGATGGAAACCCTGGGCTGGATGGAACGGGGCCGGCGCCCTCGAATGTACGTGGTCCAAGCGGCGGGCTGCGCCCCCATAGTACGCGCCTGGCAGGCCGGCGCCGAAGTCGCGACACGCTGGGACAAACCCGAAACGTCCGCCGGCGGCCTGCGCGTACCGTCGGCGCTCGGAGATTTCTTGATCCTGCGCGCTGTCAACGAGAGCGGTGGCGCCGCCGTGGCTGTTAGCGACAGTGAGCTTCTGCGTGGCGCCAAGGAACTCCAGCACCACGGGATCGGCGCCTGCCCGGAAGGCGGAGCGACACTCGCTGCTCTATATAGGCTGAGAACCGACGGGCACATCGGACGGAAAGATCGCGTTGTCTGCTTCAATACCGGCGCTTTACTCAAGTATCTCAGCTAGTCGAGCACGCCGCCGGCGTCTGCGGGTCGGCTGGATCATCGCCTGCGCCGTCTGGACCGGGACCGCCTACGCTCAGTATCCCACCGAGGGCACGGCGGCTCTGCCTTATGCCCCCTACTGGTGGTCGCCCCAGAGGCTCGAGGAGATTCAGTTCGTCCCTCTACTCTGGTTCAACGACATCGACGGCAGCAGCGGCTCCTGTTGCGTTATCGGCCTCGGAGCGCGCAACGAACTCGGTCCCGCCACGTTGTGGTGGGGTATAGCGTTCGGGACCGGCGGCGAGGGCGGACAGCCCGCGGCGATCGAGGGCGCGGTTGAGCTCTCGAACGGCGGCATCTCGTTTCGTCACCTCCACGGACGTAACGGTTTCGATGCCCGCTATGAAGTGATCGCCCGTCGCTCGGACTCGGCGCTCAGTTTGTCGCTCGGCGTCGGATCGGTCTGGGTCGATGACCCCCGCTACCTCGAGACGGTGATCATGTTCGAGTGCCCCAGTAACGCGCCTTCCGCACCCTGCGAAGAGAGACCCGTTCCTTACACCTGGAGCGAGGGGCGCGACGACGCTATCACCGCCGTCGCCGAGTGGGGCCGCGGTGTTCGGAAAGCCCCACTCTTCACGGTGACGACCGCGGTGGGTCTGAAGGTGGCAGGTGGCGAGCACGAATACCTGAGGGGAGAGGCGACGTCGATCCTGGCCGGGAACCTGAGATCGGCTCGCTGGTGGGCGCGCCTCGCCGGAGGCTGGGCGTCTAATCGCGCGCCGCAACAGAGGCGGTTCTTGCTGCAAGGAGCTGACGCCATCACCCAGTGGCTGAATCCATACCTAGCCGCTCGAGGCGCGCTTTTTCAGGATGTGCCCTATTTTGTCCAGGGTGGCCCGCACCTCCGGGCGTACGTGGAGACCCAGCCCATGGTTAAGAGCTACCTGGGCCTGTCCGGTGAGCTGAGCCGCGAAGCCTCCCATCCGTCGGGGTTCCGCGGCCGGCTCGGCGTCTTCGGCGAAGCCGCCTGGACGCCGGGCATCCCGAGCCCGGTGGGTCCGGCGGACCTCAACCCAAACGGGGACTTGCTGTTCGACTGGCAGCAGCTCCCAGAGGGCGTAGGCAATGCTCAGGGACAGTTCCGCGCCAGCGTGCTCCAGATTCCGAGCGTCTGGGCAGACGCCGGGATCACGGCCACCGGCGCCTACAAGCGGATCGCCGTGATGTTCTCGTTCCCGCTCTGGGTGAGCGAGCCCTCGTTCGGCAGCGACCCGCTGACGGGCGACGAACGCAAGGCCTTCGCCATCCGCTGGAACCTGACAGTGATCTTTTTCCCGAGTTCCGAGAGCGGAGAGTGAACAGCGCGGCCACGCGGTGCCTCATCTTCGATCCCTTTTCCGGCATCAGCGGCGACATGATGCTCGGAGCGCTGATCGATGTCGGGCTGCCGCCGGAGTGGCTCAGGCAGCTGACCGACGAGATCGGTCTCGACGCGGAGGTCGAGGTGGTGAGTGTGGAGCGGGGCGCGATCACGGCCCGCCATGTGAGAATCCGCTCGAAGGAGCGGGAGGCGCACCGTAATCTGGCCGATATCCTTGAGATCATCCACGAGGCGCCGATCAACCAAAGCTCGCGCGATCTAGCTGCTTCCGCGTTCCGGAGGCTTGCCGAGGTCGAGGGCGCGATCCACGGCACCTCTCCTGAACGAGTGCACTTTCACGAGGTGGGAGCCGTAGATGCCATCGTGGACATCCTCGGTGTGGTTGGGGGTATCTCAGAGCTCGGGATCGCTGCCTGCTTCACACGGCCGGTGGCCATCGGAAGGGGCTGGGTCGACAGCGCCCATGGGCGGCTCCCTCTGCCGGCTCCGGCAACGCTGAAGCTCCTCGAAGGCCTCCCCGTCTACGACGCCGAGTTGGAAGGTGAGCTAACCACGCCCACCGGAGCCGTGCTGCTCGCCGCCCTGACTCAGGGACAAGAGCTTCGCCGGACCTTTGCGCCGTTACGCTCCGGGTTCGGCGCCGGGACCCGCAACCCCTCCTCTCACCCCAACTGCCTGCGGGTCGTGCTCGCCGAGCTCGAACCGATAGGCAGGCTCTGCATGATGCAGGCGGACATCGATGACATGTCTCCCGAGTATCTACCTGCCTTGATCGACGCGCTCTGCGACGCCGGAGCCATCGATGTCTGGACCCATCCCGTGCAGATGAAGAAGGGCCGGACGGGGGTGCGGATCGAGCTGCTCGTGGACGAGAGCCGCCGCCAGCCGGCCGCCGACGCGCTCCTCGCCGCCAGCAGTACCATCGGGCTACGCTACTTCCGCGTCGACCGAGAGGTATTGCCCCGGACCACAGAAACAGTAGAATGGCGCGGGTTCCCCATTCGAGTTAAGAGCAGCCAGGTGCCCGGTGGGCACGTTCGCCGCAAAGTGGAGTATCAAGATGTTATCCACGCCGCTCGTGAACTCGGGATTCCGCCGCTTGAAGTGCGGCAGGAGATTGAGCGCCAGTTAAGCCACGAACAACCACAATAACGTTGTATATTATATTATGTTTGCTAGAGTCGGCGTGTCACTGAGCGGTACCACGAGGGGGGGGTTCATGAGTCAACGTGGTTTAGGGGTTGCAGCCTTTGCGGGCCTGCTGGGCTTGGCATCTCTGCCTTTGCCGGCGCTAGCCCAGCAATGTGAAGGGAATCCGCCGAAGGGTGGGAAGTACGTCACGAGCGGTGAGCTCTACCTCGCCCGGGCGCGGCAACCGAGGGTTCCAGCCGACCGGCCGAAGCGTTACCAGGAGGCCGTCGACATTCTCACCGAGGGCTTCGAGGCCCAGCCGGACAACCCGAAAAACTACATGCTGGCCGGTCAGGCGCACGTGGGCCTGGGGCTGGTAGCCGGGCAACCCGACGACGGACTCGCGGACTTCGTGATGGCCGACTCGGCTTGGGATAAGGCGGAGAGCCTCTGGAGCTGCTACCGCACAGCGCTCGATAGCCTACGTTACGACGCCTGGGTGCGGACGTTCAACCTGGGGATTCGGTACTCCAATAACGACGAGATCGATAAGGCGAAGAATTACTTCGCCGGAGCCTACACAGTATACGACCAGCTACCCCAGCCGATAATCCAGCTGGCATCGTTCTATGCTCGCGAGGCCCAGGAGAGCGCCGATCCGGAGCAGGCGGACGAGGCCCGTCAGAAGGCGATCGACCTCTATCGGGCGGCACTGGGCACACTCGAGTCGCCACGCCTGAGCGACGAGGACCGCGCCCAGTATGGACATGCGGCGTACTTCAACCTGGCGCAGTTCCTGGCGTTCGACGAGCGCTTCGATGCGGCGGCCACAGCGTACGAAGAGTTTCTCTTGATCGACCCCGACAACGCCACGGCGAAATCGAACGCCGCGGTGGTGTTGATGATGGCTGCAGATCAATTGGCGGACAAAGCCGCCGATATGGAAGAAGGTGAGGAGAAGGCCGCCGTTGAGGCGCAGGCCAACGGCTTCCGCGAAAGAGCCTCGGCGCACTATGCGGATCTTGTGGCCCGGGAAGATCTGGAGGCTGAGGAGTACCATGACATCGGCGTCGGTCTCGCCCGCGCGCGCTTTTACGAGGGCGCCTTAGTAGCATTCACACACGCGCTCGATCTAGAGCCTTATCGAGCCAGCTCCCTGGAGCAGCTGGGGTTCGTGCTTTTCGCGTCTGAGCAGTACGACAGTTTGACCATCGTTGGGGCCGCGCTCGTCGAGCGCTATCCGCTGAACATGAACAACCTCGCCATGCTGGCCAATGCTTATCGCGAGACCGAGCAGTCGGAAAAGGCCTTGGTGATCCTGCAACGGCGGGAGGATCTGAAGGTCGAGATCGAGCGCCTCGAGATGACGAGCGAGGAAGGCGTCTACTTGATTCAAGGCGTTCTGCTCAACATCGGGCTCGAGCCCGGGACGCAAGTCAATCTGCAGTTCGATCTCCGTGACGATGGCGGCGAGATCGCTGGGTCCGCGACGCGCAGCTTCGAAGCGCCGGAGCAGGGCGCCGCA
>CANPVX010000162.1 GCA_947581815.1 Candidatus Indicimonas acetifermentans | reverse complement strand
CCTGGATCCACAATCTTTCTGGTGTGGCAGCAGAATCGTTCTGACGAAGTCGGCATCGGCGACTTCGACTTCGGCCGCGATGTCGGCGCCCTCTTCGCCGCCGCCGCCGAGAACGTCTTCATATTGAAGGTCAATTACTGGCTCGGCCTTTGACGCCTCCCACCAAGGTCCGTCAGAGATCGGTTCGAACAACTAGCGTCGCGTGGGCCTCAACTCCTTCGACTCGGACTCTCCCTCGTCAGAATACGAGGCAGCACACGGCTATAGATGCCGATATTCAGCAGTAACACCAACACCCCCATGGTGATCTGCACATTTCGCGTTAGCCCGGGCGGATAAATCACGCGCAGCAGGTAGTGCTCGATGAAGCCGCCCTCAAAACCCTCGGCCCCGGCCAGCTGGCGAAACCAGATCTCGAGTGGAGTCAGAGGACACCTCCAGTTAGCGAACTCGATCAGAGCGGCCCAGACAGCAGCCGTCAGGTGAATCCACAACACGCCCTTCCACTTGAGTACAAGAAGCGCACCGAGAACCGCGAAGATGATGAAGGCCAGATGAAGAAGCAGAACCAGGTCGGCGAGTATGCTGTAGAGCATGATGAAGAGCGACGGGGCCGCTCCGTCTAGAGCGGCCCCGTCCCTGTCGTCGCCGTCGGTGTACGGCTTGCCGAATCAGTCGGCCAGCTTGACGACGTTCTCCGCGGCTGGGCCTTTGGGTTGCTGGACGATATCGAACTCAACGCGGTCGCCCTCGGCCAACGACTTGAAGCCTTCGCCCTGTATCGCCGAGTGGTGGACAAAACAGTCCCCCTGTCCGTCATCCGGTGTGATGAAGCCGAAGCCTTTGCTGTCGTCGAACCATTTCACTTTTCCGATCGTGCCCATGCTGCCTTGCTCCTGTACTGTGTGGTTTGTCCGGCTGGTGTCCAGCCTTTAGACCACGTCGATCCGCGGGCATCGCCCCCGCGTTGGGCTTGCCACACGAGCCCGAAAGGCCCGTCACGGCGCTGTCTCAAAAGAAAAAAGGACCTGAGCTCTCGCCAGGTCCCCTCTACGTGTTCGCTGGTCTAGTCGCTCAACAACAAATCCACTACTGCACCGCGCACCAAGTTAGGCGCACTCCGCCCGAGTGTCAATGAATTGATGCGCTACGCGCTGAAGCGATCGAGGAAAGCCTTCTCGTCAGGGGTCAGGCTCCCGGCTCCGTCTTCGCTGATCTTCGCCAGCACACGGTCCAACTCGTTGCGGTTGACGGGGTGCATCTTGTCGCGCGGGATCTGCGACCAGCGCTCGAGATCGCGACTGTCGACTCGCTTCTTCGCGATCCGCGGTTGCACCTTGGCCTTGAATAGACGGGCGGGCGACCTCCGCTCCATCCACTTGAGATAAAGGTAGCCGCCCAAGAACCCGCCAAGGTGAGCGAAGTGGGCAGTCCTGCCGCCTCCGCTGAACCCGCCGTAGATCGACAGCGCGGTCAAGGCGACGACCATGACGCGCGCCTCAACCGGCAAGATGCCCCAGATGTAGATCCGATCGCGCGGCCAGTAGCGCGCGTACCCCAGAAGCACGCCGAACACTGCGCCCGAAGCGCCTACGATGGCGACGAAGGGCGTGATGATCGATGCCAGCGCACCGACGAGGCCGCTCACCAGATAGAGCCCCAGAAAATACCTGCCCCCCAGACGCGCTTCGAGCCTGGGTCCGAAGAAGTACAGCCCGATCATGTTGAAGATGAGGTGCCACATGCCCGCGTGGAGGAACATGTACGTGAAGACGGTCCAGGGACGGAGCGGAAAAACGAGGGCAGGCACAAGAAGGAGGGCGCGCTCCACCCCAGGAGCCGCCCCCTGGACGAGGAACATCGCCACGTTGGCGAAGATCAGTCGCATTACCCAAGGAGTCATCGGCAGAAAGGCTACTTTCCGACAGGAGGATACGCCAGGGGCGCGGCAGGGCTAACCCTGCCGCCAGGACTCTAGACCGCGCTCGAGACAAGCCAAGCGCGTTACTCCATACCTTACGGGCCAGCCCACTTCTTTGTGTCGGCGACACAGGTCGCGCGAACCTTCCTCATGCTCCTATATTCGCTAGCCTTGCTCACCAACGCCAGGAGGAGGATCCGTGAGGACCCGCCGGTCCCAGGTGTCCCGGAGGGATGTGACGTTCCAGAGAGCTAGGCCGTGGCGGAATTCAACGTGCAAGTCTGCAAACTGAGTAGTTTCACCGAGATGAGGCGGACAACACACATGATCAGATCGCTGCTGGCAGCAATCACGCTCGTGGCGCTCGGCGTCGAACCGATAGCGGGCGAGGTCGTCCGCGTGGAAGTAGACAGCCGCGAGGATGTCCTGGGCGGCCAGCCCTTCGGAGCCGCCGGCGCGTACGAGAAGATCACAGGCCGGATCTATTTCGCTTTCGATCCCGACAACCCCATGAACGCTCGCATCGTCGACATTGGGCTGGCGCCCCGTAATGCCGCTGGACGCGTGGAGGCCTGGGCGAACTTCATGGTGCTTCGGCCCAAGAATCGGCAGCCAGGCACGGTCGCGGTTCTCGAGGTGAGCAACCGGGGCGGCAAAGCATCCCTCCGTTACTTCAACGGCGGCGCGCGAGCTTTCGACCCAACGAGCGAAGAAGATTTCGGTGACGGGCTACTGATGCGCCTGGGGTTCACGATCATCTGGGTCGGCTGGCAGCACGACGTCCCGCTGCGCGAAGGGCGGCTGCGCCTCAGCGTCCCGCTGGCCACGAATGATGGCGCCCCTATAGAAGGTCTGGTGCGCGCCGATTGGGTGGTCGAACAGACGACGCGCGTGCTGAGGATCGGCCACCGCGATCACGTCGCTTATCCCGTAGCGGATACGCTCAGCCCCGACAACGTACTCACCGTTCGCGACGGTCGCGAAAGGCGCCGCAAGGTCATTCCGAGAACGGACTGGGGGTTCACGACGGACGTCGACGAGCTCGGGGTCGAGCACCTGGCGATTAGCGCGGACTCCGGCTTCGTGGCCGGCATGATCTACGAGCTGGTCTACCGGGCGGTCGACCCCCGAGTGGTCGGACTGGGTCTCGCCGCCGTCAGAGACATGATGTCTTACGCGAAGTACGACTCGACCAGTCTGTTCCCCGCCGAGTACGGGATCGGCGTCGGCATCTCCCAAACGGGGCGGTTCTTGCGCCACTTCGTATATCAGGGCTTCAACACCGACGAGCAGGAGCGCAAGGTCTTCGACGGCCTGATCGTCCACACGGCCGGGGCCGGGCGCGGCAGTTTTAACCACCGTTTCGCACAACCGTCGCGGGATGGCCATCGCTACTCGGCGTTTTTCTACCCCACCGACATCTTCCCCTTCAGCAGTCGCACGCAGGGTGACCTAGAGTCAGGGGCGCGCGACGGCCTGTTCGCACACGCGCACGACCGCAGCCACGTACCGAAGATCTTCTTCACGAACACGGGCTACGAGTACTGGGGACGCGCAGCATCCCTGATCCATACGACGGTCGATGGCCGCAACGACATCAGGCTCTACCGCCAGGAGCGAATCTATCACCTCGCGAGCGGCCAGCACTTCGTGGGCCCCTTCCCCCCGCCGGAGGAGCGCGCGCTGCCGAACTCGACGGCCTACAGAGGCAACCCCCTGAACTTCCTGTTCACGATGCGCGCGTTGATGGTGCGGATGGTAGAGTGGGTGCGAGATGGCGTTTCGCCGCCGCCAAGCCTGTACCCCACCTTCGGCGCGGGAACGCTGGTATCCATCAAGGATGTTGATTTCCCAAAGATTCGGGGCGTCAGGCTTCCTAAAGTCATCCACGAAGCCTATCGAGTCGACTACGGCCCGCGCTGGTCGGAAGGAATCATCGACAAGCAGCCGCCCGAGCTCGGTGACGCCTTTCCGAGCTTCGTCCCGCAGGTGGACTCGTTTGGAAACGAGCGCGGCGGCGTGAAGAGCGTTGAGATCTTAGTGCCACTGGCCACCTACGCACCGTGGAACCTTCGCACCGGTCTGCCGGGAAGAACTAGCGAGCTGACGAATTTCCGAGGTACCTACATCCCGTTCAGCAAGACGGACCAGGAGCGCAAAGACAACGGCGACCCGAGGCCGAGCATAGAGAGCCTTTACGCCAGCCGCGAAGAGTATCTGGAACGGGTCACGGAGGCCACGGGTTATCTCGTGGACGAGGGATTCTTGCTTCCTGAGGACGCGCCCGCCGCGAAGGCACGGGCCGCGCTGTACTGGGATTGGATCTTCGAGAACTGATTGTACACGAGGACGCGACGTCAAACATCCTCGTTGAGCCGCCGCTCCAGGTAGTCATCGAGATCGGGACCACCCGAGTTCTTCAGCGCTGCCCCGACCCAAGCGTCGCGCTCGAAGCCGATCAGGCGGATATCCCAGACACAGGCGATCACCCCGCTGGGGGTCGTGTACTCGAGAGCGTTCGGGTCATCGATCGCCGACGCCCAGACGTGATGATGCAGCTCGTTCTCGTCGGCCCACCAATCCACAAAGACGAAATTCGCCGTCTCACCCTCGTGTATACCTAGAAAACCGACGCCGTAGTGATCCACGGCGGAATCAACCTGCCGCAGCTTCTCCTCGACCACCCGCTTGCCCGCTGCGGCTAGGCCGGCGCTCGGTTCACCGCTGCCGCACGTGATGCCGTAGACTTTGAGTCTCCAGCCCGCGATCTCCCACAGCTCCAGAAAGCGGATCGCCCGGGCTTGATAAGGGCGAAGGTTCAGCGACATGTCCCAAGCTCCGACCCAATGCTCAGCGCTGCACCTCGTACCAGTAGCCTCGCGCCAGCCTATTGATAGAGCGCCGCGATAACAGCAACCTATACAAGGTGCTGGCGATGAGGCGGAGGACGTGCCATTCACCATGCTCATCGAACTTGCGCATCGACGTCATGGCCTTGGCGGACGTGAGCCGCGCCAGTCTCTGACCCCGCTGTCGTCCCAGCCTCTTCAGGTCGAGCAGGAACTGCACGTCCTCGGCGAAGAGGCGCTCCTCGTTGTATCCCCCCACCGCCTCGAAGTCCTCGCGTCGGCAGAACACCACGCCCGCATCCAAGCCGCTGATCCAGGCGAGCGGCACGATCAGGCCGAACGTGGCGGCGATCCCTAAGGACCAGCGCTCCAATGTGACTCCAGTTGCACCGGCCACCACCGTCCCCATCGCAAGGGCACGGTCTATGGCGTTGAACGTCTCCGGGTGGATCACCGAGTCGGCGTCGATGAACGCCAGCACCTCGCCGCGCGCATTACGGGCGCCGCCATTGCGTACCGCGGCGATGACGCGCTTCTCGACCGTAACGACGCGACAGCCCCGCCCTCGCGCCAAGGCCGCGGTGTCGTCGCTGGATCGGTTGTCCGCCACTATCACTTCAATGGCTTCCGGCCCGCCGCCTTTGTAATGCCGGCGCGCGACCTCGACGCTGTCGAGCAATCGCGGTAGAAGTGCCGCTTCGTTGTAGGCGGGAATGATGAGCGAGAAGCGGGGAGCGGGGGCGGGG
>CANPVX010000161.1 GCA_947581815.1 Candidatus Indicimonas acetifermentans | reverse complement strand
GCCGGGTGGGGTGCACGTACGTACGGAAGGCGCTGCCGCGGAGCCGGCGGAACGCGTTTTGGATGCCGATCACGGCCTTCACGTACCACTTTTCCCGCAGATAACTGAAGGCGTACAGCTTTCGAGCCTTCGCAGCCGACGCCACGACTAACCTGCGATAGTCGGGGTAACAGCAGATGACGCGATCCAGCGTGACGATGTCGGCTTCGGGTAAATCCTCCGCTAGATCGACGAAGTCGCCTTGGATGAAGCGGACGGCCTCAGCATGTCCTCTGCGCTCGCACTCGGCTCTCGCCTCCGCGATGAATGCAGAAGCCGGATCGACTTGGATGGCCGTGTCGACAACTTCACCCAGGAGCTCATGATGCAGGACGCCGATCCCTCCACCAATGTCCAGCAGTGAAGCTCGCGACGCTCCGTGTTGCCTGACCGTGTCTATGATCGCCCGAGTTGTGTGGAAGGGTCCCCGGCGTCGGTAAACTCGAAGCTCGCTCCGCGCAACGGACTTCCCGAACTGGCCATCCATGGCCGAAGAGCAGCAACTGTTCATCCCACTAGGAATCCAGGAAAGGTGATTGAAAGGGCATGGCGAGCTACGCGCTCCTTCCTTCGGAGCGCTCCGGCAAGGTAGGGTCGCCAGGCGCACGGGCCAATGACCGGCCGGCACCTATCTGCCAGGCATGAAGCGCGAAGCGGGAGCTGGCACCTGGGATGGTCGCGGTGCGGCCGGACGGAGCCGCACCGCCGATCACGTAGGGGGGGGTCTATTCCACTCGCAGCGCAGCGACCGGGTCGACGCGGATCGCCCGCAGCGCGGGAACGAGGCTCGCCACCAGCGCCACCACCGTAAGGAACGATGCCACGGCGGCGAACGTCACCGGATCAGTGGGGCTCACCCCGAAAAGCAGGCTCGAGATCACCCGCGTGACGACGAACGCGCCGAGGAGCCCGATCGCGAGGCCGGCCAGCGCCAGCTTCATTCCCTGCCCGACGACCAGGCGAAGTACGTCTCCGGCTCCCGCGCCCAGAGAGATGCGCAAGCCGATCTCTCCCGTGCGCTGCGCAACGCTGTAGGATTGCACGCCGTAGATGCCGGTCGCCGCCAACGCGAGGGCCAGGATGCCGAAGAGCCCCAGCAACTGCGTCTGAAAGCGTTGGGGCGCCACCGATCGAGTGCGGATCTGCTCCAGGCTGGTGACGTTCTCCACTGGGATATCGGCGTCCAGCGCCCAAACCTGCTCACGGACCGCTCCGGTCATGGCGAGCGGGTCGCCGGCGGTGCGCACGACGAGGTTCATGGCGTTGAACGGCTGCTGAGGGTGCGGGTAGTACATCGCCCACGGTGTGCTGACCGTCAGCCCGTCCATCTTCACATCACCGACGACTCCTATGATCTCGAATTCACCCGGCGTGCCGGTCCACCACTGCCCGCGGAGTAGCCGGTGGCCGATCGGATCGGTGTCGGAAAAGAACGCTCTGGCGAACGACTCGTTTATGATCACGACGCCCGGAGCGCTCGCCACATCATGCTCGGTGAAGTCGCGCCCACGCAGCAGCGGGATGCCGACCGTTCGGAAGTAGCCCGGCGCCACCGGACGAAGCCGCGCCTCCGGCCGCTCGCCCTGTGGCAGCTCGAGCATCCCTTCGATCTGGAAGCTCGTCTCCCAGCCGCCCGATAGCGGATGCTGGTAGCCGATCGATGCTGACTGGACTCCCGGCAGGGCTCGAACACGCTCTAGCAGCGCCTCGTAGAACGCAACGATCGTCTTCGATTCATCGGGTGGGTACTTCGAAGTGGGAATCGAAAGCGGCGCGACCAGCACGTTCTCGGCGGTGTAGCCGGCTTCCACTCGCTGCAGCCGAAGGAAGCTGTTGATGAACAGACCGGCGGCCGCCACGAGCACGACGGCCATGGCCATCTCGGAGACGACCAGAAGCTGACGCAGTCCGGGCCTGCCGCCGGAGCTCGAGGTCCTGCCCCCCCTGCCCCCCTCCTTTAAAAAGGTACTCTGGAGATCGGGTTTGGAAGCCTGAAGCGCCGGTATGACGCCGAACAGGATGCCCGTGAACAGCGCGACCAGCAGCGCGAACCCGAGGACGCGCCCGTCGATCCCCACGCCGGCTAAACGCGGGATGTTTCCAGGGCTCAGCGCTTTGAGGAGGCCGACGCCTCCGTGCGCCAGGAGGACCCCGATGGCTCCGCCCACCAGCGCCAGCACCAGGCTCTCGGTTAACATCTGACTTACCAAGCGAGTCCTGCGTGCGCCCAGCGCCGTGCGGATCGCCACCTCCTTCTGGCGAACGGTGGCTCGGGCCAGCAGCAGGTTTGCCACGTTCGCGCACACGATGAGCAGCACGACGCCTACGGCGCCGAGGAGCGTCATCAGCGCCGGGCGCACGTTTTGCACCACCGCATCGTGCAGCAACGTGAGCTGTGCGGTTCGGCCCGTATTCCAGTCCGGATACTGCTCCTCCAGCCGCCGCGCTATCCCGACGAGGTCCGCCTCCGCTGCCTCCAGGCTGATCCCATGCTTCATTCTGCCGAGTACGCCGAGCACGTGCGCTCCGCGACTACCTTCGGCGCGCTGCGGCCCCAGGGCGACGTATAGCTGCCCCGAACCGAAATCGAAGTCGGGGGGCATGACGCCCACCACGGTGTAGTTGACTCCGCTGAGGTCGATCGTACGGCCCAAGACCGCCGGATCGGAGGCGAAGCGACTCGCCCAGAAACCATCGCTCAGGATGACTACAGGCTCGCCGCCAATCCGATCCTCCTCAGGCAAAACGCCGCGTCCCAGCGCCGGCCCGACGCCCAGCACTGAAAGCAGATCATGCGATATCAGAATCGTGGTCGCGTTCGCAGGCTCGAAGTCCGAGCCCGTCACCGCGACCTGGCCGCGGGACCAGGCGGCCAGCTCGTCGAAGACCGCGTTGCCTTCATCGAAGTCGACGAAGTCCGGATACGATGTGCCCGAGCTCCCCGACTTCATCCCCGTCTCGACACCCCGGACCAGCGCTAGACGGCCCGGATCTTTATAAGGAAGCGGGCGCAAAACCACACCGTCCACGATGCTGAAGATCGCCGTGGTCCCACCTATGCCCAGCGCCAGGGTGAGGATCGCCACGGCGGCAAAACCCGGTCGCTTGATCAGGCCGCGAAGCGAGTAGCTCACGTCTTGTTTGAAGTGGTCCAGCATCTCCGCTCTCCTCTCGGCACGGACTCGCTCCATGCCAATTCTGTGGCACGCCTTCCGCACGGCGGTCACATCACCGAACCGGCGGAGCGCCTCCGCGCGAGCCTCGCCCGGCGGCATCCCCGCCGCGATGTTGTCACGTATGCGCTTCGCGATATGGAACTCGAGCTCTTCGTTGATTTCGGTCTCCAACCGCCGGCGCGGAAAGAGGGGCCGCGACTGCGTCATTGTGGAGTCTCCTGCAGCTTCGAGCCCATGACCACGGATACGGCTTCTGCGAACTTGAACCACGCGGCGGTCTCGGCCTCGAGTTTCTTTCGACCTTCGTCGGTGAGCCGGTAGTACTTGGCCCGGCGGTTGTTCTCCGACTGGCCCCACTCTGATACGATCCAGCGGCGGCGCTCCATCCGATGCAGAGCCGGATAGAGCGATCCCTCCTCGATTCGCAGCAGATCATCGGTCCCTTCCTCGATCCAACGGGCGACCGCGTAGCCGTGCGCCGGCTCCAGGGCGAGCGCCTTGAGGACCATCATGTCGAGCGTGCCGCGGAGCAGTTCAAGCCTGGGCTTGGCCACGAGCCTTCCTCCCTAGAAAGTCTATGGGTAGAGGCATTATATGCCCGGCTCCCTGCATTCGGCAAGGGGCTAGCGAGCGCAACGGCCTCCCTATACCGCTGCTTGACTCTGTACCTAGGTCCAGAGTGTAACTTCCATGTCTCGGCGGATCTGATTCGACGCCGACTGGGAGAGACAGCTCAAGCCGGATCGTAGGGGGGGAGAAGCCATGCCGAATCACGCCACGCCCGACGACGTCGATCTCGAGCGAATCGCCCGTTGGTTCGCAGAGAGCATGCCGAGTTTCTCTGCGGAGGAGCGCCAACTCGGGGCCGAGGTCTATCGGCAGCTCCGCGGCGCGGAGCCCATCCCGCTTGAACGCCTGGCCCAGGCGATGGGTTGGTCAACGGAAAAGGTGAAACAGATACTGGACAAGTGCGCCCCCTACGACGAGCAGGGGCGAGTCGATTCGTTCTGGGGCCTGACGCTGAATCCGACGCGCCACCAACTCCAGGTTGAGGGCCGAACTCTCTACTCCTACTGCGCCTGGGACACCCTATTCGTGCCGGCGCTCCTGGGCGGGGGCGGGGTGGCGCTCATCGAGTCCGAGTGCCCACAGACGGGAGCGGCGATCCGCTTGACCGTGAGGCCGGAAGGGATCTCGATCGTGGATCCTGCTGGGGCTGTTGTCTCTTTTCTCACTCCCGACTTGTCGGAGGTGATGGAGAGTTTCGGGAAAGCGGAGTGTGTAGATGAGCGCAAGCGCATGCGCGATGCTGCGATCGCGAGCTTCTGCCACTACATCTTCTTCTTCGAGTCGGCGGACGCCGCAGCGCGCTGGAGCGAGGAGCACCCGGGGACGTTCGTTCTCTCACTCGAACGTGCCTTCGAGCTCGGGAGAAAGACTAACGCTCTAGTGTTCGACGGTATGCAGGCCAGAGGCTAGGTGCTCGAGAAAGTGAAAGCATGCAGCCGGCGAGCGAGGAGATCGTCGGCCGCATGCTTTTTGTAGGCGAACTACATCGTAGGGAAGATCTTTATAGCCTTGAGCATGGCTTCGGATCCAATCGTCCCGTTGACCGGGCCGTTGCATTCAACCATGAGCAAACCGACATCTTCCGGCCCTTCATGGCTTCCAGGTGTGACCTTCTTGAAGATCATGATCATGTTGAGGCCCATATCCCGCAGGTTCGTGCCTCCCTTGTATTCTAGTCTTCCTTGGCCATCATCATCCATCTCGAGATCGCCTAGGCTGTACCACTGGCTTATCAGCGCGGCAACATCCGCGAACGGCGGCGGGTCCGCGACGAGTCCCTTATGGGGATCACTGTCCACAAACATCTTCCCCATATACGCCGGTATATCGATCTGGAACATGAAAACCTCGTAGCCCGTCTCGGAAGCCGGGAAGTCCATCACCTCGACGCGCACCTGTCCTTCAGCAAAGTCACCGACGACGTAACCCCGGGCACCCACGAGCGGCGTGTCGATGTAGACGTTCCGGACCGTACCTTCGTTGATCTCCGTTACGCCGATTTGGGCCGCCAGCGGTGCGCTGGAGAAGGGGAGCGCCGCTATGGCGCCAACCAAGATCGCAACCTTTTTCATTTGAGTCCCTCCTCGGTTGTAGTCCTATCTCTCCCGGATCCTCTATTACAATAGATCGCTTTGCCTCGCAACCCCGCCGCAGCACACAGCCGGATGCGCCTATTTACAACATCTCATGGCCGCTGTCACGACTCGAACCCGGTTCAAACGAGCACGGAGTACCGAGCAC
>CANPVX010000160.1 GCA_947581815.1 Candidatus Indicimonas acetifermentans | reverse complement strand
AGGTCACCCTTCTCTCGTACATTGCCATCCTCGTCGGTGAACGGCCGGGAGTTATAGTTGTAGATCAACGTTAGTTTGAGCCCGACCCAGCTCGCGAACTTCGAGCTGAGGGCGGCATCGAAGTGCATGATGTTGTTAGAGAGATCATTGAGCAGCGGCGAGTAGGTGTAGCTTTGGGTGAGCTCACTGTTCCTAATCTTCAACGTGAACGACTCGCCGAGGTTGGCGTAGACCCCGGTACTCGTGCTGTCGTCGATGAAGGTCCGCGAGATCCAACTCGCCCCGAGTGTTGGGGTGAACTCGACTCGCGAGCTCTTGATCAGCGCGTAGCCCGCGCCGAGGCCCGGCGCCCACTGGCGGCTGAGCCCCGCCGGAATGTCATAGCTAAAAGCGATTTTCGCCAGATAGAACAATTTCTCTCCCGGCTTCAGGTCGTACTGGAGGGTGGTCCTCCCCTTGTTCACCGACACGTCCGCTGTGTCCGTCTTGGGGTCGTCGGTCTGGTGGACCAGTGTGCTCTTCAGCGTAAAACGGTGACTGGCCAGCTCATACTTTACGTCCAGACCGACCGAAACACTCGACGTGTTGCTGTTCCCGGAAGTCAACGTGAGGCCGACATCCAGCGATCCGGTCCAGCGACGAATTGAGTCCTGCTCGGCGCTTTGCTGCGCGACGGCGCTGACGGGGTAGATCAGCGTCGCACCGTAGACGACAAATCGGAGACAGGGCAGGACAAACGGGCGAATCAATAGCATGGTGTTTCCCTGGATTGTGGCTGATCGGTAGCCGCGGCCTCAACGCGCCTGTAGTCGAGCGCGTAAGATGATGCCACAGTATTCGTACGTCGACCACCCTATGCAACTCGAACTGGACACCACCCCCTGCGGTCCGATATAATCCAGAAACCGCGCGCCAGGCGACCAGGGGGCAACGAGGAGGGCGATTATGGGCCAGGCGATCCCAATTCCAGACGTCGACGTCGAGACCGTCCGTTGCGAGATCCGCGACGAGTACGCCGAGGTCGCCAGCAATCCACAACGGGGCTTCCACTTCCACACCGGACGCCCGCTGGCTAAGCTGCTCGGTTACGATGACGCGCTGTTGGACGCTGTGCCCGAAGGCGCGGTCGAGTCCTTCGCGGGCACCGGTAACCCCTTCAGCCTGGGCGAGATCCAGGAGGGCGAGAACGTAGTCGACGTCGGAAGTGGCGCGGGTATCGACAGCCTGATCGCGGGCCGCCTCGTCGGCGCCTCGGGTCGCGTGATCGGCGTGGACATGACGCCGGAGATGCTGGCCAAGGCTACGAAAGCCGCCGCGGACGCCGCGCTACACCATGTCGAGTTCAGACAGGGCTATGCCGAGACGCTTCCCGTCCCGGACGGTTGGGCCGACGTTATCATCTCCAACGGCGTCGTGAATCTGTGCCCCGACAAGCTCGCCGTGTTCCGCGAGATGTATCGTGCGCTGAGGCCTGGTGGGCGGTTACAGATCGGGGACATCATCGTACAGAAGGCCGTCCCCGAGGAAGCGAAACGCGATCCTAACCTGTGGAAAGGTTGAATCGCCGGCGCTCTGCTGGAGGCAGAGCTCGAGGCGACCGTGGCGGCGGCTGGATTCCAGGGCTTCGAGATGACCTGGCGGGCGGAAGTTTTCGCCGGCGCGCCACAGCAGTCGAGCGCCGAGGCTTTCGGCACCCTCGGGGTCAACTTTCGCGCCCGGGTACCGCTCTAGGCGAAGCCGGCGGCGCGGCTCGCGACGCCACGTAGCGACCGTCGTTGGTGGTTGAGTTGCGCCGGCGCCACGAGTTTGTAGCACCTGTGTGTCGTCCGGCATAGGAGCGTTTTATTCAAGTCTATCCCTCTCTTGACGTTAGATATCCGAGCGGGCTGGCACCAGATTTGATATACCTCTACGCGACTTCCTCCTTCTGGCGGGGTACTTGAAATCGGATCTGAGCAGCCGCTGCGCCTAGGCGGCTGAGGATCCATTTCGATGCCCCGCCGCCCATTTCTAGCATGTTCGTCCTTAGCTCCATTCGTCGCGCGAGAGATGCTCCTCTGAGACTTGCCGATGACCGAGCGGTGAAAGTCTGCGAGCTCTAGTCCTCGAGCAGCGCCGTCATCGGGTCGACGCTCGCCGCGCGCCGGGCCGGGACGTAGCTCGCCAGCGCGGCCACAGCCAACAGGAAGATGGAGAGTGTGGCGAGCGTCGCAGGATCAGACGTACTCACTTCGAACACCAGGCCTTGCAGCGCTCGTCCGAGGAGAAGCGCCCCCGCCAGGCCGATCGCGACACCCAGGGCAGCATGGCGGATCCCCTGCCCCAGCACCATTCCGATCACGTAGTGCGTCTCGGCGCCCAGCGCGATGCGGATCCCGATCTCGCGGCGCCGCTGGCTAACGCCATAGGCGATCACGCCGTAGATACCTACCGCGCCCAGCGCTAGCCCGACGGCTGCGAACGCGGCCAGCAGCGACATGATCATCCGCGGCCCCGCGATCGACGCGGAGACGACCTGCTCGAGCGACCTTACATCGGTGATGGGTACATCCGCGTTGATCGACCAAACGGCCTCTGACACCGAACGCGCCAAGCCGAGTGGGTTCGAAGCCGTGTGCACGGCCAGCGTCATGCCGCGGTGGGGATACTGGGTGATCGGCCGGTAGAGCTCCGGATCCGGGTCGCTGTCCAGGCCGCTGTGGAGAGCGTTCCCGACGACACCCACGACCGTCGCCCACTCGCCGCCCGTGGCGTTGACGGCTCGGATGCGCTTTCCGAGTGCCGATTCGCCCGGCCATATCTGCTCCGCCATGAGCTCGTTGACGATCAACGCCGGAGTCGCCTCGAGCTGATCCGTTGCCTCGAAGCCGCGCCCGGCGAGGAGCGGGATCGCCATCGCTTGGAAGTAGTCGCCACCCACGACGCGCCAGGCGACGCGGGTCGGCGTCTCGCCCGGCGCGAGCGGTCGACCTTCCACGTCGATGTCCTGTCCCCACCCCCCGCTACCGCTCAACGGTAGGTGCTGGATCGCTCCCGCCGAGGACACACCCGGCAGATCCTCTAGGCGCTCGAACAGCAGGTCGAAGAAGGCGAGGAGCCTGGGCGCCGAACGGAATTCGGATCCCGTGGGCTGGATGCTGAGCGTCAGTACGTTCTCGGTGCGGAAGCCCGGCTCCACTCGCTGCAGCCGCCATAGCGTCTGGATCATCAACCCCGCGCCGATCAGCAGCACGAGCGCGATCGCCACCTCGCTGACGACCAGCGCGCTCCGGGTTCGGCTACCGGAGATGCCGCGCGTGCCGCCCGTCCCACGAGCCCCGCGCAACGAGCCGGCCAGGTCGGCGCGGGTGGCCGACAGCGCCGGCGCTAGCCCGAACAGAATACCCGTCCCCAGGGCCAGCGCGGCGCACACGGCGAGGGTGCGGAAATCCACGGCTATGGTGGTCGCCCGCGGCGTGGCTGCCGGTAATAGGAGGGAGAGCACTCGCACACCCCATAGCGCCAATCCCAAACCGAGCGCCCCGCCCCCCAGCGATAGGGCCGCGCTCTCGGTGAGCAGCTGGCGAACGAGTCGACCGCGACCCGCGCCCAGCGCCGCGCGTACGCCCATCTCGCGCTCGCGGCCTCCGGCCCTCGCCAACAGTAGGTTGCCCAGGTTGGCGCCCGCGATCAGCAGGATGAATCCCACGGCACCGAGCAGCACCATCAGCGCAGGGCGAAGGTTCCCCACCACCTGTTCGTGAAGCGGGATCACGTCGGCGCTGCGATCGTAGTCGTCCGGGTATGCGAACTCCTCCCGCATCTGACGCGTCAGCGCCTTGAACTCTAGTCGCGCCTGGTCTGATGAAATTCCCTCCCGGAGGCGCGCAAGCGCCAGGATGCCGCCCCCGCGGTGGTACCATTCCTCCGGATCGACCGCCAGCGGCTTCCAGACATCTGTGTCGGGCTGGCGGATCTCGAAGCCGGCAGGCATCACCCCGATGACCGTGTGCGGGGCTCCATCCAGAATCAAGCGGCGGCCGATGATCGTCGAGTCACCCCCGAAGCGAGTGCGCCAGATCCCGTGGCTGAGAATGACCACGTCATCCCCACCAGGCACTAACTCCTCGGGCCGGAACGTGCGCCCCAGATCCGGAGTCACACCCAACGTCGTGAACAGGCCCTCCGTCGGGCGCGCGCCTTCCAGCTTCGCCGGCTCGCCGCTCCCGGTCAGGGTCATATCCCAGCCGGGAACGAGTCCAGCGAAGCTATGGAACGACTGCGCGTGCTCGCGCACATAGAGAACGTCTTGGTACGACATGAAGCGGTCCGGCCACACGGCTACCAATCGCTCGGGCGAAGCATAGTCCAGCGGTCGCAGTAAGAGGGCATTCACCACGCTGAAGACGGCGGTGTTAGCACCGATCCCCAGCGCCAGGGTCACGAGGGCCACGGCGGTGAAGCCGGGTCGCCGGGCGAGGCTACGGACGGCGAAGCGCATGTCCTGGGCGAGATCCGTGATCACGTTGAGGCTCCGCGATAGACGTGAAGGAAGCGGCGCTCGGCGAGGCCGTGCCCGGCGCCGGGCCATCCCTGAGTGTGACAGCGTTGGAGCTAGGAAGGTTGCGGCGCCCAGATCGGGCGACCGGTTTGCTGACAACCAAACTCTGGATTCCACCATCCAAAGCCGTAAAGGGGCACCGCCGTTGTAGAAGGTCGCCGCCCAACCAGCCGCATGCCCGCGGCGCAACCGGGATGGAGAGCTATGCGCAGAAAAGTGTTGATCTTCGCCGTGACCACTACTCTCACAGCCGTCACACTCGCAGCCGGCAGTTCCCAAAAGGCCACAAGGAACCGGGAACCTTCCTGGTCACCGGATGGCTCTAGGATCTCGTTCGTATCGAACAGAGACGGAAATGTCGAGATCTATGTAATGAACGCCGACGGATCTCAGGAAACGAACCTGACCAACAACTCGGCGCTGGATGCAGCGGCAGCCTGGTCCAACGATGGTTCCAGGATCGCATTCGTATCGAATAGAGATGGTGAGAAAGAAATCTACGTAATGAGCGTTGACGGTACGCAGCAGAGCAGGATGACAAACGGAGCTGGGGCGCTGACCTCACCGTTGGGGTGGTCACCGGACGACTCGAGGATCCTTTACAGTAAAGGGCCGCATCAGACCGCGAATCTTTACATCATGAACGTTGATGGGTCAAAAGAGAAACAACTGACCGACAGCCCAGCGCTGGATGCAGGAGGATCATTTTCTCCAGATGGCTCCAGGATCGTGTTTGTCTCGAATCGGGATGGCAACGTCGAAATATACGTCATGAAGGCTGACGGAAGCGACCAAACGAGACTGACAAACAACTCTAACGAGGACACAACTCCTCGCTGGTCCCCTGATGGCTCGAGGATCGCGTTCGCTTCGAACGGTGATGGCAACTTCGACATCTACGTCATGAACGCCGACCGGTCCAACCGAACGAACCTGACAAACGACCCGGCTCTCGACGCGGGACCCTCCTGGTCGCCAGACGGCTCCAAGATCGTCTTTTATTCGGATAGGGATGGTAGCCAGCAAGTCTA
>CANPVX010000159.1 GCA_947581815.1 Candidatus Indicimonas acetifermentans | reverse complement strand
ACGGCTGGCGATGTCTCCCGCGGTGAGGTCGTGCTCGGCGAGGATCTCGAGGATGCGGCGGCGGGTGGGGTCGGAGAGGGCGCGGAAGACGGAGTCGTGGGGGCTCATATAGATATTTAGAATAATGTCTAAATATTGGCAACCCCCAAGCCCCCTCGCGCCCCTCGCTCCCTTTTCCCGCCTGCCGCCAGCGCGTAGCTTGGGGTCCTGTCAACGGCCACCTGGCCCCCGGCCGCACGATTCTTACCTCCTTTTCGATAGAGGTGCCTCATGGCGAGCCCCGAGATGGTCTACTTGAACGGCGAGGTGGTGCCAAGTGCTGAGGCGCGGGTCTCGGTGGAAGATCGAGGCTTCAACTTCGCAGAGGGGATTTACGAGGTCGCGCGCATCGTTGGTGGCCGTACCCACCGAATCGAAGCGCATCTAGACCGACTGGAAAGCGGGGCGCGCGCCCTCGAGATCGAGCTGCCCATCACTCGTGAGGAGGTGCGCGAGGAGATGCTCGCGATCGCAGCCCGCAACGGAATCGAGGAAGGCATCGTCTACCTCCAGCTGACCCGCGGCGCGGCACCCCGAAGCCATGCACCGCCCGCCGGCATCAAGCCGACCCTCGTGATGTTGTCTCGCCCCTTCCCGGGTCCGGCTGAAAGCGATTTGCAGAAAGGCGTGAGCGTGATCACGGCGCCCGATCTCCGCTGGGGCTATTGCGAGGTCAAGACGACGGGCCTCTTACCCAACGTCATGGCGTTTCGCCATGCGCAGGCCGAAGGGTGTGACGAAGCGGTTCTAGTTCGAAACGGAATCGTTACCGAGGCCACCCGTGCCAGCGTCTTCTGCGTGCGGGATGGCGTCGTCTACACCCATCCCATCGACAACATCCTGCCGGGCATCACCCGCAAGTATATGATCGAGGATCTTCGCGCCGAAGGTGTCGATGTCCGGGAAATTGGCGTGAGCGTCGAAGACTTCCGCTCGGCCGACGAGGTTTTTCTCACCGGAACCGCTACCGAGGTCTTGCCCGTAGCTCGGATCGATGGCGGGGCCGTCGCGGACGGGACTCCCGGCAAGCTGACTCTCTTCGCGCGGAAGCTGTACTTGCAGGCCGTGGAGGCGACGAGATCGGGAGAAGCGGGTTGATCACAGACCCCACAGCTCTCTTCATCTACCTGGCCGTAGTCCTCGGACTGATCTTCTGGGCGAGCGGCCAACCGCGTTTGGCACCCTTCTTCAAGTACACGCCTGCGGTCATGTACGCCTATTTCGTACCGACTTTCTCCACGACCTTGGGAATCACCCCGATGTCGTCGCCGACATACGACTGGATGACGCGCTACTTGCTGCCCTTCAGCTTCATGCTGCTGATGGTGACGGTCGATGTGCGGGCGATTCTCCGTCTGGGCCGCATGGCGTTGATCATGATGTTGACGGGCACGGCCGGCATCATCATCGGCGCCCCGATCGCGCTATTGCTCGTGGGGCGCTGGCTGCCCGGCGATGCGTGGATGGGCTTGGCCGCGCTCTCGGGCAGCTGGATCGGCGGCACGGCGAACATGGTGGCGATCGCCGAGAGCGTGGGCACGCCCAGCGCGCTCCTCGGCCCGATCATCGTCGTGGACACTGTGGTCGGTTACGGCTGGATGGGCGTGCTACTCTTCTTGAGCGCCTGGCAGGGCCGCTACGACGCGCGGGTCGGGGCGGACACGGCCTTCATCGTGGACGCCAACCGGCGGCTGGACCTGCAGGAATCGGTCAAGAGACCGGCGGAGCTCAGAGACATTGTGATGATTCTGGCGGTGGGATTCGGCGGAGCCTATTTGTGCATCCTGGCCGGTGAGCATCTGCCGACGTTGGGCGACCCCACGATCATCAGCCATACCACGTGGGCCGTCGTACTCGTCACGACGCTGGGGCTGACGCTATCGTTCACGCGGCTCTCCCGGTTGGAGCAGGTGGGTGCGTCGCGTATCGGCTATCTAGCGCTCTACCTTCTGCTGACGGCTATCGGGGCGCAGGCCAACCTGCGCGAGGTGTTGGCGGTCCCGCTCTACCTCGGCGTCGGCGTGATTTGGATCTCGATCCACATCGGGCTGCTGCTGCTGGTCGGTCGACTGGTCCGCGCGCCGCTCTTCTTCGTGGCGCTGGGGAGCATGGCGAACGTCGGAGGCGCGGTCTCCGCGCCGGTCGTCGCCTCCGTGTATCACCCGGCGCTGGCACCGGTGGGGCTGCTGATGGGCGTCAGCGGTTACATCATCGGCATCTACGGCGGGATCCTCTGCGCCTGGCTGCTCTCGCTCGTGGGCGGCTAGCGTCGGCGCGCTCAGTTGTAGGACCAGCCCACGGTCACGGTAATCGCGTAGTCCTCTTTGGAAGCGGCCTCGGTCGGCGGACGCGTGTCGTAGTAGAAAAAGCCGTTCAGGCCCAGGAAGAGCTTCTTGATCACCTCGAACTTGATGCGGGCTTCTACTTGGGTACGGACGCGCCCCAGATCGGTCAGGCTGGGGTAGACGGCTAAGTTCGAGCTGAGGTCTATTTCGGGATCGTCGAACCTGAAGGCCTCGACTCGCACTAAGGCCTGGGCTTCCAGGCTGTTGGTGGCCGATGTTTCACCCTGGTACTGCTCCCTGGCGCCCAGGAGCCCCCCGACCACCGCCAAGTCCAAGTGGTTGGTATGGACGAAATTGTGATCGGCTCCCACACCGAGCGTTGAGCGCAGGTCGAGGAGGATCTCTTCGTTCTGCTGCCACTGGGTGAACGCCACGGCCGTCCACTTTGGAGCGACGAACCGTCCGAAACCGAATTCCGCTGAGTTCCGGCTCGTGGACCCGCCCGTTTGGTTACGGAAGTAGGAGCTGTAGCTGATCCTGCCGCCAAACTTCCGACCTCGATAGCGGACTTCTCCGCTCGTCGTGAGCTCGACCTGGTCGTTGGCCCTGGTGAGGGTGAAGCCCAGGTCTACGTACGCCTTGAGCCGTTCTACGAAAGTCGCTTTGATGGGGGTGATCAGCACAACCAAAGCTAAATTGAGAGTATCTTCGCGCGTGAGCGCATCGACCACCACCAACCCCGAGTCCGCCCCTAGCTCGAGCGTGCCAAAATACTTTCGCCCCGATTTTACCTCGACTTCGAGGATTTGGTTGCTGGTGATCAGCCGGACCCTCTCCCATTTGATGTACACCGTGCCCATGTCGTCGGTCGAGTACTCGAGCTTACCGCGCGAGAGCCTCTTGATCTCGCCGGTTACTACGTCTCCGTTCCTGAGTGCGACCGTGTCGGTCTTTTGGGCGTGAAGCGACGAGGTGCTCGACAGCGCGAGCCAGGCAAGCACGGCGATGGATCGCCCGAGCCCGGGCCGCCACAGCCTGGCGTGGCGGAACGCATCTATGGGTTTGGGTTTGGATAGTTCGTGCGTCAAATGAGGTACGATAGGGCCTGAGAGAAGCGCAAATTTAGCGCCTGCAACTTAGTGTCCGGCGGCGTCGTGGCAATACGACCCTCGGTTCCCCGCCGGGGGCTCGCGGCGTTGGGTGGGAGAGGCTAGTCTGCTAGTCGACCCTGAGCCGAGGCGTCAACAACCGCAAACAACGAGGTTGAGAGATGGCGGGTACCGAGTCGTTCATTCGAGAGGCCGAGCGATGGAGCGCTCACAACTACCATCCGCTCCCCGTCGTGCTGGAGCGGGGCGAGGGCTGCTGGGTGTGGGACGTGGATGGAAACAGATACATGGACATGCTCAGCGCCTACTCCGCGCTCAACCAGGGGCACCGCCACCCGAAGATCATCGCTGCACTGAAAGAGCAGGCGGACCGTCTTACCCTCACTTCTCGTGCCTTCCACAACGATCAGATGGGGCCGTTCCTGCACGAACTGTCGGAGCAGCTCGGCTACCCCAAGGCTCTGCCGATGAATACCGGAGCGGAAGCGGTCGAGACAGCCATCAAGGCGGTCCGTAAGTGGGGCTACACGGTGAAGGGCGTCCCGTCGGAACGCGCCGAGATCATCGTTTGCGAGAACAACTTCCACGGCAGAACCACGACGATCGTCGGCTTCTCGAGCGAGGGCCCGTATCGCGATGGGTTCGGGCCTTTCACACCGGGCTTCGTGATGATCCCTTACGGCGACATCGACGCCCTGCGGGCAGCGATCAACGAGAACACGGTCGGCTTCCTGGTCGAGCCGATCCAGGGTGAGGGGGGTGTCGTCGTGCCGCCGGAGGGGTACTTGAAGGAGGTCGAGGCGCTCTGCCGAGGCGCGAACGTCAAGCTCGTCGCCGACGAAATTCAGACGGGCCTCGGCCGCACGGGGCGGATGCTCACGAGCGATTGGGAAGACGTGCGCGCCGACGTGGTCATACTCGGTAAAGCTCTGGGCGGCGGCGTCTATCCGGTTTCCGCCGTGCTCGCCGATGAGGACGTCATGGATGTGTTCACTCCCGGCGACCACGGCTCTACCTTTGGAGGTAATCCCCTGGGTGCGGCGGTCGGCCTGGCCTCGCTCCGAGTGATCGTCGAGGAGAAGCTGCCGCAACGCGCTGCCGAGCTCGGGGCGTGGTTCATGGAGGAGCTCAGGAACATCGATTCGCCCCATGTGGAGGAGGTTCGGGGCAGGGGCCTGATGGTCGGCGTGGTCCTGAAGGAATCATCCGGGACGGCGAGGCCGTTCGCCGAAGAACTGATGGAGCGCGGCATCCTCGCGAAAGAGACGCACGAGCAGGTGATACGCTTCGCTCCGCCGCTGGTGGTGTCTCGGCAAGAGCTCGAGGAGGCGCTGGTTCCGATTCGGGAGGTTCTCCAGGCTCCGGTGGCGCAGACCTCCTGACTCTCGAATACGCGAAATACACTGCCCGCTACAGCGCGACCTCCGAAGGACGACGTCTCCGGGCCGAGCGTGATCTCGCTTTCCAGAGCGGTCTGGCGCCAGTTCAGGGCCGGCTTCTGGAGATTCTTCGAATTTGACGTCTTCTTCAAGATCCTGGCTGCGGTCGTCCTGCAGCCGATATCGGCCTGGTTGGCGTCCGTTCTCATCTCCTCCACCGGATATCCCGCTTTCAGCAACGAAAGAATCATAGCTTTCCTTCTGTCACCGGTCGGAGTGACCACCGTCATCGTTTCCGGGACTGCAGCTGCGGCAATCATCTTTACCGAGTTCGCGGGGCTGGTGGTCCTGAACGCCGATCTTTCGTCCTCCAGACCGATGACTTCGGCCGAAGCTTTGTGGCGTACGATCAAGAAATTGCCAGAGCTGGCGAAGCTGGGGATGGTGGTGATCGTTGCCTTCGGGCTCGCCTTGGCCCCGTTCGCCGCGCTGGCGGCGCTGACTTACCGAGCTCTCCTCTCGGGCGCCGACATCAACTACTTCTTGGCCGAGACGCCACCGCGCTTCTGGGCTGCCGTCGCGATAGGGCTCGTGCTCCTCATCGGGGCGGCCCTGGTCGTGGCGATGCTTTACATAAGGTGGATCTTTTCGGTTCCCGCGCTTTTGTTCGAGGCGAAGGGGGCAGTTGCGGCGCTGCGCAAGAGTAGCGAGCTGGTTGCGGGGTCGATGTTGAAGGTAGGCGGGGTTCTGCTCGTCTGGGGCGGCGCGATTTTCG
>CANPVX010000158.1 GCA_947581815.1 Candidatus Indicimonas acetifermentans | reverse complement strand
TCTAGATACTTTCCACCGGTCGAACCTGCAACCCCATACCTTCGTTCACCCGAAATAGGAGGCCACGAGATGACACCAGCTCGCGTGGCGGTTAGCGTCCTGCTGCTGGCGTTTGCACCTGCAGCCGCTTTGGCCCAGAAGGGGACGACTCCACTGCTCGCCGGACCTTTCCCAACGGCCGCCGGGCATTCGCAGTTCGGCGGCTTTGTGAGCATCGAGGACGAAATCGACGTCTTCGCCCTGTTCCGCTATGGATTCGAGAGCTCGCTCGACTTCGGACTTCGCGCCGGCTATACGGGCCTATTCGGCGGCGGGGCGCACGTGGGCGGCGACATCCGTTACGGGATCCCTAACAACAACCCCGACATGCCGCTAACCTTCGCCGTGATTGGGGGCTTTCAAGCGAGCTTCGCCAGCAACGGCAACTTGCTCGCATTCCCACTCGGCGTATCGATCGGCGCCATGGTCGGCGGCAGTGACAGGGCCGTCCTCATCTATGGGTTGCCGCGCCTAACCGTCGAGCGCGTCGATCGAGATGCTCGAGCCTCGGAAACGGATTTGGAGTTCGCAGTCGAGTTCGGCACAGCGATCGAGTTGACGCCGACGCTAAGCTTCGAGGGTAACCTCGCGGTCGCATCCAACAAGGGCGACAATATCGCTTTGGCGCTGGGTTTGTCTTACAGCAAGTGAGACGTCCGTCTAGAGGGCCTCCCTGAACGCGGCCCGCAGTACCATCCCGACGTGAGGCGTTGCGGGTGGTAGTAGCTCGGCGTTCCGGAAGTCGGTGTCGAAAGACCAGTCCCGTTGCGGCGGGCTGTAGTAGCTCCCATTCCAGGTCCCCGGCGTCTTCTGGCTGGTGAACGGGCTGATCAGCGCCCCGCGATAGTGGAAGATCACCCTGCCGCCGCTTGCGGTCCGCCATCGTTCGAGAAAGCGTGGAAAATTTTCGATCCCGCCGCCGTACCAATCCTGGTAGCCCTCGGGGCAGCCGGGCTCCACCCAATCGCAAGGCGTCGCCCAGTGACCGGCTAGGATGGCGGCGTTCACGGTCGTCTCCGCGGACCGCTTCATCTGCCAGTTCTCGGCCCAGCGTGTGAACGCCGTGCAGGGATTCCCCTCGGACACGGAGTCGCACGTGTCGTCGTCCGGCCTGTTGGCCCCGTCCGACCACGCGTTGGAAAGGATGGTTATGCCATCGCCGGCCAGCGCCGCCGGCCTCTTCGCCACGCTGTTGTAGTCGCCCAACGTATAGACGGGCCATTCGGTCGCCACCGTAAGCCTGTTCGGCAGAGTTCGCCCGTTGATCATGCGAACGGCGGGATCGATGGTGGCATCGAGGACCCGATTCCTGACATCTGGGTTCGGTTCATCATCGATACCGGTTGGTACGACGAACTCGATATAGATGACCTGCATCATGCGCACGGGGTCACCCGCGACCCAGGCATCCAGCGCGGCCAGGTCGATGTTGAGGACATCCTTGAGCTTCGCCTCGCGGCCGTCGTAGAAGCCAGACCACTCCCAATCGAAGATGCGGCAGGTGGTGGCCGGATCGGGTGTAGGTTGGCCGTCGCGCGTGACCGTGATAGCGGGCACCCACTCGGGCGGCCCACCACCCGCGCAGTGCACGGCAGAGCTTTTTACGTCCGTCAGATCGACCGCTACGCGTGTATCCGCGCCCCACGAGAACTTGACCGCTCGGGCGCCGTCTCCGTCCGAGTCCCGGCGCGGGCCCAACAGCTCGTAGGCCGGCACGCCCTCGGGTAGCGGCAGCCTGAGCTCCGGTACGCCGAACGCGTCGGACTGCAACCGGCAGTCGAACTTCGCACAGCTCTCCGCCTTGAACGCCTCGGCTGCCGGAAAGTCATCGCTATCGAAATCCAATCGGACTTCGTTGCCCTCGGCGTCATCGATGTAGACGCCGTTCCTCGATGCGTTACTATTCTTGCGGCGATGGAAGACCTTCTTCGGCGTAGTGATCGGTTCGCGATACCATGCGTTGGCCGAGCTCAGATAGATGTTTCCGTTAGAGTGCACTCGCCCTAAGAACTCCATCGGCGGGCCGTTGGTCGCCTCGAGATCCACGTCGTAAAAAACCCCGAACTGAAACAGTGGAATCGCCTGTGCCCTGGCTTCGAGGATGACTGCCGATATCGCTCCCGCGGGGTCCGCCGCCGGCGCATAGACTCTTACGTCCCGGGTTAGAGCGTACAGACCGGCGAACGGTCCGTCGGTGATCGTTTCCACTCTGACCGTGTTGAGGCCGCTCACTTCGAAGCCGTCGAAACTGAAGGGCTCGAGCGTCGGCGGAGTGATCGAAGCGAGATCGGCATCGCTGAGCGCGCCATCCCTCAATAGTTCTTCGATCTGCGCCAAAGCAAGCTCCGCAGCGGCTTCCGCTGCGTAGAATGTCCGCGCCTGCTGAAGATCGCTCAGCGAGGTGCGAAGCGAAGTGATCATACCAGAAAGAAGGACGGCTGAGATGAGTCCAACCAGGGCGAGGACCATGATCGCCGCTGCCAATGCCACCCCCTGGCGATCGGGCATACGGCAGGCGCGGTCCACCGTTGCAGGAGGGCTGACGAGGGCGGCAGAGCGATCCATAGGGCTCTCCGGGGCCGTAGAATCCGCCCTCCAGCCCGCGCCATCCAAGTTGGGAAGGGGCGGGGGGAGAGGGCGGAGGGGGCGGAGGGGCCTGTGTGAGGCCTCTTGGCCCGTGGCGGGTCCGGGCGGTCCGGGCTGATGCTGTTAGAGCCCTAACATGATAAGAGCCGTGCCCGGCGTTTGCCAGACTCGGCTCGTCAGCCTGCTCCGCCCTCAGCGCGGGTTGCGACCCCTAGTTGTTGAGGCGGTTCTTTTCGTAGCGCAGGTTGCGTGGTGATACCTGCCACTCTACCGTGCGCCTCAGCAGCTTGCCGTCGTTCACGCGCGGGTCGGCCCGATCCGCCTTCACCGTCACCCTCACTCTTACGGCCACGATGTCGTCGTAGTCATTCGAGTCATCCATATCGTAGGCGTTGGCCTCCTCCAGCACATCACCGTCCGCGAAGACCAGCATCAACTCGAACGTTTCGACACCGTACGCCACGATGTCGCCATCCGGGGTTCCATCCAGGTTGAGGCGCTGGGCACGAATCAGACGCTCCTGATCGTCCACGTAGTAGATGAGCGGCGTGAGCTTCTGGATGTACGTGCCGTTGAGCTCGACTTGCAGATCCGCGAGCCCAGCGGGCTGATGGAAGAGCGTGTCCGCTCCAGTGAACGTTACGTCCACAGAGCAGCAGCCAGAGACGGCGAAGGATTCGACGATGACGAGGCGCCGCGTACCCGCGACCTGGAGTCGGGCGAGATGCCTGTCGCTCAGGTCGAAAGTGGCCGTATCCACCTTCAATACGCTGAGGCAGCGGTCGAGGGGAGTGCACGTACCGTCACCCGGCGGCGGCTGCGTCACGATCGCCGTATCGATATCGTGGATTGGAGTCGGATTGGGTACATAGGGCACATACAGCATCATCAACGTGTCACCATTCGACCCCGGCCACACAGCGACGGTGCCGAAGTGGGTGGTGCTCTCGATGTCGATGCCCGCCGCTTGGATGTCACGCCGCAGTAAGACTCCGATATAGCGTGCGTTCCGGTCGACGCTCTCTCGTATGTCGCTTCCCTCGAGCGTCCTGAGATGGGTGATCAAGAAGCTGACGGCGGCGGTCAAGATCACGACGCCCAGCAACAATGCGATGATCAACTCGACGATCGTAAAGCCGAGCGCTGGCTGACGGTTCTTCGCGCTCACGCTCACAAGCCTGAATAGATGATGGTTACGAGCTCGATCTTCCCTCGACGGCCGAGGCCGGTGGGATACGTGACTTCGACCTGTACAATTTTGGAGTTGACGATCGGCCCCGGTGAGACCACCAGGTTGCGTGTGTAGTCGCCACTCGCGTTGAGTGTACCGATTTCGTCGACTTTCTCCATAGCCTTCGATACCACACTTTGCGCCGGTCTCGTCTTCACATCTTCCATGTAGGCAACCGCCAGAGCGGTGGCTGCAGATCGCTGGGCTGCCTCGGTTCGCAGCGACAACAAGTAGACGGTAGTGCTAGAGACGGCGGCCACGCCGACACCCATCAATACGATGGCGATCAGCACAGAAAGTATGCTGAACCCGCCTGTTTCTCGCAGTAGTCGCGCCCGCGCCATCAGCTGCTCAGTGAACCCACTGGCCATCTCGGTAACGCCAGTAGCGGAAGGCCCCACCACCCGAAAGGGTGATCGCCGCCACCGCTTCAGGGTCATCCTCGTGAACCAGATAGACGACACCAGTCGTCCCCAACGGCATCAGCATCCCGCGCGTGTCGAAATTGGCTTTGTCGTCCGTGATGAAAATCGGATCGCCAGCGCACGAGTAGCTCAACGGGCCGGACCCCGCGTTGCCGCAACCGAATTGGACCTTCTTGGGGAGCTTCGCGCCCGGCATGCCGCCTAACGCCCCGCGCGCCACGATACCGCTGCGGCGCACCTCGTCGCTCGTCTCAGTTATCGTCCCGTTACGATTCGCGGTGATGTCCATGAACGCCGTGTAAAAATCGTTCGCCCCGTCGAACTTGACTCTCACGGTCCGCTTCGACGCGATGGCTTGCATGCGAACCAGATCCAGGTCTCGAGCCATCTGGCGCGCTGCGCGGTCGACTTGCAGGGTGGGTGACGACTTAAAGCTCGCCGGAAGCGTAATCGCCGCCACCACGCCCAACATCAGCATCACGATGATAATCTCGATGACCGTGAATCCGTGTCTGTTCAGCGCCATCCTAGTCTCGATCCGTCCCTCAGCGGTCGCGGGGTATAGATGCTCAGTTCGACTCGTGACAACGCACTCCCTATGCCAGAGGCGGTCAGGGACTCTAAGTGATTGTCACAACAAGTATTATGGCTCAAGATGAGCCTGGTTATATACAGGGAACGGGCGGTGGACCGGTCAAGGTGACCGCCTGCCGGAGGGGTGTCGGCACACCTTAGCCTGGCCCGCCTGACCCGGCCGCAATCGATGAGGAAGGGCAAGAAAATGCCAGCCTGTGAGGCAGCCGTCAATGCTCTCCTCAAAGAGTCGCGCCGACTGCGATAACTTTTGCATGATGCCAGAGCGTCAATATGTCCGGTCGGGGGCTCGTTTATCCTGTAAGTTCACACCGTTATTGACTCTGCGCGACGCAGCCCGCGCTGGGCCCCGCTCTTGCGAAACGAAAGGGTGGACCCTTACGGGCCCGGTGGGACCCGCACCCGCCGGCCGAGGCTCAGTTGTGCCCTCCCGCCCTCGGCAAAGAATCTCCAACAGGAAGGTATATCGTGCCGTTCATTGAGCTGAATCAGCAGCTGCACCCCCTGCACGGCGGACAGAATCTGCTCGCAAACGGTCCCGAAGCCGACCTCAAGATATCGGGGCTGGGCGCGGGACAGCAGGTGACCATTTGCGTCGAGCGGGCAGGCGCCCTGGTCTGGGCCGTTGGTGACGCTCAAGTCAAGCTCAACGGGCTACCCATCGCCCAACAGCCCGTGGCCCTGCGCCACGGCGATCAGTTGATCTTGAACGGGGCGACGGCGGTGTATCTCGATCAGTCAC
>CANPVX010000157.1 GCA_947581815.1 Candidatus Indicimonas acetifermentans | reverse complement strand
GTACGGCTGTGGCGCGGCGGGGACGGAATACGCGGATTGGCTGAGCGATGCCCCGGCCTACGCCGGGCGAGCGCGCCGCTGCTCGGAAAGCGTGCGCGATGTAAGCGAGTGGCTTCTCGATCGGTCACGGCCCGAGGTGCGCCCGATAGAGGCGCGCGTCGCGTACGATGCGGCATGTCATCTGTTGCACGCGCAGGGGATCGCCGACGCGCCGATCGAGCTGCTGGCCGAAGTCCCCGGGGTGGAGGTCAAGCCGCTGCCGTGCTCCGAGCGCTGCTGCGGGGCCGCCGGGACCTATGGACTCACTCAGCGTCGCCTCTCACACGAGTTGCTCCAACGCAAGCTGGAGGAGATACGGGAGTCGGGCGCGCGCTGGGTGGTAACCGCCAACCCCGGCTGCATGATCCACATCGGCGCGGGAGCTCTCATCGAGCGCCTGCCGGTCCAGGTCATCCACCCGGTGGAGCTCCTGGCGGCGGCGCTTCCTGAACGAAGCCTTCCTAACAAAGCGCACACGTAGAATCGCGGAGCTGAGCATGGCCGAACCGAAGTTCATGCCGCTGAGCAGTTATCGAGAGTATCCGGTCGAGGAGATGAGAGAGCGCGCCGCATCCTTCAACGCCGAGATGCAGCGCCGGCGAACCGTGCGGCACTTCGCGGATCGGCCAATTCCCCCGGATGTCATCGAGAACTGCATCCGAACCGCCGGCAGCGCGCCGAGTGGAGCCAACATGCAGCCGTGGCACTTCGTCGTCGTCTCCGACCCCGACGTGAAGCGTCGCATCCGCGAGGGCGCCGAGAAAGAGGAGGTCGAGTTCTATCACAAGCGCGCGCCCCAAGAGTGGCTAGACGCGCTCGCCGCGCTCGGCACGGACGAGCACAAGCCCTTCCTGGAGACCGCACCGTGTCTCATCGCCGTCTTCGTCAAGAGCTACGCGCTCACCGCCGATGGCGGGCGGATCAAACACTACTACGCAACGGAATCGGTCGGGCTCGCCACTGGATTGCTGATCGCCGCCGTCCACAACGCTGGCCTCGTCTCGCTGACTCACACCCCTAGTCCGATGGGGTTCCTGAACGAGATCCTCGCCCGCCCCGAAAACGAGCGCCCCTTCCTGCTGCTGGTCGTCGGCTACCCGGCGAAGGGAGCCCTCGTGCCGGACATAAGCCGCAAGCCGGTGGAGGAGATCAGCAGCCTTGTCTGATGCTGCGCCACACATACGAAGGACGATACAGTCGAGCCGGCGACTGAATACGAACACCGAATTCCGAACTCTGTGTATTTGTAGGTGGAATAAGGCCTTTCGGGAGATATCTTTGCCTTGTCTTTGCCCGGGGGGTCAGATATATCGAGGACTCGCGGCTAGAGAATCAGAGCGGCCAACGATAGAGAAGCAGATGGTCGTCGCAAGCCGGACCGCATGGAACCGATGGGCGCCTGCCTGCGCCTGTCTTGTGGCCTTCATCGCCTTCGGATGCGGCCTCGGTGACGATAGGGCCTATCGCCGTGCCTCCACTTTTACAGTCCTCCATCCGGGCGACGAGCGGATCTTCACGCCACTGATTTGGCCGGCGCAGTTTCTGATCTTCCTCCCGCTCGTCAGCTATGACGAGAACGGGGAGCTGCAGGGTCGGCTGGCCCATGCCTGGGAGCATTCTCCCGATTATCGTGAGTGGACTTTCCACCTCCGCACTGATGTGCGATGGCATGACGGCGTGCCGGTCACTGCCCACGACATCGAATTCACCATGGAACTCTTCGCCCACCCGGACGTCCTCGTACTCCGCCAGCCCCTCGAGTCGATGGCCGCCCCTGATGACTCGACCTTCACGATCCGCTATACGCAGCCGACCGACGCCCTTGACTGGTGGTTTACTTACTATCCGAAGCATCTGCTGCAGGATCTCGATCCTAAGGATTTCTTCGAGTGGGAGTTCTGGCTCCGGCCGGTCGGCGACGGTCCTTACCGCTACGTCCGCCATATCCCCAAGACAATGGTGGAGCTCGAGGCCAACCCGGACTTCTACCGGGGAAAGCCGAAGATCGAACACGTGGTGCTCAAGTTCGGTGAATCCTCGCTGACCGAGCTGCTGAGCGGCAACGTGGACGCCGCTGGAATCGAAGGGATCGATATTCCCAAGCTGGCAGGCGACCCCAGGTTCCGCATCTACCATTGGTTGTTTCGAGATGTCGACTGGGTGTACGGCATCTACTGGAACCACCGGGACCCGCTCTTCGCTGATCCGGCGGTCCGCCGCGCATTAACCTTGGCGATCGACCGCCGTGAGCTCCATCGAGTGCTGAACCTGCCCGCTGACCTTCCGATCTTCGATGTGATCTTCACCGGAAGACAATACCGGCGCGGGGAGCTTCCCGATGCGCTGTCCTACGATCCGAAGCTGGCGAGACAGCTGCTAGACGAAGCTGGCTGGCGAGACGTCGATGAGGGTGAGCCGCTAGAGAGGGACGGGCAGGAGTTCCGCTTTACGGCACTGGTGCCGCCGGGCCAGCATCTTCACAAGGCGGCGGTCTACATCGAGGCGCAGCTCCGCGAGATCGGCGTCCGGATGGAGGTGCAGTCAGTGGACTTCGGCCTCGTCCTTCAGAGGATGGGTTCCGGCGATTTCCAGGCGGCTTTCGCGAGAACCGACCAGGGTAGCCGCTACCACCGCATCGGGATATTCGGGCAGGGGTCGTGGATCGGCTATGAAAACCCTCAGGTCGCCAGGCTCATCGGAGCGGTGGACGTCACGATCGATCCCGATGAGAGGGACCGGATCTACCTGGACCTCTGGCCGATTCTTGAAGCGGATGTCCCTGTCACGTTCCTCTATCCGTTAGTCAGGATCGTCGCGGCGCATCGACGCATTCGCGGGCTCAGCAGCCCCTTCCGCGCCGATCCGGTTGCGAGCACGGAGCATTTGTGGTTGGACGACGAGGAATAACCACGCGCTACGCGCTCTTACGGCGCGGTGGCTCAAAAGCCGAACTCCCGAGTACCGAAACCCCGTTACCCCGGCTCGAGCGCGAACCGCAAGCTGACCTCTCTGCCGGCATCGAGCGCCTGGCGTAGGGCGCCCGGGTCGGGCAGCTCCGCCGGCGCGATCTCGAGCGCAGAGACCCGGAGGTCGAGGGTCTCTCGAAAAGGGAAGGGAGCGAGTGCCCACGTTTCATCGCTCCCCGTCACCGCGACGACCTGCCGTTCGCCCGTGCGGCCAGCGGGGAACTCGATCGCATCCGTCCAGGCGCTTCCGTGGCAGAGGAACAGCGATAGGATGTCCCAGCCGAAGATCAGATCGCTGTTGATGCCGAGCTCTCGATCCCCAACGTACGGTGCATAGTCCGGATCGTCCTTCAGTTCGGCCCGCAGCCGCTCCTGTTGGTCGCGCTGCTCAGCCAGCATCGCGTCGGCTCCGGGTTGCCCCGCCCGAAAGTCCGAGTAGAGCCTAGAACCATGCAAGCTGACCAGCAGCCCCGCATAGGGATCCATGGCGATCGCGCGTGCGATCCCCCGCCGGTAGATCGGCAGGTGCTCGTCGATGGGGATGTCGCCGTAGTGATACGGCTGATGCGTTCGGGGGTTCAGCAGCGGGGTGTCCTCCCACTCCGTCCAGCCGTTGTCGTGCTCGGCCGCGGCAAGCGCGACGGCCGGCGGAGGAGCGGGCGCAGCAAAGTCGTCGCTGCCCCAGGCCCGCGCCATGTCGCCGCAGATGCGGGCGTGTTCGGTCTGTCGGATGAGGGTGAGTCCGTCTGGCCCGGCTCGGATGATCACGGCGGCCCGCCGCGCGCACTACTTACCGGGGAAGCCGCTCTGGCATGTCGGCCACCACGTAAGCCATCACCGCCAGCGCGGCCACGCTCAGCCCCATCTCGTGAGGATCCAGCTTGTCCATGGTGTCGGCCTCGGTGTGATGGTACCAGAAGTAGCGCGCGCGCTCCACGCGCAGCCCCATGCCTGGCACGCCCAACTCCATCAGCGGGCGGATATCGGCGCCGCCGCCTCCGCGGCTTACCTCACCGGCGCCGATTCGGTCGAGAAGTCTTCCGACCTCGACGATCGTTTCGTAGGACTCGATCGAGGCGCTGGATCCGAACCCGAACCCCAGCGGCTTGAACACGCCGCCGTCGGACTCGATGGCCAGCAAGTGGTTCTCTATGTCATCCAGCTGGTCGTCGCGATAGGCCTTCGCGCCGCGAAGTCCGTTCTCCTCGTTCGTCCACATCACCACCCGCACGGTCCGCCGTGGCCGCATCCCCAGCGCGTGCATCAACCTCACCGCTTCCCACGCGGCCACGCAACCGCCTCCATCGTCCATCGCCCCCTGGCCCACATCCCACGAATCGATGTGTCCCCCGATGACGATCACTTCCTCCGGGTGCTCGCGGCCGACGATCTCCCCGATCACATTGCGGGACATGACGTCCGGCAGGCTCCGCGCCGACATTCGCAGATGCACCTCTATGCGCTCGCCTCGGTCCTGCATTCGGTGTAGCATCGCCGCGTCCTCGGCCGTGATCGCGGCGTGAGGGATCTTCGGGACGCCTTCTTCGTAGCGCATCGAGCCGGTGTGTGGGGTCTGTATCGAGTAGGGCCCCACCGAGCGGATCAGGCTGGCGACTGCTCCCGCCTGGGCCGCGGCGCTCGCCCCCTCGACCCGGTAGCGGACCGTCTCGCGATACTCGGTGAACTCGACATCGAACAAGACGATCTTGCCCCGCGCTTCCTCAGCGCGTGCCTCGAGGTCCCTGAAGCTCTCGACGACGAGCACTTCTCCGCGGATGCCCCCAGGAGGTGTGGCGATACTACCGCCCAGACCGAGCATCGGCAGCTCGCGCGTCCGCGGCTGGGTCAGCTCCAGCGATTCCCCGCCTCGAACCCATCTCGGGACCTCCACTGGCTGGCCGCGCACGTTCTCGAGCCCATCCCGCTTCATCTCCTCCAGGATCCAATCGATCGCCCGCTCCAGGCTCTCCGAGCCGCTGAAGCGATGCCCGAACTTGTCCGTCAGCGTCGCGAGCCGCTGATAGGCGAAGCTGTCGGCCAGGGCCGCGTGGATCAGGCGATCCGCCGCCGCGCCGTACATGTCTGCGATCGACCGATCCCCGTTCGTGGAGCCCTGAGCGGCGCCCAGGGCTTGGGGTGCCCCTGCCCCCGCCCCTATGACCAGGGCCAGGTAAAGCAGGGTGGGCCGGGTGGGCCGGAATGTCGCAGAACGACTACAACGCATATCTCGATTCCTTTCGCTGCCGGTGGTGACGCCGGCGGGAGTATGCCACGTTTCGGGCGGGCTCGTCAAGAAAGCCTTCTTGGGCCTGGCCCAGGCGGCTTTGCGTGCGGGGGATTCTTTTTGATGGTGCCGTTCTTGCTAGGCCCTGCTATATTTAGAAGCACAGAATTTAATCACAGGCAACCCCCCGCCCAGTGGACTGGCGTCCCCGTGCCCCCGCTCCCCCGCCCCCCCGCTCGCGCCGTCCAGACTTTGTAGCTGTTGACCGGCTACCGCGAGGAACTATGGCATCACAGCTGGACTTCGGGCCGAGGTACTTCCGTTTCCGGATGGACCGCGAGCCCGACGATCCCGGCGGCCAGCGCCGCTGGAAGGCACGCTATTCGTACGCGGGCGGATGGGCACCCTTCGATATCACCGTCGACTTCGAGCGCTGTACGTGCACGTTCCATAAGGCACCGGGCGTCCCCTACGGCGGTTTGCTCTGCGATCTCGTCG
>CANPVX010000156.1 GCA_947581815.1 Candidatus Indicimonas acetifermentans | reverse complement strand
GGGTACCGGAGCCGCGATGCTACTCGCGACCCCGCTGGATTCCGCTGCGCAGCAAGGAGAGCAACCCGAGACGCACATCATGACGATTACGACGTTTTATGTGCCGCTCGGACCGGAGCGCGAAAACTTCTTTGAGTATGTCGATACCTACATGGTCCCGCAGACCAAAGATGATCCGCATGTTGTCTCCTTCAGGTTTGGTGCTCACAACTGGGGTGGCAACCAGCCCAACATCTGGCTGATTACTGAATACGCATCCTTATCGGCGATCGACCAGTCGACGGAGTGGGGGAATGCGTGGTTTGAGGAGCACTACCCCGAGGGATCGGCGGCGCGAGACGCAGCCGACAAGGACTTCGATGAGATGTTCGCACCGTACTTCAGCAAACATACGGACAACATCATCACCGTGAACATGAACCGGGCGAAGTAGACGCTAAAACCGCGGGGTCGGTGAGATTTCCGACCCCGCGGCTTTATAATATGACGCGTGTCCTTGGTTCCGAGCCTCTAACTCCCGCTGCCAAGACCTAACAGCGGGATGCCGACGCCAAAGGAGAGCTGGATATCGTGCTGGATCTGTCCTTCGACACCCGGCGCGCTGGCAAAGCCGGGGGTGTAGATGTAATCCTCGATGTTCACCTGCAGATGGATAATTCGGCCGACTCGCAACCGTGCAGACGCGCCCGCTGTGCCTGTGATGTCCCTCGTGTTCTCTACATCGGCGAAGGCTTCGCCGCTTCGGTCGATCACGCCGACGCCGCCGCTCACAAGAATTGCCAGCGGCTGGCTCTCAGGCACGATGAAGAACGCGAGGCGGCCACTGCCTGTAAGGATATTCACACTCGCCTCCTCGCTCAGGCCCGCGGCGCTGAACGTCAACGCGCTGGGCGCGTATTGTGCCGTCGCTTCGAATCCCACACGAGAGCCGAGCCAGAAACCGATCCTGCCGCCGACCGAGAGGCTCACTTCCTGTCTGAACTCGTCACCGTTTGCCGCCTTGATCAGTTCGCTTGTTGGAATGTAGAGCCCGATCGTCGGTGCAAGGCTCAGCTTCTGGGCATGCGCCGCGTCGGCCGCAGCGAACAACAAGCCGAGCCCGCCGAGCAGGGCCACGGTGCAAGACGTGATGGAACGACGTGTGTACATCCAAATACCCTCCAACCTCTAGGTTTGGGCTGTCTTGGAAGGGAATGGTCGGAGGGAGAAGCGACCCTAAAGATCGCAAGGTTTGTGTAGATGAGAAGGGGGCGGGGGGAACCTCTCCGGGCCAGCTTGTTCCGTGGCGGCGGTGGAAATACTGTCAGCAACTGCGGCAGGCGTGCCACGACAGGAACTGAAAAGGAGTGCGGAAATGCTCGAAGATGGCCGTGAGTTGTTCGACAACCTGAGGGCGATGCCTCGGGACCTTCGTGAGCTACTGGACCAGGCCAAACAGGGACGCATCAAGCTGGAGGTCGAGCCCACCGGAGTGCAAGGCGCCTTGGTGCTGCTCGACCAGGTCAGCAACCGACTCGCCTTTGCGATCGTACTGGCCTCGCTCGTGATCGGCTCTGCGATCGTAGTCGGAGCCGATATCACATTGTGGGGAGTGGGGATCCCACTGGGAGTCATGGGCTTCTTCGTAGCGGGCTTCATGGGGTTTTGGCTGCTCACCTCGATCATACGACACGGGATGATCTAGCTCGGAGCAAGAGTACACTTTCGAACGCAGGTTATGCTCGCTCACGAGTGAGCGTCGTTCGGCAACAGATCTCAGCGACTCGCTTCGCCGGTCACGGCCTCGAGATCCTCGACGCGCCTGAGCAATCTGCGGAAGTCCCTCAACAGTTCGGGTAGTCGGTGCACCGCCGCGAACTCCCGAAGATTGCGGCGGTTCGCCTGCGCCGGCGTGCCGCTAACGACGAGGTTATCCTGTATGTCATTGTAGACCTTCGCCCCCGCCGCCACCTGCACGCCGTTACCGAGCTTGACATGATCTTTGACCCCGACCCGACCACCCAGAATGACGTGGTGACCGAGCGACGTTGAACCTCCCATGCCGGCTTGGCCGACGATGATGCAGTGTTCTCCGATATCGCAGTTGTGGGCGATCTGAACGAGGTTGTCGATCTTGGTTCCGCGCCCGATCCGGGTGACGCCGCTCCGCGCGCGATCGATGGCGCTGTTAGAGCCGATCTCGACGTCGTCTTCGATGACGATGGAGCCGATTTGGGGGATCTTGCGATGCCGGCCCTCCCGGAACAGATACCCGAATCCGTCGCCGCCGATCGTGGCATTCGGATGAATGACGACGCGGTCGCCGATGCGGACGCGCTCACGGATGACTACGTTGGGCCACAGCACACAATCGCGCCCTATTCGTGCGTGGGCCCCCACGTACACGCCCGGATGAAGCTGCGTGCCCTCGCCGATGAAGGTGCCCGCACCGATGAAGACGTGTGCACCTACGGCCGCGCCTTCGACCACGGCACCCGGCCCGACTTTCGCCGTCGGATCGACGCCGGCGGGGACTCGCTCGGTCGCAGGCGCCAGGCTGTACAGCACCTCGATCAACGCGGCGTCAGGGTCGGCGACCTGAATGACAGCTCGGTCAGGCGGCGGAGAGCATTCCTGTGGTATGAGCAGCGCGCCAGCGCGCGATTTCGCAGCTCTCGGCATGAGTTTCGGTGTACCGACCCAAGAGATCGTCTCGGGGCCGGCTTCTTCGAGCGTCGCTAGATCGCGGATCACTCGCGCGCCATCGCCGCTGAACGCCGCGCCTAGACGCTCAGCCAGCTCCGCCACGGTTATCGCTGGTCGGTGGGACATCTGATCAACCCCCGGGTCTAGCGGTTTAGTCCTCAGAGCACTCGGAGCCCAGTGAATCAACCCGTATCCTCGGCCACTGGCGGCACGTTTGCAAGCGCGGCTGTGAGCGAACACTCTTCTTAAAGGAAAAAAGGCTCCGATGGGATCGGAGCCCTCGCGTGTTGCGTGGATCGACCGGCCTCGGTCTGGGTGCCGGATCCGCGCTCCTGGCGCTAGCCGTCCGCCCTATACAGCGTCACGCCATAGTTGAACGGATCGGCCGGCGGCGCGGCGTTCCAGTCCCCAAACGAATGAGAGCCATCGGACTGGTATCGGAGCGTGTAATCGCCCGCGGGCAAGCGGATAGTATCATCGAACAGCCGGTTCTTTCTCGCGCCCCCGGCTTTTTCGGTGTTCCGATACGTCATCTCCCATACCGCACGCCCCGTCCCGTCGCTTACGATCCAGGCGAAGTCGTACATGTCGCCGCGCGATCCCTCACCCAGTGCGTAGACTCGAACTTCGGTCTCCCGGTCCAGTGTGAAGCGTTGGCGGCGGCTCTCCGAGTCGCGGATCTCGGTCAACTGCGCGATGACCGAAGGGTCGGAGCGCGGATCGTACGACCCGAGTACGCCGCGATCGATGGGTCCAGCGGCGCTCGCCAGCGTGATCCCCCAGGCGGTTTCGTCGAGCGGAGGCGCGGAGTTCCACTCGTAGCTGGAGTGCGAGCCGTCGGTTGCGTAGTAGACCGTGTAGTTGCCGGCCCCGAGAGTTACGACCTCGTCAACCATGCGGTTCTTCTCCGCACCGCCCGCGTGCTCCGTTTCATAGTAATCCATCTCCCAGACCGCGCGGTGCGTTGATGCGTCGACGATCCGACCAAAGTCGTACATCATGCCGTCGATCCCTTCGCCGATGGCATAGACTCGTACGTCCATCTCTCGGCCCAGGCTGAATCCTTGGGAGACCACGTCCTCATCGCCGACGCGGGTCAACGATACGAAAGCGTTCTGCTGGGCGGCCGGCTCATACGCGAATGTTTGCACCCGCGACCGGTCCAGCGGGTCGGCGGTCTGGATCATGACTCCCCAAAAGTCGGGGTCGTAGGGGGGCGCGGCGTTCCAATCCCGTGTATCGTGTGAATCGTCGGTCACGACTACGACGGCGTAGGATCCGGGCTCCAGCGTCAGCGCCTTACGCACCATCCGGTTCTTTCTAGCGCCGCCAGCTCGCATCGAGCCCCGCTCCTCCAACTTCCAGATAGGCTTCCGAGCATCGGTGTCGATGAGCCACGCGTAATCGTAGCTTCCGCCGTCCGTGGCCTCTCCCATGGCGTAGATCTCTACGTCCGTCGGTTGATCGATCCTGAATCCGATCCACTCCTCCACTCCGTCCTCCAGGCCTATGAAGGAAACGAAGGCGTCTCGAGTGAACGCATCGCGGGCCCGCGCGATGTCCCGATCGGTCAGCGTCCGGCCGCTGCCCTGGATCGTTATGCGAAAATCCTCCGACAGTCCGTCGTCGTACCACTCCGGTGACGCATCTTCGTCCCGCCAACCGTCCTTCCAGCGATTGCTTTCACGCTCTCCCGAGTACGACGCGTAGCGCACGATATACTCGCCCGCAGGCAACTGGAGATCCCCTTCGAACGTCTCCAAGTCGACCGATCGTGATTCCGTGTCCGCATAGCGCAGCTCCCAGACGACCTCGCGGGTTCGTGCGTCGAGGATCCAGGCGTTGCCGACCCAGTATCGATCCCAGTCCTCCCAGCCCTGCCCACCCCGCCAACCCTGCCCCCGCCCCCAGCGCTCCCAGCCCCTCGCGCCGACCGCTTGAATGCGAAGGTCTTGCTCGGCGTTCAAGGCGAAGCCGCGGGTTCTTAGTTCATGCGGGGAAAGGTCGTCGATATCCACCAGAACGCCCTCCTGCGCGAGCCCTTGGGGAAAGGGCAGGGCAGCGAGGGCGAGGGTAGCGATGAGGCGGCTCGTCCAGCGCTGGAATCTTATCATCCCGAAGTGTCCTTTCGAACTTGATGATAATCGAGCATCTGGGCTGCTAAGGGATCAGCTCATCCCTTAGACGCATGTAGGGTCCGAAAGGTTTGAAGGATTCAGCTGGAAGGGGCCTGTTCGACCTGTATTCTCAAAGTTCCTCGTCGATGATGGCGGCGAGCTCCTCGGCGCGGCGCCAGCGCGCATCGATGGAGGCGCCCTCGGCCGCGAGCTGCCTGCGCTCCGCATTCTCGTTCACGGACATCTCCAGAGCGAGAGACCGGGTTCGCGCCAGTTCATAGAGGGGGATCCGCTCGGTCGCAAGCCGGTCGATGAGCTCCTGCGCTGAGCCGCAAGCCTCGATCGTCGTCATGGCGTCTTCGAGCTCTTCCTGCGATGATCCCCTGATGTTCTGGTAGGCCAGTACCCTGCGCAGAACATGCTCGGCCGCGGGCCCATCAAAGCGGTGAACCCTGTCGTCGGTCCAGGGATCGCAACGAGTGCAGGGCATCCCGATGGCCAACCCCTGGTTTCGACCCGGAAGGAGTATCAAAGATCTCGAGTTGAAGAAAAAGAGCTTGATCAGCACGCTCTGACACCACGGGCACGGCACGCGGCCGCTCCACGCGGTGCGGCCGAACATCCGCCAGCGCATCACATCGGTATGCAGATCGGCCTGCAGATCGAATTTCCCCGTGATTCGCGAGAGTCCGAAGTTGGCCCCGACGTAGGATACGGCGGCGTAGGTTGCGGTGCCGACCATCGAGAGGCGGCTTCGATAGCGGTCGCGTCGGCGGCGCAGCTCGCGGCCGTAGCGCCACCAAGCCTCTTCGGGCAGCGCCGCCCGCCCGACCCGGATGAGCTCGAGCCCGGCCGTCTCGAGGAGAGCGACGTTTTGGGTTTGGTAAAGGAGCCGCGCCCGGGAAGCCGCCGTGCGCTCCAGCTCTTC
>CANPVX010000155.1 GCA_947581815.1 Candidatus Indicimonas acetifermentans | reverse complement strand
CGCACTCACGCTCATCTTGTAAAGCGTCTCGCGCGCCATCTCAGGCTCGCCAAGGAAGATCTGGTTGTTGGCGATGCCGACGAACGAGAAAACGAAGTGCTCATCGAGCGATAGCGCCTTCTCGTAAGCGGCGATGGACTCCTCGAAGCGGCCCATCTTCATCAGCAGTTCGGCGTAGGAGTCGTGCGGGTTGGGCTGGTCCGGTATCAGTTCGATGTATTCGAGGAAGGCTTGCTCGGCCTCCTCGTATTGGCCGAGTGATCGGTGCGCGTAGCCCATGCTGTTGTACGGCGGTGAGAACTCGGGGTTGATCTTCACCGCGTGGCCGTAGTGGTTGATCGCGGCTCCGTACTCCTGGCGGCCGAAGTGAAAGTTGGCCAGCGCCGTGTGAACACGCTCGTCGCTCGGGAAGCCGCCCACCAGCTTGGTCAGATGCTCCTTCTGCATCTCGGGCTCGCCCTTCACCCCGGCATCCAGAGCCCAGATCATTCCGCGCTCGCCCTCCGAGGCATGCTCCACCAGCGCGACGGCTTTGTTGAGGTTCTCGAAGAACTCTTTCGGCGAAGGGGCGGTGTTCGCCAGCGCCAGGTAGGCCATGGCGAAGTTGGGGTCTCGCGCGACCGCTTCCTCGTAGTACTTCCGCGCATCGGTCCCGCGGATCACGTCCTGCAAACTACGACCTTCCAGGTAGAGCTTGAGGGCATCCTCCGAAGTAGTCGTGACGGGAATCTTGCCCGAGGCTACGCCCCGGTCTTGCGCTAGAGCCAGGCCCGGTAGAACGAAGGCTAACGCCAGCGCAGCTGCACCCACTCGGTAGCGGCCGATTCTCACCATGCTTCCCCTCCTAGTTAGGCGGTGAACTGTCGAACCAAACCTGTCATGGGATTCTCACGCGCCCTGTGTCGTATGCTATTGGGACGCGCGACGCGGCCCTGGGGTTGCCAGCCGAGCCCGATGCCCACGGAGGGCCCTCTTCCGGCGTCGCTGGATAAGTCCCGAGGGCGGCGCGGAAGGTGTCCAGGGACGCAGGATGTTACACCGGAAGACCCAAACGCTCCGATACCTTACGTGCGACGTCCGTAACGTCCGAGCCGTGCTCGACACCTACCGACAGATGGCCGTCGCGATAGGGGAAGAGCAGCTGATACTGCATCCCGTAACGCACGACTACATAACGCAAACCATCCAGGTCCAGCTCGCCGCGCCGCCGTGTGAGATCCAGCACCGCAGGGTTAACGACAAGTTCCTCGAGCTTGTCCGTATCCTCTGGGTTGTGGCTGGGCCAGCGCGGGTTCTGCTCCATCTCGACGATGCGGCCGTTCTGATTAACCGCGACGTAGCGGATGTTTTCGTCGACCTCGAACAGTTTGGTGCCGAGCCCCGGGCTCGCCGCGACTCGTCGCTTCGCCTTCGACGATTCGGGTGAGCGGAAGCTGATGATCAGCACGACGGACATGATGATGATGGCCGCGGCCACGATCGTCCGCGCGCTGATCGGTTCCGCGGCGAGCGCCCAACCCAGGAAGACGGCGACGACCGGATTGACGTAGGCGTAGCTCCCAACGCGCGCCGGCGTCGAGTACTTCAACAGCCAGACGTAGGCCGCGAAGGCGATCAGCGATCCGAAGATCACGAGATAAGCGACCGCGAGCGTCGAGCGGACCGAGAAGGCGGCCGGATCGAAGCGAGCCCACTCGCCGAAGCTCGTGCCCGCCATCGCCAGCAGCAGCCCACCGGTCGTCATCTGCAGCGCCGCCGCCATGAACGGCGACCGCGGCAGCGGCAGCTTCTGGCTGTAGACCGAGCCAATCGACCACGAGAGCGAACCCAGCGCGAGTACGCCCGCGGCTAGCAATAGCGAGCGATCGCCGCCGCTCAAGTCGACGGGACCGATGAGAAGCACCACCCCCGTCAAGCCTAGGACCAGGCCCGCCGCAGCCGGCGCACCCAGACGCCGGCCGCCGGGCCTCAACCAATCGAGCAGCGCCATCCACATCGGCACCATCGCCACGAGCAACGCGGCCAGCCCCGAAGGGATCCACTGCACCGACCAAGCGACGGCGCCCGTGCCGCCTGCGAGCAGGAGTCCACCCAGCACGGCGGCCGCCCCCCACTCTCGCGCTCGAGGGCGCGGCGCTCCTCGCCAGCGCAGCCAGGCGTACATCAGAATTCCCGCGCTGAAGAAGCGCACCCCCAGCATCAGGAAGGGTGGGATCGTTTCAATGGCGAAGCGGATCGCCAGATACGTCGAGCCCCAAATGATGTAGATCGCAGCGAAGGCGAGTACCAACCCTACGATGCTCTTTCGCTCCTTATTCTTTCTTACATCAATCATCGGTATCGCCGTCCAGCGCTTGGTCCAGCGGCAAGCGGCCACCTTCCAAGAGCGTGTTCATCACTATGGTCGAGCGCGTCCGGCGCACGCCCTCGATGCTGCCCACCTTCGTCCGCAACAAATCACCGAGCGCCTCCGCACTCTTCACCCGCACTTTGATCAGATAACAGTCCTCTCCGCAGATGTGATGGACCTCCTGAACCTCCGGGAGCCCCGCCAGCCGCTGCCCGGTATCCATGTCGCCGCCCACTTCGTCCGTCTCCACCGAGACGAAGGCGAGCAGGTCCAGCCCGATCGTCTTCGGCGACAGGCGGGCCTCGTAGCCGGCGATCACCCCTTTGGTCTGGAGCTTCTTGATCCGCTCCAGGACGGCAGAAGGCGCCATGCCGACCTCGCGGGCGATGGCGGCATTGGAAGTCCTGGCGTCCTTCTGAAGAATTGTCAGGATTTTGGTGTCTGTATCGTCTATCATATCCCATTAGTGCCATACTACAGAATATTATTCTCATAACCTAATCTATCAGCGACGATACGCAAGGAGCCGCCGAGGCGCTGCTCCCGCTTGACTTCCGGGCGCCGATCCTCTTCCCTTCGCCTCATGACCCGGCCAGCTGCTCCCCCCTCCCCCCCCTCCCCCCCATTCCTCACCGCCGACTGGCGCCACCTCTTGATGCTCAACTACGAAGTGGAGCCCGACATCCTCGGCCGCTACACCCCCGCCGGCACCGAGCTGGACACGTTCGACAAGATGGCGCTGGTTAGCATCGTTGGCTTCCGATTTCTTGACACGAAATTGCGCGGGCTGGCGATCCCGTTCCATCGCGATTTCGACGAAGTGAACCTGCGCTTCTACGTCAGGCGGAGAGCGGAGGACGGCTGGCGCCGCGGCGTCGTGTTCATCAAAGAGATCGTGCCCCGGCTAGCTATAACCTGGGCTGCGCGCCGCTTGTACAACGAGAACTACGTGACCCTACCGATGCGCCATCGCGTGGAGCTCGGCGCGGGGGCCGCAGGGGCCGCAGGGGCCGCAGGGGCCGCAGGGGCCGCGAGCGGAAGCGTCGCGTATAGCTGGCTCTTTGCCGGCAGCTGGAATTCCATCCAGGCGTCGGTCGCGGGAGCCGCAGCCGACAGCGAGCCGGGCTCGGAGGAGAGGTTCATCACCGAGCATCATTGGGGTTACACGCGGCAGCGCGACGCCGGCACACTGGAGTACAGGGTCGAACACCCGCGCTGGCGGGTGTGGCCGGCCGTGGACGCCCGCCTCTCCTGCGATGTAGCGGAACTCTACGGTGAGCAGTTCGTCGCCAGCCTCTCCGGGTCGCCGCGATCGGCGTTCGTGGCTGACGGCTCCAGCGTTTCGGTCTATCGGGGCGAGCGCATCCCCCTGTAAGCGTAATAGTGCCATCACGCAAACGTCGGCTCGGTCAACATTACCGAGGCTTTGAACGGCCGGGCCCGAGCGCCCAACCCTTCTTGATCACTAACTTGTGCAGTGACAAGCACTTGGGTTTAGCGCTCGAACCGTAGGCTCAGGCACGCGTTTTGCCCGATATGTCATCGGTTTTGAAAAGGGTTGACGACGGGAATTCCGCCACACAGAGGCACCACGCGCTTGAAGAACAACGCTCTCTCAATCGGAAAGCAGATCACAGAAATCGTGGCCGGGATAGCGGCCACCGGGACTCGACTGGCGCCGGCAGCGCTTCGCCACGCCATACGCACTTTGCAGAGGGTGCGGGGGGGGGGGCGGGGGGTCTCTCGAGTCGCAGTGTTACTGGCCTTAGTGGCGCTGGCCGCGGCGGCGTTCGGCGGCGTTGCGGCGCGGCAGCTCAACATGAGCCGCGAGGAGATGTACCGCTGGCAGGCTAGGCAGCAACAGATCGAGAGCATCCTGTCGCAGGGCTACGAGGACGTGGAGAACGGCTCGGCCGTGTTGCAGCGCTACAAGATGACCTGGACGGTCAGCGAAGGGACGGGCGCGAAGGAGGTCGAGCTGATCATAGAGAGCGATGACTTCGAGATCGATGCGGACACCGTTTACATGTTCATCACGCGGTGATCCGCTGGCCCGAGAGGGTCGCTACAGTTTCACCCACACGCCTGCCAGCCTGAGCCTTTCAGCAATATTCTCGAGGTGATATCGGCGCCGGCAGCTCACCCGGCCTGCTCGACGAGCCAGCGCATGCGGTCCAGATGGTGATCGTCGTGCTCGGCGATGAAATAGAGCATATCCACGAGGCGCATCTGTACATCGAGCCGGCGATGGTATGCGGTGCGCTCGAAGTCTTGAGGCTTCAGGGCCTCCAGCCGCTTCACGAGCGCCTTGCGCTTCGACTCGAAATCGCTAATCAGGTCATCGATCGAGCGCGAGTTGTGGTCGGCCAGGTGCGTCACGCGGTTCGACGTATCCGCGGGCCGCAACTCAGCGGCAGCAGACTTGTAGTCGCTCAGCCGCCCGACCCAAATCTCTTCCAGGTCGCCCAGGTGGCCGACGTTCTCTTGGATCGACCACGTGTCGTCGTGCCGGCGGACGAGGACCGCCGGCGAGAGAAGCTTACCGACTTCAGCGACGCGGCCCGGTGTGCTTCGCAGTAGCTCGATCAGCTCCGAGGAGCGCGTTACGGGGAAATCGAAGTTGAACTGACGCTCGATCCAGGGACCACGGTTAGGCATAGCACACCTGCACGGCTACTGTTCACACCACCCCAGCTGTTTCTCCGCAAGCGATTTCCCAGTTCTAATTGATAACAGTCTGGCCGCACCAAGAGAATAGGAGCGCCCCCCGCCCCCCAACGGGCAGAGGGCGGTCTAATCAATCTAATATGTAAAAAGGATAAGGTTGTTAGCTGGCGTCGCTCATGCCCTTGAGGCGGCGTAACACCGGATAGAACTGCAGGAATACGTTATCCTGAGCGCCGTGCTCCGAGTGGCAGCCGTTGCAGCCGGCGGCCGGCGGTATACGCTGCGCCGTTGGGCGAAGCTCGCCGCCGCCAGCGGAGAAGTTGTAGTAGGCCCACCCCTCCTCGAAGCGCTCGCTGTCTTTGAGCGCGATCTCCACCGTCACGAAATCGCCCTCGTAGAAACCGCTTCCCCGAGGAGGAGCGTCGCGGCCGGCGGAGTACATCGCTAGCGCCAGCATCGTCTTCTCTGGAAACTCGCCCGTCTTCGCGAAGTGCTCGTAGGCGGTGGGGTGAAGGTAGACGTTATGGAACATGCCCGGGCCAGAGCCGGCGCTGCCCTGGGAATAGCCCAACCCGAGCGATGCGCCGACGAACACCCAGTTGCGGAAATCCTCAGGCAGGATCAGCGATCCATCCTGGGCGTACTGCGGCGGCGGCGAGAGCGGGGGCGGGGGCGAGGGCGGGGGCCCCGGGCTTTGGTCGGCCGCGCGGCCGATGTCTCCTCTATCAGAGCGGCTCATGCCGACGGCCGCTGCGCCTAGGGCCAGCGCGGCCAGGATGACAGCGACTATGTTACGCATGTGTATAGAACTCTCCCTCTCGTAACGTTTCTCAAT
>CANPVX010000154.1 GCA_947581815.1 Candidatus Indicimonas acetifermentans | reverse complement strand
ACCTAACGGTGTACGAGAACGTGGAGCTGCCGCTGACGTACCGCGGGATGGCGGGCAGCGAGCGGAAGCAGCGGGTGCACGAGTCGCTGGAGAGGGTGGGGATGAGCCACCGGGTCAAGCACTATCCGTCGCAGCTATCGGGAGGCCAGCAGCAGCGCGTGGCGGTGGCGCGGGCGATCGGTGGCCAGCCGCTGATCCTGCTGGCGGACGAGCCGACGGGTAACCTGGACTCGACGAACGGCGGCGCGGTGATGGACCTGATGGAGGAGCTGAACGCTGAGGGGGCGACGATCTGCATGGTGACGCACGATCCGCGATACGCGCACTGCGCCGGCAGGACCGTCAACCTCTTCGATGGCCTGGTCGTCAGCGAAGAAAGCAGCAAGAGCGCTAAAGAGCTAAAAGAGAGCGGCTTCGACATTCACTGACGAAGGGCTTCGCAATTTCCAAACCAGCTAACCAACCTCGGCCCCGCCCGATCGAGCGCCTGGCGCCCGGTCGGGCGGTTCGTGTTTCGCTTCGGGGTTAGGCCAGCTGGCTGAGGAGGCTGAGCGCGACCGCGGCCGCTCCCCGTCTCGCCGGCGACCCTGGCGATATCCCCAGCCGGAAGGTCCGAGGACCTAGACCGGAAGGTCCGAAGACCTAGATACGTGACTCGGGCTCGGTGGCCATCCGGTAACCGGTTCCCAAACTGGTTACCGAACGGTAACCGTCCACCCCCTCGGGTCAGCCGTCCCTACCACCTATCGTCGCCGATAACCAATTGGTATCCAACGACTTAGACCCTGTGGCACGGCCATGGTACGCGCCCTGCTTTTCACACGCTCGACTGAAGGCGATCCGCCCTCGAAAGGATGTCACTAGGTGAAGCGCTGAGGGCAGTCCAAACAAGTAGGAGATGGAGCCATGCAGTGCCCGCATTGCAGTCAAGAGACCGAGATCATTTGGGTTGGGTTCGGAAACGAGTGGGTCATTTGCCACTGCTGCCAGCGACGCATCTTCTGGGACGAGATCCGTGCCGGCATGCTGTTCATGGGCGAAGATACTTGGGATTCGCCGATGACGACGACGCCCACTTACAATTGAATAGGATGCGTTTCGCCATGACGCGTGGAGAGTTTTTCGAGGTGCTAGCCCAGACGGCGCGGGACTGGAGGCTGATCGAAGGAAAGATCCGCCGCGGTCCAGACCGTACTCTGGAGTGCCCGATCACGGGCGTGGCGGGTCTTTTCAGGCATGGGCCGCAAATACCGGCGATTTCGGTGATCACCGCCGCCTATGATCTAGGTCTGGATGCGGTGTTCGTGAGCTCTGTCGTCAGCGCCACCGACGATATAGAGCCCTGCGACCCACTGGTTCGGATGCAGCTGATGGATGCTTGTGGCTTGCTGGTCGAGGAGGGAGTACGGGAAGTGACGGAGGCAGAGGACCAACAGCTCAGCTTCGAATTGTAGAGCTGCATACCGAATCCACACGAGGGAGACTCTCCACTTCCTCGTACAAACCGCCGGGCCAATCTGGTCCGGCGGTTTTCTCTTATCAGCAGCAATCGCCGTCAGGGCCGCAGACGATCTCCCGCGCCGGTGTGGTCAGCCCGTGGTTGAGCCCTTTGGTCTCGCTGGGACGGCGCGGCGCCGTGCGTGAGCAGTCGAAAGGTCGCGCTTCCGTCGGCTCGATGGCAGTCAGCGGCAGCACGGGCTCGAACTGACCCGCGTAAGGCTCTTTACTCATGATCCGGAACGTCTTCTCGCAGACCGCGGCCCGCTCGCCCCGTCGGAACACGTGACCGTCGTCATCGACCACCCGCCGCCAGGGCCCCCGGTACATCAGTGCCTTGTTGGTCTCGTGGCACGCGCCTTCTTTCCCGCGGAACGCCCGCACGGTGAGAGCACGAAACTCGATGCCCTCCACGGTCCGCCAGGGCGAGCGGGACCGGCTCAGAACCTCGATGCCATAGAACCCCACCCGCTGGAACGCCGCCAGGAACTCTTCCTCGGTCATCGCTCCCGAGACGCACCCCGACCAGAGCTCCGGATCCGCTTTCAAGCCCTCGGGAACGGGCTCGTCGGAGACGATATCCGAGATCACGGCGCGGCCGCCGTTCTTTTTCAATACCCTGTAGATCTCGGGGAACAGATGCTGCTTCTCCTCGTCGCTCACCAAGTTGAGCACGCAGTTCGACACCACGACGTCGATGCTGGTGTCTGGGATCAGCGGAGCCTCGCGGCGCAGGCGGGCCTGCTCGACTTCGAGGGCGTTCACATCATCCGCGCCGAAGACGGGGTTGATCTGGAGCCAGGCCTCTACCGCCTCGAGGTCGAGCGCCAGATCCTGGATCCGCGCCCGGCGAAACTCCACGTTCCGCCAGCCGATGCGGCGCCCTACCTCATCCTGGAAGCGCCGCGCCAGCCCCAGCATCTCCGGGTTCATGTCGACGCCGATCACTCGCCCCTCCGGACCGACCACCTGGCTGGCGACATAGCAGATCTTCCCGCTGCCGGACCCAAGGTCGAGGACGGTATCACCCCAGCGGACGTGGCGGCTGGGATCCCCGCATCCGTAGTCCCGTTCGATGATTTCCTGAGGGATGACTTCCAGGTAGCGCGGATCGTAATCGACCGGGCAACAGAGATCGGCCTCCTGACGCCGTGCGCCGTGGCTGTAGCGCGAACGCACGACACCTTCGATGTCGAAAGCAGTCGACGACATTAGCTTCTCTCCCATCATGTTTGACTTTCCGCTGGCGCTCGGGCAGGGATTGCCCTTCGATAGCTCCACCACGCTATTAAAGTCAAGCTGCGGCCGGCGGTTCCCGGCCCTGTGCCATTTTCGAACATTTGGGCTTGGGAGAGCATCAAATCAGGCAGAAAGCTGCGAGATGAGAGCGTCAGCGGAGGGCACTTATAGAGAATGGGCGCAGCCGTGATCGAAGCGGAGCCGACCCGGGGGGAGGGGAGCGAGGCGCCTTCCCCGGAGGACACGGTCCGACGGGCTCAAAGGGGCGATGCCACCGCTTTCGAGCGCCTCTACCAGGAACACCACACCCGGATCTACGCGCTCTGCTTGCGCATGATGCGGGACGCGGACCTGGCGGAGGAGCTCACCCAAGATGTCTTCGTTCGCCTCTACGAGAGGTTGAGCTCGTTCCGCGGCGCGAGCAGCTTCGCGACCTGGCTGCACCGATTGGCCGTGAACGTGGTGCTCAACCATCTGCGATCCGGACGCCGGCGCGCCGGCCACGAGCAGAAGATGTACGATGCAGCGCGTTACAAGACGGCGGTCAAGGACGCGATGCCAGAGACGCGCATGACCCTGGAGACCGCGATAGCGGAGCTCCCCCCCGGCGCACGGGAAGTGCTCGTGCTTCATGACATCGAGGGGTACCGCTACCGCGAGATCGCCGAGGTCACGGGCACGGCCGTGGGAACGGTGAAATCGCAGCTGCACCGAGCCCGCAAGCTCTTGAGAGAGGTATTAGAAAGATGAGGCACATCACGCAGCAACAGCTGAACGCCTACGTGGACGGCGCTCTGGGCGAGCACGAGCACCGGGAGGTCGGTGCCCACTTGGAGAGCTGCGACGAGTGTCGCGACGCGCTGGCGGAGCTGATGAGCCTGGTTGCGGAGCTGGGAGGGCTGCCCCGCGAGGGTCGTCCCGCTCGCGACCTGTGGAGCGGAATCGCCGAGCGCACGGTCGAACGCCGGCTCGTCACGCCCATCGACCGGGGCCGGGCGGCGATGAGGAGCGCCTGGTCGATTTCGCTTCCTCAAGCGGCGGCCGCGGCGGTCGCCGCCGCCATCATCGCCGGGAGCGGCGTCTGGCTCGCCCTCGGTGGAGGCGGCGCGGGGCCGGACTTCAGCCTCACACCCCCACCCCCAGCCACCGGCGCGGAATTCGTCCTAGCGCCGGCGGATATGGCGACGTACGACGACGTCGTCGCCGAGCTCACGCGGCAACTCAACGCCCGTCGAGCAGAGTTAGATCCCACGACCGTCCGCGTCATACGGGAGAATATCCAGATCATCGACGCAGCGATCGGCGAGATCAACGAAGCGCTGGCGCTAGATCCATCGAACGAGTTTCTGAACGCCTATCTGGCGAGGGCCATGCGCCGCAAAGTCGCAGTTCTGCAGAGCGCCATGAAGCTCGCGAGCCGCACATAAACTAGGAAGGCAAGATCATGACCACAGCACTAATCACAAGTCTGCTCGCCGTCGTCACGATGGTGCAGCAAACGGATACCACGTTCCCGGTTCAGCCCAACGCGCGTCTTCGGTTGAGCAACCCTGGCGGCTCGGTCGTCGTGCGGACCTGGGACCAGAACTCAGTGCGAATCGTTGCTGAACATTCCCGACGCTCGGTCATCCGGGTCCGCAACGACCCTAACACGATAGTGATCGACGAGCGCACCGAGCGCGGTCCGGGAAGCATAGTTGAATACGAGATCACGATCCCCAGCACACTGGACCTGCAGCTTGGAGGGAACTACAGCGACTTCGACGTGCAGGGCGTGACAGGCCAGATCAGCATCCAGTCGCTCGACGGCAACATTAAGGTGAGCGGCGGTAGGGAGCGCATCAAGCTGCACTCGGTGCAAGGGGCGATCGACTTGAGCGACGCGCAGGGTAAGATCGAGGTGGAGACGGTGAACGACAGGATCACGGTCTCAAGATCGAGCGGCGAGCTGACCGCCGAGACGGTCAACGGACGGATCATGCTCCTCGACGTCGATTTCAGCAACGCCGAGGCCTCGACGTTCAACGGCTCGATCACGCACAACGGTGCCATACACGAGAACGGCAGCTACTTCTTCGCCACGCATATGGGCTCGATCAACTTCACGGTACCCGAGGGCACCAACGCCACGATCTCAGTGGCTACGGGCAAGGGAAATTTCCGCGCCGACTTCGAGGTCGAGCGGCCCGAAAATGGCAAGAAGCGTTTCCAGTTCACGCTGGGCTCGGGCGGTGCCTTGGTGGAGTTGGAGTCGTTCGCGGGCCGCATCAGCCTGCGACGACCGGATGGAGAGGAAGAGTGAGGACCCGACATGCCAGCTCGGGTGGGGTGCCATCTTGGCGAGGCGGAGCGCGAGAATCTGAACTGAAAACTGCAGGCGTGCGTCAGGGGCTGGGCTGGGCGGCTGAACGACCGCGGTAAAGCGGGCGCGCCTCGAGAACCGGGTCTGTTAGTTCTCCCGAGGCGTCAGGCGCCCGCTTCAGTCGGACAGATAAGCCGACCAGAGCCGGCTGGATCGATATCCCATCCGCACCATCGGGCTCAGGATCGCGGCTGCGATCGCTAGCCCTCTGGCGGCGATGGGGTGTTTGATGCTCTCGTTCACCTCTAATAATGCTCCACATTTCTGATCTATCACTGCAACGTACATATCTCTCGCTCCGGGTCGGGAAGAGCTCCTCGAGCCCCACGCCTTTCTTATTAGATGCCCAACCGCCGTCAAGGGTTGCGGATTGGGGGTCACAGGGACCTCGGTCACACACTGATAAGGCAAAGAGCGGACCAGCTGAGGCCACCAGGCGGCTAGGACCGTAAGTGATGTTGTGGCAATCGATTAGGCTGAGAGCGCCGGGAAAGCGAGGATGAGGCGATCAACCCTGCCTGTCCGATCCCGGTCGGATGGCGTTCGCTAGTGGGATCCCCGGCTGCGCACCCAATAGCCCGCCCGCACCGCAGGGCGAGCGCTTCAGTCGCCGGGGAGATCGACCTCCTGCGTGTGCTCGTGGCAATCAATGAGCTGGCGGAGGCGCTCCGGGCTGAAGCCAATCACGAAGTCTTTGCCGTGGGCGACGACCGGGACGCCGGCGCCGCCGGTGAGCTCGCGCCATTCGCGCAGCAGGGACACGTCGCTGGTGA
>CANPVX010000153.1 GCA_947581815.1 Candidatus Indicimonas acetifermentans | reverse complement strand
CGCGCCGCCATGGACGCCGCGCTAGAGCTGCAACCCGATCTTTCCGTGACTGCCGTCGCAGGGATGCTTGGCTCGCTTCGTCGCGACTTGAAGGACCGCTATCTCGACGGCCTGCGCAAGGCGGGGCTGCCGGAATAAGCGTTGGCCTTCGACCGGTCGCCCACCTGACCGAGCTTCGGCTTCGGGTCAGGTACGGACCAACGGCACCGCCATCCTGAGAGTCCGTTCTCTGGGGTACACCGGACGTGGCGGCGACATGGCCCGAACAGCCGGTCCTAGCCAACAGCAGACCATCACCGGGTAGGCGTTGAGGTTTGGTATTTGTCTTAGGCGGCGCCCGGCAACAAGTCCCGCACGGATGTCATTTATCAAGTATCCTTATAAAGGATGCGCTGCGCTCGCCGGAAACAACAGGGAAGGACCGGCACCCATGATTGAGGCCGGCGAAATCATCGTCGAATCCGAATCCGAAGAACTGGCCGAGAAGAGACCCTTCGGCTGGGTCGTGATCGACCTCGTTCGCAAACATCCGCTCGGGGCTGCCGGCGCTGCCATCGTCATCGCCATGATCCTGACGGCTATCTTCGCCGATTACATCACCGTTTACGATCCGGAGGCCGTCAAATTCGAGGACATGTTGACGGCTCCGAACGACCAATACATCCTGGGTACCGACCAGTTCGGGCGCGACGTGTTGACCCGCCTCATCTATGGCGCCCGGACGGCGCTGTTCATCGGCTTGACGGCAGGTTTCCTGGGCGCCACCATAGGCCTCGTGCTGGGCGTTGCCAGCGCCTACTTCGGCGGCCGCTTCGACCTGATCTTCCAGCGCGTCATGGACGTTTTCCTTGCCTTCCCGCTGATCATCCTTGCCTTGGCCATTTTGGCGACGCTGGGTGCCGGCATCGAGAACGTGATCCTCGCTATCGTCATCGTCAAGATATCGCTCTGCGCCCGGGTGGTGCGCTCCAACGCGCTTGCCATCCGCACGATGCCATATGTGGACGCGGCCCGGGCGCTCGGCTACAGCCACGCGCGGATCATCCTCCGCCATATGGTGCCAAACGTGATGGCACCATATCTGATCATACTGACGTACTACATCGGCGAGGCGATCCTCCTGGAGGCGGCCTTAAGCTATCTCGGCTTGGGGTTGCAGGAGCCGACGCCGTCATGGGGTCTGATGCTGCAGGGCGGTGCCGAAGAGTACGCCGAAAGTGCGCCCTGGTTGGCAGTTTGGCCAGGCGTGGCCATCAGCCTCGTCGTTTTCGGGTTCAACATTTTTGGCGATGCGTTGCGCGACATCCTGGATCCGAAGCTGCGTTACCGCTAGGCGCCCACCCCTACCCAGGCGCGGATGTTAGAGCGGTGGTGAAAGTCCGAATATGGACGCATAGACGAAGGGATACCCATACGTCCTACGGAACCGGATCGACTAATTGATTTCCGCTTCGGGTCACAACCGGAAGTCAGTGACGGCCAGAAGAATGTCGGCTTTCGGGGGCAAAGCGGAAGTCGATTTCGGGCGGCTGGATGAGGCCTGTCACGCCTTGACATGGCTCCGACCAGGTGCGCACCATTCCTATATCAGGGAGGATATTGGTGCGCTACTGGCCGTGATGGGTCGGCGCCGCCTTCCCGCCGCGCGGCGGCGGAGTGGCTGTCCGCAGGTCCCGTCCCCCCCACCGTCAGCGGGGATGTCCATTGACCTGTCCACGACCTAGGAGCAATCATGAAAGCGAAGAAATCTCGCACCGTCTCGCGAGCGCGCGGCCTGCTCTGCGCACTCCTCGTTGCGGCCCCCGTGGTCTCCGTCTCCGCCCAGACCACGCTGAAGGCGATCTCGCCCTGGCCCACCGCCTACTACTGGGTCGAACCGCTGATGGAGTTCCAGCGCATGGTCGATGCTCGGCTGGGCGGCAAGCTCAAGATCGAGTATCTGGGCGGCAAGGAGGTCATCCCGACCTTTGAGCAGTTCGAGGGCCTGCGCAACGGCGTGGTCGACGTCATTCTCGGTGCCTCGTCGTACTACACCGGGCAGGTACCCGAGGCGATGTCGGTCTTGTACTCGCGCCTCTCGCCCAGGGAGCTGCGCAAGAAAGGCTTCTACGACCTGATGCGCAAGATCCACATGGACAAGGGCGGCGTGGTTTACCTGGCCAACGTCGGCGGAGGCGTGAACAAGGCCTTCCGCATGTACACCAACAAAAAGGTCACCAAGCCCGACTTCTCGGGCATGAAGTTCCGCGTCTCGCCGGTTTACGTCGAGCTCGTCAAGGCGCTGGGCGGCACACCGGTGGTGATGGCGCCGAGCGATATCTACACCGCGCTCGATCGCGGCGTGGTCGACGGCTACGGCTGGTCCTACGGCGGCATCTCGGACTTCGGCTGGCAGGAAGTCACCAAGTACGCGATCGACCACGGCTTCTACTCGGCCAACACCGCGATCCTGATCAACGTGGACAAGTGGAACGCGCTACCCCAGGAGGTGCGCGACGAACTCGAAGTCATCGGCCGCGAGCTCGAGATCTGGGCCGGGAAGTGGATGGACGAGCAGAACGAGAAGGACAACGAGCTGCTCAAGAAGGCCGGCGTCGAGTTCGTGTACTTCTCCGACGCGGACCGCAAGAAGTACATCGACACCGCGTACGAGGCCGCGTGGGCAGAGTTCACCAAAAAGCACCCCGACTCCGCGTCGGAACTCAAGCGGCTGACGGGTAACTGATCCACTAGGTCGCCCGCCGGCCCCGCGGTTGCCGCCTCGTTCACCACCGGGAGTTCGCTGGGTGATGCTCTGGGCCGTGGGCCGTTGCTGGGATTTCCTGATCACGGCCAACGCGGTCGTGGCCGCGTGCCTGATTCCCGTCATCATGGTCTCGGTGTCCGCCGATGTCATCGGCCGCTACGTCCTCGACGCTCCGATCGGGTGGGTAATCGAGTTCGCTGAGTACGCGCTGTTCGCGATCCCCTTCCTCGGCATGGCGTGGCTCGTCGGCTACCGGGACGGGCACGTTCGCATCGACCTCCTGGTGCAGGTGCTTCCCCTCCGCTGGCAGGCGCGGCTCGAGTCCTTCACCTCCCTCGTCGCGGGCCTCACCTGCGCCGCCGCTACCTGGTTCGCGGTGCTGACCACCGTCAGCCAGTACCAGCGGGGCGTGATTACCATCGGGATCTATCCGATCTCCAAGTACCTCTTGGTCAGCATCGTGGCCTACGGGCTCGCCTGCACCACCGTCGAGCTCCTGCGTCACGCCTGGCGTGCGTGGTCGCGCCGCAACGCGGCTCCCGCCCCAGCGAGCGCCGCGCACTGATGGAATGGTGGCAGACCCTTCTCGTCATCTTCGCGGGCCTGTCCTTCCTGCTGGCGCTGGGTATGCCCGTCGCGTTCTCCTTCATCCTAGTCAACGTGATCGGGATCTGGCTGCTGCAGGGCGGCGGGAATGCCTTCAACCAGCTCGCGCTGAGCATGTACAGCTCGGTGAGCTCGTTCACACTGGCCCCGATCCCGCTCTTCGTGCTGATGGGGGAGCTGCTCTGGCAGTCGCGGCTCGCGTTCAACGCGCTCGACGTCCTCGACAAGCTGCTGGGACGGATATCGGGACGCCTTTCGGTGCTCACGGTGTGCACCGGCACAGTGTTCTCGGCGCTGTCAGGGTCCACGATGGCGAACACCGCGATGCTCGGCACCCTGCTCCTGCCGGAGATGGAACGACGCGGCTACGCGCGCACGATGTCGGTCGGGCCGATCCTCGCGAGCGGGGGCCTCGCGATGATGATCCCGCCGAGCGCGCTGGGGGTCATCCTCGCCGCGCTCGCGGGGCTGTCCATCGGCAAAATTCTGATCGGCGCCGTCCTGCCGGCCCTGCTCATGGCGCTGCTCTACTTCGGCTACATCGTGGTCCGGTGCCGCCTCGACCCGAGCCTGACCCCGGCCTACGAGGTCGAGCGGGTTCCGCTGCGCGAGAAGCTGCTCGCCATCGCGAAGCACCTCCTCCCGCTCGGGATGATCGTGTTTCTGGTCACCGGCCTCATCGTGGTCGGCGTGGCGACGCCCACCGAGTCGGCCGCGCTCGGCTGTCTCGGCAGCGTGATCCTCGTCGCGGCCTACGGCCGCCTCACCTGGCCCGTCGTGCGCGACTCCGTCTCGGGCGCGCTCAAAATCACCGCGATGATGCTCGCGATCCTCGTCGGCGCTATCGGCTTCAGCCAAATCCTCGCCTTCTCCGGCGCCAGCCGCGGGCTGCTCCAGTACGTCACGGGCCTCGCGATGGAACCGATCATCACGATCCTCTTGATGCAGCTCGTCGTCCTCGCGCTCGGCTCCTTCATGGAGCAGATCGCGATCATGCTCATCACCCTGCCGATCTACATCCCGATCGTCCAGGCGCTCGGCTACGACCCAATTTGGTTCGGCATCCTGCTGCTGATCAACCTGCAGATGGCGCTCACGACGCCGCCCTTCGGGCTGCTGCTGTTCGTCATCAAGGGCGTGGCACCGCCGGAAATGACCATGCGCGAGATCTACCTGTCCTGCCTTCCCTTCCTGGCCTGCGACGCAGTGGTGCTGTTCACCGTGCTCGTGTTCCCCGAGACCATCACCTGGTTCGTGGGCCTCGTGTTCGACTGATTTCCAAGGAGCGGTGCAAAATGAAATTGACGCCGATTCACCACGAGCCGATGAAGCCCGAATTCAAGAGTCCATTCAGCGCGGGCTACGCCTGCGAGGATGCGCGGCTCCTGTTCTTCTCCGGGTGCTGCACGATCCCCATCTACCACAAGCACCCGCATGACCCGGACGAGGAGCGCGAGTGGCTCAAGGGAGGCATCCGAGAGCAGACCGAGCGCACCTTCGCCCACATGCGCCAGATTCTCCAGGCGGGTGGCGGCGACTTCGAGAACGTCATGTTCATCACCATCTACATGATCGACATGCGCCTGCAGGACGAGATGAACGAGATCTCGGCGCGGATCTTCGGACCTGAGAACCCGCCGGCCCGCACCCTCGTCGAGGTGAAGGCGCTCGCGCACCCGAACATGCTCATCGAGATCGACGGCGTCGCGGCGGTGCCGCGCACGCAGTATTGAGGAGGCGCGCGATGGGCGAAAACGACGACCTGCTGGCGCCGAGCATCGACCCGTCGAAGAGGAAGATCGCGGTCCGCAGCGTGAAGGCGACGAACGACGGCGGCACGCACACCGTCTCCCACGTGCGCGACTTCCCGCCCGTGGAGAGCGACGAGCCGGACACGCTCGGCGGAACCAACCGCGCACCGAGCCCGCTCGAAATGGCGCTCGTCTCGCTGGTGAGCTGCGACGGGGCGATCATCCACGGCGTGGCCAAGGCGATGGGCTTCCAGTATTCGGGCGTCGAGTTCGACTGCTCGGGGCAGATCGACGTGCGCGGCCCCAAGGGGGTAAAGGACGTGCGACCGTACTTCGAGAAAGTCGACCTGACCATCACGGTCACGACCGACGAGCCAAACGACCGGTTCCACAAGCTGCAGCGCAACGTGGAGTTCCGCTGCCCGGTCACGAACCTGTTCGTGGCCGCGGGGGTGGAAATGAATGTGGACTGGGTGCGCCGAACCACGGCCGCTGCCGGCGACTGAGGAGGAGCGATGGACCTTGGAATTTCGGGCGAGAGGCCGGCAAGCTGCTGGACATCTTGAGCGATCCCCCCACTTCCGACACCTTGCGAGCCGCCCTGGTGATGAAGGTCCGTCTCCCCGAGTGAGAGGAACAGCCAACCCGCCAGCCGTTGGCGAGTCGGCCCGTAGCCAAATCCGGACTCAGTTGAGTTCGTCGAGCAGTGCCTTTGCGTCTTTCAGATCCGGCGTATCGAAGCCCTCCGTGAACCCGTCGTATAAGGGCGCAAGAAGATCGCGGGCCGCTGACG
>CANPVX010000152.1 GCA_947581815.1 Candidatus Indicimonas acetifermentans | reverse complement strand
ATCGTCTCCGGCGATCAAATGTACCTGGTAGCTGCCGGGCACGACCCGCGGACCTCGCAGGTCGCCGGACCACAGGATCATGCCCTCGAAGCGCTCGGCCTCGGAGTGGCGAAGGTCCCATGCGAAGCGGTTCATCCCCGCTTCCACCGCAACTTCGCCCTCCTCCTCATCCTCCTCCGGAAGGCTCGAGAACTCGCGTATGAGCGTTCCATCGGCCCCCAGGAACTGGAGTTTGATTTCGCTCTCAGGGGCTTCCTTGAAGTAGTAGTGAACGAGGACGCCCTCAGGCGGATTCTCTCCGGCGCTTCCGATGGCGCGTCCACCCGAGCCGGTCATGCGATAGGTGTCTCGCGGCTTGTAGAGATGAACATCGGCCCGCGCGACTTCAGCGTCGAGCTGGCGCAGGGGCGTGATGTCGTCCAGGATCCAGAACGAGCGACCGTGAGTGCCCGCAACCAGATCGTTCTCCTTGATGGCGAGATCACGAATGGGCACGACGGGCAGGTTGAGCTGCAGCGGCTGCCAGCTATCGCCGTCGCTGAACGAGACGTAGATGCCGAACTCGGTGCCGGCGTAGAGCAACCCACGGCGGCCCGGATCCTCGCGCACCACGCGCACGTAGTGAGTCTCGGGTATATCGCTGACGATCCTCTTCCAGCTGTGACCGTAGTCGCTGGTCTTGAAGACATAGGGTTGGAAATCATCGAGCTTGAACCGATTCACGGCGAGGTAGGCTGTGCCAGCATCGTGTGGCGAGGCTTCGATGATGCTCACCAGTCCCCACTCGGGCATATCCTTGGGCGTCACGTCCTCCCAGTTTGCGCCACCATCGCGCGTGATGTGAACGAGACCGTCGTCGGAGCCGGCCCAGATGACGTTCTGTTCGTGCGGCGAAGGCTCGAGCGCGAACACGGTTGCATAGTACTCCACGCTCGTATTGTCCTTGGTGATCGGACCGCCCGAGGGTTCCTGCTTACTCTTATCGTTGCGCGTTAGGTCGGGGCTGATGGCTTCCCAAGTCTGGCCCTCGTCGGTTGTGCGGAAGACCACGTTCGCGGCGACATAGAGCACGTCCGGGTTGTGCGGCGACAGCTCGATCGGGAAAGTCCACTGGAAACGATACTTCAGCTCGGCGGCACCCCACCCCATCGGGTTGTCCGGCCAAACGTGGATATTACGCTGTTGCCCAGTGCGCCGGTCGAAACGGGTGAGATGGCCGTCGTAGCTACCGGCGTACACGATGTCCGGGTCGTCCGGACGCGGAGCGATGTATCCGCTTTCGCCGCCGCCTACAGCATACCAATCCTGAACCGTGATTCCCGAACCCGCCGTGCGGCTCGCGATACACATCGTACTGTTGTCCTGCTGGGCACCGCACACCCTGTAAGGGAAGTGATTCGTCGTGGTGACGTGGTAAAACTGTGCGGTGGGTTGGTTATATATGGTCGTCCACGTCTCCCCTCCATTGTAGGTGACGTTGGCTCCCCCATCGTTCCCCTCGATCATGCGGAGTGAGTTGTTCGGATCGATCCAGAGGTCGTGGTTGTCACCGTGGGGTGTGGAGACCCGTTCGAAGGTTCGCCCGCCGTCGACGGACTTGTGAAAGCGAACGTTCAATACATAGACGGTCGCAAAGTTCTGGGGATCGGCGATTATATGGGTGTAGTACCAGGCCCGTTGGCGCAGACTCCTGTCATCGTTCGTATTCGTCCACGTCTCGCCGGCATCGTCGGAGAGGAAGACGCCGCCATCCTCGGCCTCGATGATGGCCCATACACGATCGGAGTTCACCGGCGAAACCGTCACGCCGATCTTGCCGAGCATCCCTTCCGGCAGTCCCTTGTTGCGGCTGATCTCGGTCCAGGTGTCGCCACCGTCCGTCGACTTGAATAGGCCGCTGCCCGGTCCGCCGCTCTCCATAGCCCAGGGCATGCGTCGCGCTTGCCACAGCGCAGCGTAGACGATCCGGGAGTTGTTGGGATCGAGCACGACGTCTATCGCGCCGGTATTCTCATCTCTATATAGGACCCTCTCCCAGGTCTCTCCCCCATCCTTGGAGCGGTAAACGCCGCGGGTTTCATTCGGCCCGAAGACGTGACCCAGCACCGCGATGTAGACGAGGTCGGGATTCGTGGGGTGGACCGCTATGTGGCCAACCTGGCCGGCATCCCGCAGCCCAATGTGCTCCCAGGTCTTCCCAGCATCGGTCGACTTGTAGATCCCATCGCCTGGGGACACGTTGCCGCGTATAGGCGACTCACCCGTACCCACGTAGACGACGTTCGGATCAGACGGGGCGACGCCGATAGCGCCGATGGAACCCGACGTGAAGAAACCGTCGGAGACCGGCTCCCAGTTCATCCCACCGTCCACAGTCTTCCAGACACCGCCGCCAGTGGCACCCATGTAGTAGACGTAGGGCTGGCTCGGCACGCCCGCGACCGCGGTGACGCGGCCTCCTCTATAAGGTCCTATGGAGCGCCACTCGAGAGCGCTGAACAAGGCTTCGTCATAGCGCCCAGGGTCCTGGGCCACGGCTTCGGGAATCCCCCCGAGCATCCACGAGGCTGCGACGGCGAACGAGGAGATCAAACGCAGGCACGTATTCCAAAGTCTCATCGCGCAATCCTCCGGATTCAGCACCTCGCGCTGTGGCGAGATACGTAAGCTCGTTGTGTAGTTGGGCGAAGGCTATCCTAGCGATCGCGGTGTGTCATCGCCAGTCTCGTTCCCGCACGACCGCTGCCCTTTCCCCCAACGCGCCCGGAGCTTGGGGCGCGGCTCTTATCCTAGCAGCAATATCATCGCTTCCGCCACCGTTTGATTCGCCCGTGGCCTGCGGCTAGAATCAGGCTGGCGCCCCGGAGACTGACGGCGCCGAGAGCGACCATCTGCCACCCGGGATCAGAGGACGGCTCTCCGTGGCCACCCCCACCAAGCTGAAGAAAAGAAGAGCGTCCCGACGCTCGCTGCAGATAGCTGGGCTAGTGGCCCTGCTGATCTCCTCTCAAGCCGCGGTCGGCTGGTGGGTATACACCACAGTCGAAAGCTCCCTCGAAGCGAACTTGGCCGCTGATCTCGAGACGATCCTCGATGCCGAGGTCAAAGGGTTACAACTCTGGTTCGATACGCACGAGTCGGCCGTCAGCGTGGCCACGGCCGAGGCTAGAGTCCGGAACGCCGTCCAGCGTCTACTCGAGATCGTCCACCGGCCGGGGGTGACGCCGGCCGACATCAAGAGCTCGCCGCCCTGGATGGAGTTGCAGGAGTACCTGGGCCCGTTACTCAGAGCGAACGACTACGACGACTTCGGAGTCATCGACCCGCAAGGCCTTCTCATCACAATGAAGGCTCCCGAGCCCATCGAGTATCGCGATCGCGTGGGGGGGCTGGGGGGGCTGGGGGGGCTGGGGGGGCTGGAGTTCATCGAGCAGGTGCTCTCCGGCAGCCCGGTGGTCTCGCGGCCGTTTCTCGCGCCGAGCGCGACGGAGGGAACCAAAGGGCTACATGATTTGGAAGCTACGATGTTCGTGGCCGCACCGATGTACGATGACGCTGGCCAGATCATTGCGGGCCTGGGCTTCGGCATCCGTCCTGAGTACTTCACCGCCATTCTGCACGTAGCGCGGGCGGGGGAGAGCGGTGAGACGTATGCCTTCGATGCTGAAGGGCTGCTGATCTCCGATAGCCGGTTCGATGACCAGTTGCGGGAGATAGGGCTTCTACCCGACGACGACGAGGTGGGCTCCCAGCTGAGGATCGAGATCCGCAACCCGGGCGGCGACATGGTGGAGGGCTTCCGCGCGCTCGAGCCCCGGGCGCAGCAGCCGCTGACCCGCATGGCTGAGGATGCTATCCAGGGCAACAGCAACATCGATGTGAAGGGCTACCGGGACTATCGGGGCGTCCCGGTCGTCGGCGCCTGGACCTGGTTGCCGAAATACGGTTTCGGGGTGACCACCGAGATCGATCGCGCCGAGGCTTACGAAACACTGAACACACTGAAGGCCGCGTTCTGGGCGCTGATCGGCGTGCTGGTGATCAGCGCGCTGGGAATGCTGCTGGCATACACGGTGATCAACGGCCTGCGCCGAAGCGTTCGGCGAGCTCAGCGACTGGGCCAGTACACTCTCGAGAAGAAGTTGGGTGAAGGTGGGATGGGCACCGTGTACAGGGCGCGGCACGCGCTGCTGAGACGCCCGACCGCGGTCAAGCTCTTGCGGCCCGATGTGAGCAGCGGGGAGAATATCGCTCGCTTCGAGCGAGAGGTGCAGTTGACGAGCCAGCTTACCCATCCTAACACGATCGCGATATACGACTACGGGCACACTCCCAACGGGTTATTCTACTACGCGATGGAGTACCTACCCGGGATCACCCTCGACCGGCTGGTCGAGGAGCATGGCCCCCAGTCCGAGAGCCGTGTAATCCACATTCTTATGCAGGTCTGTGGTTCCCTTCACGAAGCTCACACCGCGGGTGTGATCCACCGTGACATCAAGCCCGCTAACATCATGCTCTGCGAGCGAGGCGGTCAGTATGACGTCGTGAAGGTTCTGGACTTCGGCCTCGTCAAGGAGATGGACAGGGGCAGCGACGCGGCTATCACAGGCGTCAACGCGATAACGGGGACCCCGCTTTACCTGTCGCCAGAAGCGATCCGCTCACCGGACCAGCTGGACGCACGCAGCGACCTCTACTCGGTCGGCGCCGTCGGCTACTACTTACTGACCGGCGAGCACGTGTTCGGCGGTGACGCTGCAATCGAGGTGTTCAGCCATCACCTGACCACCGAGCCCGAACGACCATCGGAGCGCGCCGGCCACGATATCTCCCGCGACGTGGAGGACATAGTACTCCAGTGCCTGGAGAAAGAACGGGAGAAGAGGCCGAGCGACGCGGAGGTGTTGCGGGCCGCCCTCGAGCGGTGTGGGGACGCCGGCTCTTGGACTACTGAAAAAGCCCGCGCCTGGTGGATGGAGCGACCGGGGCTCTCGGCCAGGCGCAAGGATCCCGGCGGCGTGACTTCTGACTCCGGAAAGTTGTCCAAGACCTTCGCAGTGGCTCTCGACGATCGGGTGCGATCGGACTCCTGAGGTAGTGACGCCAATCCAAAAGATGGCGGCTACTATTCGATCTCGAACGCCAGAAACATCAGCTCGCCCCGGCGCTCGACCTGAAGAACAAGCGCTTCGCCCCGCTGTACGCCATCGAGGATACGGCGAAGGGCATCGAGGTCGGCAACCGGCTGGTTGTTCACCTTGTAGATCACATCACCCGCCTGCAAGTCCACCAGACCATAGGCGGGTCCGGGTGATAGGGCAGCGACCACGACGCCGTCGGTACCTCGCAATTTTGGGAGCAGCGCCTCGGTGGAGGGCGTCAGGTCCAGAGCGAGTATGCCCAGGCGTCTGACGAGGTTCTTCTCTGGGGTGACGCGGCCGGCGAAACTCTCGACGGCTCCCGGCCGTTCGATCACCGGCACGCGAACGGTAAACCGCTCAGCGCCGCGCAAGATCTCCAGCGTGGCCGTCTGGCCCACGGGTCGCCCGTAAAGGTTGACTTCGAACTGGCGGCCGTTCTCCATCGTCCTGCCCTCGAGGCTGAGGATCTGGTCGCCAATCTGCAAGCCGGCTTGCTGAGCCGGGCTCCCCGGATAGACATCTCCGATCACGACGCCCCAATCGCGTGACAGCCCGATGCCCGCCGCCAGCGTCGGCGTTATCGTTTGAGCGTTTACGCCGATGATGCCACGGCTGACGTACCCGCTGTTCTTTATCTGCTCGAAGATGGTGCGAACGATGTTGCTCGGTGCGGCGAAGCCCAGCCCCTCGCTGCCGCCCGATTGCGAGATGATGAAAGTACTGATTCCCATCACCCGGCCATCCGTGTCGACCAGCGGGCC
>CANPVX010000151.1 GCA_947581815.1 Candidatus Indicimonas acetifermentans | reverse complement strand
GCGTACCACTGATCCTAGCGATGCTGTCCGTACTGCTGCTTGCGGGCCTTGGCATCTGGGGCTGGTCTCTCGATCCTGAGCACGCCGCGCGATGGGCGGGCATCGCACTTTTCCTGCCAGCCTTCTGGGGGTTTGTCGAGCTCGCGCAGTTTCGGGGGGGGGACCCCGCCGTGGCAGGGGCAATCATGAACTGGCACAGACGCGTGATTGCTTGGGTCGGTCTGCTGGTGGCTGTGGGGGTGAGTTTTCAGCTGGCTATCTCAGCCGACCTTCTAGACGCCGGTTGGGAGCCGATCTCGTGGCGTATCAAAGGGGTCATCTTCGGCACTGGCATGGTGATCTGGGGGAACTATTTGCCTAAAGGACTCTCGCCTTGGCGCGTGGAGGATGAGCCGTTCAACTGGCAGCGGGTGCATAGGTTCACCGGCTGGGTGGCCTCGCTCGGCGGGATCGCCGTGGTGATAGTGTGGCTGGTCTTTCCGCTGGAAAACGCCAGGCTCGCCTCAGTCGGCCTAGTCGGAACGTGCGTCGTACTGGTCTTGGGGCGGAAGCTGCTGTCGCTGGCTGCGTATTCGCGGCGACCGCCCGTCGTACCGTGATTGCCTCGAGATCGAACCGACGCAGCCTCCCTTCCTCAGCGCTGGAGGTAGAGGCGCGTGTCGACGCCCGTGCTCAACCGTAAGAAGATGAACTCACGACCGGCCGAAGCGCCGAGCGCGCGACGCCGCCGCGGATGCGGCGGCTGGCGACATGCCACGCTGTAAGCTCTGCGGCGGAGACCCACGACGGGCGTTTGCGAGAGGGCGGCTGGTGACGTGGTGGAAGTGCCCGGGCTGCGGCCTTTTCTTCGTCTACCCACAGCCGGATGACAGGACGCTGGCTTCGCTTTACCAGCGAGCGTACTACGAGCAGAGCGTAGATTGCTCGCCGGCGGCGACGGCGAAAAGCGAAGCTTACTGGGATGGCCGAGCCGGGCGTTTGGCCGAAGTCATCCAGGTGAAGCGCGTGCTGGATGTGGGGTGCGGAAAGGGGCAGTTCCTCGCGGCGGCCCTGCAACGTGGCTGGGCCGTTTGGGGCACCGAGTTGAGCGCCGAAGCGCTGCGGTCGCTTCCGCAGCATCTGGGGAGGCGCGCCGTCGTCGCTCGGCTGGAGGGCGCGCCCTTCGAGCCGGGTTCTTTCGACGCCATGACTACGTTCGATGTGATCGAACACGTGAGGCATCCCGTGGACTTCCTGCACCGCGCTCACGATCTGCTGCGACCGGGTGGGGTGTTGTTGATCACAACGCCGAACGCCGGGGTCATCAAGGCGAGGCTACGCGGGCGCTTCTGGAAGTACTTCCGCTTCGAGCGCTACCTCCACCTCTACCATTTCACACCACACACCCTGGAGATGAGCCTTCAGGCGGCGCGGTTCCGCGTGGAGCGCTGGTTCAGCAAAGCGATGCCGATGATCGTTGCGGCAAAGGCGATGCCGTCGCAGGCCTCCCCGCGAGGGTGACGGGAGCCAAGTAACGGCGGCGCTCGTTGATCCCTAGCCAGGGAAGTCCCATCTTGTAGGCAGCCAATCGCTCAACATATCTAGGCTCGACGTGGCCCTTCCTTGTGGGGCGTGCATGGCGCGACTGAAGCACCTCATCCAAAAGATTCACCGGCGCTCGCTCGGGCAGGTTGTACGGTCTGCTGACGTGGCGCTATGAGCGGCAGCTCTCGAACCGTCGAGCCGAGACGGAACATCTGGTCCCAAGCCGCTGCGCTCGCAGCTCGCACACCGGCTTCACGGAACCGCTACGTGGATTTCCTCCGCGCGCTGTCGATCGGCGCGGTGGTCACCGGTCACTGGCTCGTCGCGGCACCGTACGTCAGTGGTGGCCAGCTCAGCCTCAGCAACATGCTCGAACATCAGCCGTGGACCCAGTGGCTGACCTGGGCGTTCCAGGTTATGCCCGTCTTCTTCTTTGTCGGCGGGTATGCCAACGGAGTCTCTTGGAAATCTGCCAGGCGCTCGGGTCGGACATATGGCGAATGGTTGCGCGGCAGGCTAGAGCGGTTGGTCGGTCCCGTCCTGCCGTTGCTGGTCGTCTGGGCGATGCTCGGCGCGGTCGCGGGTCAGCTGGGCGTGCGAGCGGAGACGGTGGGAGTAGGCTCACAGCTGGCGCTCATCCCGATCTGGTTCCTCGCCGTGTACGTGATGGTCGTCGTCTTCGTGCCTGTGAGCTACGCAGCATGGGAGCGCTATGGACTTGGATCGTTCTGGGCGCTCGTCCTTGCCGCAGTGGTAGTTGATATTCTGTTCTTCGCGGCCGACTTCCGGGCCGCGGGTTGGCTCAACTACGGCTTCATCTGGCTGGCCGTGCACCAGCTCGGGTATGCGTGGCGGGACGGCTACCTGGGGGGACCCCGGAAAGCGCTTGCCTGGGCAATCGGCGGTGCCGTAGTCTTGGCCGGCCTCGTCACGGTTGGGCCCTACCCGTTGAGTATGGTCAGCGTGCCGGGCGAAGAGGTGAGCAACACGCTACCACCCAAGCTCCCCATGCTGGCGCTCGGGATCGTTCAGATCGGGCTCCTCCTTTCCATCGAAGCTCCCGTGCGCCGCTGGCTCGCCCGCGCGCTGCCTTGGACCGCGACGGTGCTTGTAAACGGCATGATCATGACCGTCTTTCTCTGGCACCTCACCGCCTCGACGCTCATCATCGGCAGCGCCGTCGTGCTCGGCAACCTGGGACTCACCGTAGAGCCCGGAAGCGGGCTGTGGTGGGCAGCGCGCCCGGTGTGGATGAGCGTGTATGTGCTCGCCCTCATTCTTTTTGCCCTCGCGTTTGGGCGGTTCGAGCGCGGTGGCGCCGGAGCGCAAGCCATCGCCCCGTGGCGACAGGTCACCGGGGCGGCCCTTGTTTGTGGGGGCTTGGCGCTCTTGGCGCTCCATGGCATCGCAGGTGACGGATGGTTCGGTCTCCGGATATGGGTCTTACTCCTGCCGTTCGCAGGCGCGGCGCTCGCAGGAGTCAACCCGCTTCGCAGAGTGGCTCCACGCGCGGCTGCCTGACCTCTAGACCCGGTTGTCGAGCACCCTTAGTTGTACGGACCATCCCACGTCGATCGTTATCTGAATAGCGAACTATCAGTACTAACGATTGAGTTCGGTGCTTGAATCATCTGTCGGCGCACTCCGTTCAGTGCGCTTTGGAGAGGCTCATGTTCAATCAAAGATATGTGACCGCGGTGGTCGTTATCGTGTCGCTGCTCTCGGCGTGCGAGCAGTCTACGGGACCGACCGTTGAAGGAGATAGCACCCGTATCATCGGTTCAGGGGTTCCTGCAACGAAGACTTTCTCACTCGGCAGTTTCCAGAGAATAAAGGCTCGCGGTGTCGCTCGGGTCGTCATCGCGCCGGGCCCCGACGAAATGGTCACTGTCACGGCAGATGACAACATCCTGCCGCTGCTATGGGCGCGAGTCGAGGACGGTGTCCTCAAGGTCGGGATGCCCGACGACGGTGAGCTCGAGATCAGGGCCCGGACTGAGGTGCTGTTTGAGGTCACGTACCGCCAGATCGATGCACTCGACCTGCAGGGCGTCCTCGTCGTGGATGCTCGGGGCATACAAGTCGACGATCTCGATGTGATTGTCTCGGGCGTATCGACATTGTCGATCGAAGGGCGCGCCGACACTCAGGTCGTGCATGTCGATGGAGTGTCCACCTACCTAGCGTCGAGCCTGCAGAGTCGTTTCGTCAAAATCACGGGTAACGGCGTCATGGATGTCGTGGTCAACGTGAGCGAAGAGCTTAAGGGCAATGTCTGTGGAGCGGGGTCCGTTCGGTATCTGGGTACTCCCGATGTGTTTGTGACCGCCTGTCCGGGGGTGAGAGTCTCAGCAGGCTGAGACCACCCGGACGCTTCCCCACAGAGGGGCCGGGGCCGCCATGTTGGTTTCCTCCGTTCGCCCGGGTGCGCATATTAGAATTCAATCAATTATGACTGACAGCCTGCATGAACAGGACGAGCCGGTTCTCGATACCTCAGCGGAGGTGAGCTGCCCGCACTGCGGTGAGTCTGTTGCGATCGCGCTCGACTCGGGAGGTGGAGCCCTGCAAGACTATGTGGAGGACTGCTATGTCTGTTGCAGGCCGTGGCGCGTGCGAGTGCACTACGATGCGACAGGAACAGCCCAGGTGTCGGTAGAGCCCGCCGAGTGAAATCGGAGCCGCTCCCGAAAGCTTCGTCTTCCAATCACCCAGCCGCATGGGCCGGGCGATCGGAGATCATTTCGGCGCGCCCTCGATTGGAATCATGAGGTGGACGTAAGGCGTCCTCGGCCACATGATCCAGGGCCCACCATTATTGGGATCCTCCGACACGCCTTCCAGCATCTTGTGATCGGGCACCAGCATCATCAGGTGAGCACCGGGATCCTCCACCCAATCGGCATCCGTCGTCTTTTCGGTGGCGTAGGGATCGGTGTTGCTCACCGGCGTGTCCCCCATGAGCATATACGCGACGCCAACCGACGTGTAAGTCGGCTCTTCCTTGTTCATGTACGCTTTGAGGAAGTTGAGCCACGGCTCATTCACACACCAGGGGTCGTTGCCCGGCGTGTCCGGCCGGTCCGGGAGACAAGTCCAGCCGTTCGAGCCCTCGCGTAGCTGGTTAAGGTCCCAGTCCAGGACGGCCGCGTTGTCGGAAAGAGAGGCAGGGCCCGCGCTGCGGGCGCTCTTGATGGCTTCTGCCTGCGCGTAGGAGCTCCCTGGGAGCAGCAGCCCAACGGCCACCGCAACCAAAACCGCACGCAACATGCTGTCCTCCTGTTTAGGGCCTGCACATATGAGCGGGAAGAAGGAGACATGCTAGCCTGCCCCTACTCCCAAGTCAACGCCGCGGATGCGCTTCTGCAAGGCGAGGGGCTCAGCGGATTGTGTAGCTGCGGCCCCTGTTGATCCTCTTTAGCGTGCACCCCATCTTGTAAGCTGCTAACGCATCACACATAGAGGGGTCAACGTGGCCCTTCCTGGGTCCTGCTCTTAGCCGGGTTGCCGCTAAGCGAGGAACCTCGTCCATGGGCGGAACTGAAACTCGGGGGTAGCTGTTCCATTCACGGCAGCTGTACGAAATCGCGCGCGGCTACCCGCCCGACGGCGCAGCGCTCGAAGACCGGGAGAGCGAAGCACCGCGACCCCCTTATAAGAAAGGATGGCCAAATGTTCAAACGTTCACAGGCGCTCCTAGCGATCGCCACGCTGGCGGTCCTTGCCGCCACGGGTCCCGCGTTGGCTCAACTACCGAATCCGGGCATGGAGATCGAAGAGGGCCGCACCGCCATCGTGATCACCGATCCGCAGAACGACTTCCTGAGCCCCGACGGCGTGACTTGGGGAGTCGTGGGCGAAAGCGTCACGGAAAACAACACGGTCGAGAACATCGATCGCCTTATGCGAGCGGCAAAGGAGCACGATATCCCGCTCTTCATCTCGCCTCACTACTATTACCCTACGGACCATGGCTGGAAGTTCGCCGGAGCGCTCGAGATGCTGATGCACGACATCGGTATGTTCGACCGCGTGGACCCGCTCTCTCTCGAAGGGTTCGAGGGATCGGGAGCCGACTGGCTCGAGCAGTACAAGAAGTACATCAAAGACGGAAAGACCGTCGTCGCCAGCCCGCACAAGGTCTACGGCCCGGAGACGAACGACCTCGTTTTGCAGCTACGCAAACGGGGAATCGACAAGGTAATCCTTGCCGGCATGTCGGCGAACCTCTGCACCGAATCGCACATGCGCGAACTGATGGAGCAGGGCTTCGAGGTGGCGGTCGTGAAGGACGCCACGGCCGCGGCCAAGCTGCCGGGCTACGACGGATACGAGTCCGCGTTGGTCAATTACCGGTTTATAGCCAATGCGGTCTGGTCGACCGACGAGGCCCTGGCGGCCTTGAAGAATTAGGAGAACCTA
>CANPVX010000150.1 GCA_947581815.1 Candidatus Indicimonas acetifermentans | reverse complement strand
TTCGCATCTTCAAATCATCCGACGTGCGCGACAGGAGGTGTACCGTGAGCATCCAGGAAGCCCTGCTCCCCAAGTTCGACCAGGAAACGCAAAAGACCAGGACGCTCCTCGAGGCCGTACCCGAAAACAAGTTCGCTTGGAGCCCTCACGAAAAGTCAATGACCCTCGGCAGACTGGCGAGTCATCTGCCGGCTCTGCTGGGGTGGTCCGAAGCTGTCCTCAATCAGGACGAGTTCGACGTCGCGCCAGTCGACGGCGATGCACCGCAGTCGCCCACTACCTTCGAGACCAAAGCGGAGATACTGGAGGCGTTCGACAAGAACGCATCAAAGACTCACGACCTGATCGCATCCAAGACCGATGCCGAGATGATGGCGCCGTGGTCGTTGAAGAGCGGCGGCAAGGAGTTGTTCACAGCGCCGAAAGCGGGGGTCGTGGAGGTTTTCCTTCTCCACCACCTCATCCACCATCGCGGCCAGCTCTCGGTCTACCTGCGGCTCTGCGATGTACCGGTGCCGCAGACCTATGGGCCAACCGCAGATTTCCCGGACTTCTAATAGGATACGTTGAAGTATCGCCCAGCCAACAGAAAGCCCGGTACGTCACCGGGCTTTCTTGTGGGTTCGAACGACCGCTGAGCGCTTCGGCTATGCCTGCGGCAGTACGGAGATGACCTTGCGCCCCCGCCGCGTCCCGAACTGAACGAACCCGTCGACCAGGGCGAAGAGCGTATCGTCGCGACCGCGACCGACGTTTAGGCCAGGGTGGAAGCGAGTGCCGCGCTGGCGGATCAGGATGTTACCCGCCCGTACGACCTGACCCCCGTACCTCTTCACGCCCAGGAACTTGGGGTTGCTGTCGCGCCCGTTTCGGGTGGACCCGCCTGCTTTCTTGTGTGCCATCTGATCCTACCTGCTAGGATGTTTTCTTCTTCTTGGTCGTCTTCGGCTTCGCCGCCTTCGCCTCGGTCTTCGACTCGGACTTCGCCTCGGCTTCCTTCTCAGCCGCCGTCACAGTCGAGGCCTTCGTCTTCGCCGGCTTCTTCTCCTTAACGGGTGTCTCCGGCTCGGCGACCGTGGCTTCTGCCTTGGGCGCCTTCTTAGGAGCCTTCTTGGCGGCTCTCTTCTCGACCGGCTCAGCGACTGCCTTGCGGCCGCCACCGAGATCGATCTCGCTTACCCGGATCTCGGTGAAGTCTTGGCGGTGGCCGGTTTTGCGCCGGTAGTTCTTGCGCCGCTTGAACTTGAAGATGATGATCTTGTCGGCGCGCCCATGGCGGATCACCTGGGCCCGCACCGCAGCGCCCTTTACGGTCGGGCGCCCCACCAACACTTCGCCCTCGGAGGAGCCAAACAGTACCTCATCGAACGTGACGGTGTCCCCGGCCTCAGCTTCGAAGCTGGGAAGGCGAAGGACATCTCCGGGTTCGACGCGGTACTGGAACCCCGCGGCCTTGAAGATAGCGTATGTCACAGCCGTGCGTTTCGGTTGTCAGCCCTGTTAGCAAACCCGGAGTCTATCCCTGTTCGGAGGGCGTGTCAACGGGGTTTTCAGCCGTCAGGCCACCGCGTAGCGGCTCGTGATGTCGACGTCCGCGGGCCCCGCCAGAATGCGGAACTCACCGGCCGGCATGAGCGGGTCGTCGCGGACCTCGATGTCGACCCTGAGCCGCGATTCGAGACGCCGCAACAGGTTGGGCTCCTCCTCCAGAACGTAGAGCGCTACCTTGGGGTGCAGCCGCACCACCAGCCGCCGCTCTTCACCTGCGGCCGCCATCCGGTGGACGGCGCGCTCCAGGCGGCGGATGACGGTGGAGGGGGCCACCATCCTGCCGACCCCACCGCACGAAGGGCAGGGTTCCGTGATGCTGTGGTGGAGGCTGGGTCGCACCCGCTGGCGCGTCATCTCCACGAGCCCCAGCTCCGAGATCTGAAACGCTTTGGTCCGAGCCCGGTCGCGCCCAAGGTGAGTGCGAAGCTCCTGCATCACCTTATCGCGATTCGCCTTGTCTTCCATGTCGATGAAATCGACGACGATGATGCCGCCGATCTCCCTGAGACGCAGTTGCCTGGCAACCTCACGGGCCGCGTCGAGGTTCGTCTTCAGGATCGTCTTCTCCGGGTCCTTCTTCCCCGTATAACGCCCCGTGTTCACATCGATGGAGACCAGCGCCTCCGTGGGCTCGATGACGATGTGGCCGCCCGACGGGAGCTCGACCCCGGCCTCGAACGTGCGTAGGATCTCTTCCTCGATGTCGTACTTGTCGAAGATCGGCTCACGGTCGTTATGAAGCTTGACGCGACTCTGTAGCTCCGGATCGACCGATCCCAAGTAGTCCCGGATCTCCCGGTAGAGCTCCTTCGAGTCCACGATCAGCGAATCGACTTTCTCGCTGAACAGATCCCTGATCGTGCCGGCCGTCAGCTGTAACTCCTGGTGGATGAGCGCGGGAGCCTCCGCCTGTTGGACCGTCAGCTCCAAGCTCTTCCAAGTCTGCATCAGGGTCTTGAGCTCGCGCTCGATCTGCTTCTTACTGGCACCCTCGCCGACGGTCCTGACGATGACGCCGCCCGCGTTCGCAGGCAGCGTGTCCCGCACAAGGCGTCGCAAACGCGTGCGCTCCTCGCGATTCTCGATCTTTCGGGAAATGCCGATGTGCTCGCTGCGGGGCATGTAGACCACATTGCGGCCGGGCAACGAGACTTGCGCGGTGACGCGGGGCCCCTTGGTGCCGATGGGCTCCTTCGTCACCTGCACCAGAATCTCTGCGCCTTTGCTCGTCAGGGTCTGGATAGGCGGGTAGCGCCGCACCCCCTTCTCCTCCTCGGACTCCTCCGGATCCTCATCGGCGAGGTCCGAGACATGGAGAAAGGCCGCTTTCTCGGATCCTATGTCAACAAACGCGGCCTGGATTCCCGGGAGTACCCCCTCGACGCGGCCCAGGTAGATATTGCCCACGATGCGTCCCGAATCGGGGCGCTCGAGCATCAGCTCGACGAGGACGTCGTCCTCCAGCAGCGCGACCCGCGTCTCCCGCGAGGTCGCGTTGATCAGTATTTGCCGTTTCATAAAGTCTCACGTTCATCCGTTGTCTCGCCAGCTCCATCCTAAGATTAGCCGACCTGCGCATCCACATCGGACTGCGGCGGCCCTAAGAGTTGGCGAGAAATGACAGTCCTTTGGATCTCGGAGGTCCCTTCTCCGATCTCCCCTATCTTCGCGTCTCGCATCATCCGCTCCACGGGGTAATCCGTCGTGTATCCGTACCCGCCGTGGAACTGGACGGCTTTCAGTGTAGCCCAGCCCGCAAGCTCCGAGCAGAACAGCTTCGCCATCGCTGCTTCGTGGTTGTGGGGTTTGCCCTGCTGGCGCAGCACCGCCGCGTGATACGTCATGTGCTTGCCAGCCTCGATCCGCATCCACCAGTCGGCCAACTCGAAACGGATGGCCTGGAAGTCGCTTATCCGACTCCCGAATTGCCTCCGCTCGCCGGTGTACTCGATCGTCTGGAGCAGCGCACCCTCGGCTATCCCCAACAAATGGGCGGCCATTCCGATACGGCCGCCGTCGAGGGTGCGCATGAAATTCTTGAAGCCCTCGCCCTGCTCGCCCAGCATGTTCTCCGCCGGAACGATAGAGTCCTGAAAAACGAGCTCGCGCGTATCCGAGGCGCGCCAGCCCAGCTTGTCCTCTTTCTTTCCCGAACTGAAGCCGGGGGTGTAATCGAGATCATCCGCGTGCCCGACGCCTACGGCTTTCGCCTTCTCCAGATCGCACGTCTCCTTCGTGACGATGAAGGAGCTGATCTCCTTACTCCCGTCGGACCCCACGCCCGTGACCGCGGTGACCACGAAGATCTCCCCCACGCCGCCGTTCGTGATGAAGATCTTGCTACCGTTCAGGGTCCAGTGATCCCCTTTCTTCACCGCCCTCGTCTGCGTGCCCTGCGCGTCCGAGCCGGCCTGGGGCTCCGTCAGCCCGAACCCACCGAGCACTTCGCCGCTGGCCAGCCGGGTCATATATTCACGCTTCTGCTCGTCGGTGCCAAACTCATAGATCGGGCTCGCGGCCAGCGAGATCTGGGCGCCCACCGTGATGGAATGGGACGCGCACACCTTGGCCAACTCCTCGACCGTGATGACGGCGGCCAGGACGTCCATCCCGACGCCGCCGTACTCCTCGGGCCACGGCACGCCGAAGAAGCCGAGGTCGGCCATCTTCTTCACGTTCTCCCACGGGAACTCGGACCTACGATCCAACTCGCCCGCTACGGGGGCGATCTCATTGCTCGCGAAATCCCGCACCGTCTCCCGCAGCAGGCGGTGGTCGTCGCTCAGGTATCGCTCATCTATGCTCTGGCTAAGCTCTCTCATCCTGTCCGGCGGCAATTTGGGGCCCCATGCGGCGATTCACCCAAACCCCTAATAATTATCCAAGTCTCGCGGCCTCGCTAGTGGGCCCGAGCGGCCGTACCCCAGCAGGTTTAGCCCTGGAACCCCGCTGGGGCCAGATGGCATTCCGCTTGCGTTGATCGTATGGGCTCCGGAACGCATCTTTCCAGCGGGAGCCGTTTCCGCTAACCCATGCCGTTCCTTGCACCGCGCTTGGCGATCCGGCGCTCCAACCTCGAATCGAGGCCGCCGGAGCCCGGCCAACGAAGCCAATATTAGAGTGACACTGCGCAGCCGGCATCGATCGAGAGCGCGTAACCTCATCACTGAGCGCAGGCGGAATCGCGTCCTGCGGTTCGGAGCGCTGTATGCCGCCGGGGCATTCATCGTTCTACAAGTCGCGGACGTCGCCTTTGAGCCGCTCGGCATCCCGGGGACCTTCACCCGGGTGCTGGTCGTCGCCGCGATCATCGGTTTCCCCATCATCATTCTTCTCGCTTGGGCCGTAGATGAGACGCCCGAGGCAACGCGCTGGACAGACCCTCGCGCGGCCGATCCCGAACCCGCCGAACCCCCGTCGCCAAACAGAATGGTGGTCATCCCCTTCGCGGTCCGCGGCGGCGATGAGTACGGCTACCTCGCAGAGGGGATGGTCGATCTACTCAGCGCGAAGCTGTGCTGCGCCGGCGAGCTGCGTTATGTCGATCCGCATGCGCTTCTCAGCTTCATGAAGCAGCGGCGCGGCAAGCGAGTGGACCCAGCCGACGGGGGGCAGATCGCCCAACACTTTGGGGCCGGCCTTTTCGTGCTCGGGAACGTGCTGGAAGCTTCAGGTCAGATACACATCGACGCCACTATATATAGATGCGTCGGCGAGGTCGAGGTCGTCACCCGCTGCGACGTAGAGGGCCCTGCCAGCGAGCTGTTCGGGCTGGTCGATGACCTGGCCCGGGAGATACTCACTGGCCTCACGGCCGAGTCCGGCACTCGCCTCGCCAAACTGGCCGTGACGACGACTGATTCGCTGGAGGCGTTGACCGCGTACCTCCAGGGCGAGAGCGACATGCGAGCGATGCGCCGGCTTCCCGCCGTCGAGGCGTTCCAGCGCGCCGTCGCGGCGGACCCCACCTTCTCGCTCGCCTGGTACCGGCTGGGGATGGCCGGCCTATGGTCGGGTCAACTCGAGCTGGCTCGGGATGCGGCGGAGCGCGCCCAAACCACGGCCGAGCGCCTCACCGAACATGATCAACTGCTCGTCCAGGCGTTTCGCGCTTTCCTGCGCGGCGAGTCCGAGGAGGCGGAGCGCCTTTACCGGACGATCGTCGGTGTCCAGCCGGACGATGTCGAGGCCTGGTACCAGTTGGCCGAGGTCCTATTCCACTATCGCCCGCGACTCGGCGGCTCGGTCATCGAGTCGCGCCCCGCGTGGGAGCGCGTCTTGAGCCTCGAGCCGGAGCACGTTAGCGCGCTCGTGCATATGGCGCTCATCGCGGCGTGCGAGGGGAACGAAGAAGAGGTGGCATCGCTCGTGGATCGGGCGCTCGCAATCAGCCCCGA
>CANPVX010000149.1 GCA_947581815.1 Candidatus Indicimonas acetifermentans | reverse complement strand
GGCGGTGGAGGGTGCGCAGCCGGGAGTATCGACCCGTCCGAAGTCTCGCGACACGGTGATGGAGATGCTTCTCGAGAAGACGCTCTTTAAGGTCGATATATTGCGGCTCGAGGTGCGACTGGCCGGACGCGATGCCGAAAGGATCGCCGTCTTCGTGACGGAAGGTGAGTCGCAGGCGTCGCAGGACTCCATAGCGGCTGTAGCCATCGATGCACAGCATGCTCTGATCGACACGGAATTCATTCGTAGCCTCAGCCTCGATCAATTCGTGGGCGGCGCACGCGACGATCTGGACGCCGTTCAAAAAGCGGGGATCGTAAGCGAGGAGACGTACCAGAGGCTAGTTGAGGGCCTGCCCAATTGGTTCGGTTTCCTTTCCGACACCGTGTGGGTGGACGGCGAGCCGGCTGAGCGCCGCATCCAGAAGGGTGACAGTTTGCAGTACAGAATTGATGGAGATACGATTCAAACCCGTTATTCTTCTGCGGATGGCACGACCTTGATGCAGCGAACTGACGTGGACCCAGAGACCCGTCGTGCCATACTGGGCACGTATTTCGTACAAGGCTCCCAATTTCGGAAAAAGCTTATCCGTTCACTGTTCAAGGATGAGTAACGGGCGGGTCGCTCGGAGCCGTGCCAAGCCGGCTCGCCAGCCTTTTGGTCGATTCGTTTCGGTCAGATGCCCGCATAGACCAGGAAAACGCCGAATGCCGCGGCCAGGACGGACCACGCTCGAACGAAGACGTGAGAGCGAGACGCAAACCACTCTACGAACGCGCGCATCCGCCCGGTGCCAAGTATCAGGATAGTGACGGCAGACACGATCGAGATAATACCGATGGCGAGGACGATGCTGGGGAACCGAGTGGCGGGCGCGGCCAACACGAAGACGATCCCAAACGTGAGCCTGGCGGCGACGGCGAGGTAGGTGCCACGCTGTGTTCCCCACACGGTAGCCGCGAGCCGTGCGAGCGTCGCCGGAGTGGCCACGCCGACGACACCGATAGCCGCAGTTGCAGCGCCTATGACAGCGACGACTATTGCCACTAGCGCCTCCTCAAGTTGGAGTACTCCCACCGCGAACTAGTCAGCTACCGTTCTGGCGGCCGACACCCGTTCATAGAGCCAGATCAGCGTTACCGCAACGGTCGCTCCGAACAGATTCGCCACCAGATCCCATCCCGTATTCAGATATCCCCCGACATTCGTCTCAGGCATTACCAGCGTGGCGACGAACTCGACCACTTCGTTCAGCGCCCCAAAGCCCAACCCAGCAGTCGCGGACAACACCATCAGTCCAACCGTCGGTGCTGCGATGCCCCCGCGCCGCCGTATCGCAGCGCGTAATCCCTGCCAACACACCCAAGTCGTCATGCCGAATCCGTACGCATGCACGACGTGATCATACTTCAGTCGATCCGGAATCAACCACAGGGTATACAGAACTCGGCTATCGGCGCTGACCGGCCACCCAGAAGGAGCCAGCAACAAGCCGCCAGCCATATGCGCGAGGCCCCACAGGCTCAACCCCCATAAGACACCGGCAGTCAGGCCCACGTATCGGTTCACCACCCAAACGATGCCGATCAAGCCGATCATGACCGCGATGTAATACAGAAACTCCAGGTTGCCGCGTGCCGCGGCGATGACCAGCGCCCCTACGAGGTACGCAAAGGTGAAGGCGGCGACCGGCCAAAGCCGTTGGGGATGCCCGCCTGCGCTAGCGGCTTGCGAGCTTACAGATTCTCCAAGGTCCATACCGGGCATGTCCGTTTCGAAGCCGTTTCGCTAGCTCGCCCCTCGGAGGGATTGCTCCCAGTGGACGAATGACGTTTCGCCATCTATACCGTAGGCCAGCCAGGGACACGGATCGACGCTTCGAAGCTTTCGCAGGCTGACGAAGAAATATGCAGAGAGGCTCGGTAGCCGTCGCGCGAGCGCCTCTGCGCCCAACTTTGCCGGCCAAGGATACAGTGAGGAACCCAACGCCGTCTCGATTCTGTATCCGGGGTGTCCGGCGAAGAACTCGCTGAGTCCGTGAAACGTGAATGCGCGAACGTGCGGCCCTTCGATGCCTACCGTAACGGGTTGGCGGCCCAGCATGAGGAATGGGCGGTTCAGCAGCGACGTCAAGTTCGGCACTCCGATCAGGAGACTTCCCCCCGGCTGTGTCACTCGATCCATCTCTGCGAGTAACCAGAAAATATTCTTGATGTGTTCGAGGACCTGGTTACAGACGACGAGCTCGAACTCATCGTTTGGGAAGGGCAACCTATCGCGCTCGAGATCGACTCGCGCGATCGAAAAGTTCTCCTCCGCGGCTTCGAGATGACTCGGATTGAAATCGACTCCGTGCACGCGATCGAGTGCCAAGCCGAGAGCCTCTGCGTTTTGGCGTGTATAGCCGCCCTCACCACAACCCACGTCCAAGAGGCTCTCGGGAGGCTTGCCGCCTGATGCTCGAATGATCAGGTCCGTCATGGCGGCCTGAAGGCGACGGTATTCTTTTTCACCCTCAACGAGGCGCTTGACCGAGCGCCGCAGCAACTTCGAGAGCATGGCGCACCTTCGCTTCTACGCGCGGAGAGCGTTCAAAGGAGACTCGCGCTAGGGCCAACCGCAAGCACGGCTAGCCACCCCCCTATTGATCCCCCGCCAATAATGCACGGAATTGGCCGGCCTGCCAGGAGTGGCATACCAACACCACCGGCGCGGAACTTCGGAATCGAAGGTAGAGACCGCTAGACCAGGTTGCTTGACACAAGCGGCAACAGGCCGCTCGAACGGTCGATGGGCCTAGCGGGTCGGCTCACCGCGATTGCCCCGTGGGCTCCCCGGCCAGCGTGTCCATCCAACGAAAGCCAAGAAGGCGAGGAAGATCAAAGGGCGAAGTATCTCGAGGCCCTCTGCCGCAGCGAGATGTGTATAGCCAGCGCCCAGCATGATCAAGGCGAGGAGCGCTACGCCATAGCGTGCGAATCCGGGAATCAGAAGGGCGAGCGCACCGCTGACTTCGACAACGCCAACGACTGGGCGAAACCAATCCGCATAGCCCCACCCAGCAAACCTGTCTATCCAGCCTTGATCACCCAAGACCTTCGGTAAACCCGCGCCCAGAAACGCGAGGGCCAATAGCACGGAGACTATCCAGGCCATGACGGACTTGAGCTTGGAGCGGTCCATGAGCGACTCCACCCTGATTGAAGGAGATCATTCCCGGGTTGTTAGCAGATACGAATCTCGCCTGGCGCGGGTTTCAGGCTGTAACGAAGTGGAGCCAGCCCGGCAGAATGGGAGTCGAATCGTGACGCCGGTCGCGCGATGCCCTTGAACGGAGCACACCGCGTGTCGTACGTTTGCACGCCTTCAACCGATCAACCTTCCGAGGGGACCATGCGCATTTTTCTCTCGCTTCTCGCCGTCGCCGTCGCAACCGCCGCGCACGCCGCGCCCCAGCAACCGCTATCGCCCACGGAGCGTCAGATCGTCAGCTACGTCGATGCCGACAACGAGCGGGGGCTCGTCCTGCTCGAGCAAGCGGTAAACGTCAATAGTGGCACGATGAACTTCGCCGGCGTGCGGCAGGTGGGCCGGATCTTTAGGGCGGAGCTCGACGCGCTCGGCTTCGCCACACGCTGGGTGGACGGTGAGCCGTTCCAGCGCGCTGGGCACCTAGTGGCCGTTCGGTCGGGCGAGCGGCGGCAGGGGCCGCACTTCCTGCTCATCGGGCACCTCGACACCGTCTTCGAGCGGGACAGCCCGTTTCAGCGCTACGAGCTGCTCGACGATTCCACCGCCCGGGGCCCGGGCGTAACCGATATGAAGGGCGGGAACGTGATCATCGTGCAGGCACTCAAGGCGCTCGACGCGGTTGGCGCGCTCGAAAGCATGAGTATCACGGTGGTCATGACCGGCGACGAGGAGCGGACCGGCGGCCCCTTGGACCTCGCGCGCGCCGCGCTGATCGAGGCCGCGGAGGCGGCCGATTTCGCCATCGCGTTCGAAGACGGCGACGGCGACCCGCGCACGGCGGTGGTCGCGCGCCGTGGCTTCACGGGGTGGGAGCTGCGCGTCACGGGGAGGCCCGCCCACTCCTCCCAGATCTTCCGGGATGACATCGGCGCCGGCGCGATCTACGAGGTCGCCCGCATCCTCAACGGCTTCTACGAGCGGATGGCGGGCGAGCGGTACCTGACGTTCAACCCGGGGCTGATGCTGGGGGGGACGAGCATCGATTTCGACACGGCGCAGGCGCGCGGGATCGCGTTCGGAAAGGACAACGTGATCGCGGAGCATGCCGTCGTGTCGGGTGACCTGCGAACGATCTCCATCGAGCAGCTCGAGGGCGCGCAGGCGAAAATGCGGGCGATCGTGGCCGAGCACCTGCCGCATACGTCGGCCGAGCTCAGGTTCAGGCAGAGCTATCCACCCATGGCGCCTACCGAGGGGAACGAGCGGTTGCTCGGCCTATTCGATCAGGTGAGCCTCGATCTGGGGTTTGGCCCGGTGACGGCGGTGGACCCGAGAGCCGCCGGCGCCGCCGACGTGTCGTTCACGGCGGGCCTCGTCGAGATGGCGATCGACGGGTTGGGGCTCATGGGGAGCGGCGGTCACACCGTGGGTGAGACGGCAGATCTGCGGACTCTGCCGATGCAGACGAAACGGGCCGCGGTGCTGCTCTACCGACTGATGCGGGCGTGGGGCGAGGGGGCGGGGGCGGGGGCGGGGGCGGGGGCGGATTGAGATTCGGTCTAGCCTCGAGGTGCTACGACAGCTGATTGTGGCGAAAGCAGCCGACCTCGTGGTCATTCACCATGCCCACGGCCTGCATGAACGCGTAGCAGATGGTGGGCCCCACAAAGTTGAAGCCTTGCTTCTTGAGCTCGCGGCTCATTCGCTGGGATTCGGCCGTCTTACTCGGCATCTGGGCGAGCGTCTTCCAGCGATTCTGAATGGGGCTGCCATCGACGAAGGCCCAGATGTAGTCAGCGAAGCTTCCACACTGCCGCTGAATCTTGATCAAGGCTTTGGCGTTCGAGATCGTGGATTCGATCTTCATTCGGTTGCGAACGATTCCGGCGTCTTCTAGCAGATGCTCGCGCTTTGCCTTCGTGAATCGCGCGACCTTCACCGGATCGAAGCCGGCGAACAACCTCCGGTAGTTATCACGCTTCTTGAGGATCGTCATCCAACTGAGTCCCGCTTGGGCGCCCTCGAGCGTCAACATCTCGAAGAGGTGACGATCGTCGTACGAGGGAACGCCCCACTCGTCATCGTGGTACTGGATCATCAAAGAGTCCGAACCCGCCCACTTGCAACGATTCATGCCCGGCATGCTCGATCATCAGGCTTCGTGGATATGTCGATTTCCCTTCCTGTCTCAACTAGCCGAACGCTCTGCAAGACCTGCGAATACGGAATAGGCGAGGTACAGGCCGAGCACCCCGAGCGTTGACGTCCAGCCCCAAAACGGAAACAGGGCTACACCGACGATAGTAGCCAGGAGAATATTTCCAAAGGGCAGGGAAAAGCTCTCTCTGCCCGCCAGATTCTCGGACATCACCGAGAACAGTGCGGACCCGACGAGCAAGCTCACAGCGTTAAGAGTGTATTCCAACATTGGACGGGCTTTCGAATCTATCTCAAAAGGAGGCCAACGGTCGCAGAGCCCCCTAGAGGTACCGAGCCACAGCCATGGTCGCGACGGCGATGGCGAGCAGGGCGGCAACCCAGCGCGCACTCGTCCTGGCACGGCCTTTCAGCGCCTGAATCTCCGCCATCATTGTCTCGCGGGCGCCGCCCTCGGAACTCTGCTGAAGAACGCTGCCCAAGCTGGCCATTCGCAGCGCGGCGCGCCGCATGACTAATACTCCGATGGCGAACGCGAGCAACGAAGCGACGCCCCCTACCGTCAGGCTGAACCCAAAGCGGGTGGTGATCCAGCCGGTGGTCAGTCCGAAGGAGACGCG
>CANPVX010000148.1 GCA_947581815.1 Candidatus Indicimonas acetifermentans | reverse complement strand
CGGCAGGGCGCTTCGGATGACGAGCTGCGCGCCTTGATCGCCGCCTGCTGGTCGGTCCGCGCGGATCGAGGTGCGGAGGAGCGGAAGGCGCTCAGCGAGCGAGGGCCGTTGTATCAGATAGAAGACTTGAGGAGCGACCCCCACCGCGAGATGCACACGCGCGGCGGCTGACCCGTTCACCCAGTTGCCCGCGAGCCGAACCTAATTTGCTTCTGCCCCGCGGACGTCTTAGACTATATGTATCCCCTGCCCTGTCGTTCGGGGCGATCCCGTCTAGGGTCCACAAGACGGGAGTGTGCGTATCTCTACAAATATTGACACCGAAGGGGGCCATATGGCGGGCTCGGAGGAGCGATCCGCGGAACCCGGTGCGAGTCCGTTGGAGAGAGTTCGGCAGGCCATTCAACACTCGCAGTATCGCGATGCGATCACCGTCACGGCCAAGCTTCCACCGAGGGAGCTCCACGATGATCAAGCGCAGCCGCTGATCGACTGCCTGCTGGTTGCGGCCGCGGGCCTCCAGGACGACTCGGAAGATGAGGTCACGGCGTACAATCTCGTCGTGGGTATTGGGGACGCCCTGGCCGGTCCCGAATCCGAGGTGGGCTCTGTGCAGACGAAGGTCGAGAACGCGCTGTTCAACAAAGCGGTCGTCCTGGGGCACCAGGGGCGCAACGAAGAGGCGATCGCCGTCTACGACGACGTGATCCACCGTTCCAGCAGCTCGGCCGAGCCGCGACCGAAGGAACACGCGGCCAGGGCGCTGTTCAACAAAGGCGCGCGGCTGGCCGGACTCGATCGCCCGGCTCAAGCCCTCGCCGCTTACGACGAGCTGATCGAGCGATTCGTACAGAGCACGGAGTCCAAGGTCATGCAGGCGGTGGCCAAAGGCATGGTCAACCGGGGGATCGCATTGGCGCGCCTCGCCCGCTTCGAGGAAGCCATCACCGCGTTCGACGACGTGCTGATTCTATGGGGCAGCTCGCCCGAGCCGTTCTTCCGCGAGCGGGCCGCGCTGGCGCTGCTGAACAAGGCGACGGCTCTGCTGAAGATCAACCGGCCGGACTCGGCGCTGGGCGCGTATCAGGAGCTGATCGGCCGCTACTGCGACGACGCGCGGGAGTCGATGAAGAAGCAGGTGGCGCTCGCCGAGGTTCTGACCGCGAGCGTGCAGTCGGGCGTCAGTTAGAGTCGGCCGCGCGGTGGTCGTGGGCGATGCGCCAACCTTCGCGCTTCGCCCGCAGCACCAAGGTGAACATCCCCGTCGAGGTGATGGAATCCCCATCGAATAACACGTAGCGAGCGGTCGCTAGGGCCAGACCCGTCCCGAGCGGCCGCGTGTCCAGCCCCTCGAAGCGGAGAGCGTCTCGCGCCGCGCCGGGCTCGAAGAGAGGGGCGTAGCGCAAGCGAACCGCATTCCAGCCGTGTATCAACCCGACCGATCCTATATAGGTGACCTCGGGGCCGCGCTCGTACCATTCCATGAATCCATCCAGATCGCCCGCGTTCCAAGCTTCTGCCTGTTCCAGTAGCATGTGCTCGACGGTCGAGTGGAGCGACGCCGCATCTATGCGGCCAGAGGCGTTGGTGATGACCGACTCGGTTCTGGCTTGATCGCCCCGGTCGATGTTGTTCGAAGCGGAAGTCGAGGTTTGAACCAGTCGGGCCACGCCGATCGGCACGGCCACGACGACGGCGAATATCGCGATGCGCTTCCACATGACTCAGACTCCTATGGCGAGGGAAGTCGCAAACCATTCGGCGGTCAGATCGAGGACCGCGTCGAGATGTGGGGTGCTGCCTTTGAAAGGGTGGACCGCCCCGAAAGTGTGCCCGGCGCCTTCGATCGGAGCGAAGCGGGCGTTGTCCGCAGGCGCCGCCGCCGCGAGCCGCTCACCTTCGGCGACCGGGACGGACTCGTCTTCCGTGCCGTGTATGATCAGGAACGGAATACGAACCGCACGCGCCGTCTCGAGTATGTCGAGGCGCCCCGCGTTCTTCTCCGCATCCTCGAGTAGCCCCACGCCCAACGGCATGATCTGCTTCGTCCGCGCGTTGAGCACCTCCAAGCGGCCCACCCGGCGCCACTCCGCTCGCATCTCGTCAGACCAGCGATTGAAGTCGGCGGTCGCGGCCCAGGTCACCAGGCTGAGCACGCGATCATCCTCGCCCGCTTTGAGAATCGCGGTCCCACCGCCCCGGCTATGGCCCACAAGCCCGAACCTCCCGGGCGAGCCCAGCGCGGGCAACTCGCCGGCGGCGGCCGCATCGAGCACCAACTCCAAGTCGTCGAGCTCTTTCGAGAACGTGTTCGCCTCGAAGAGATCGAGCTCCGTGAAGTTTTGGAGATCCGCGCCGATGCCGCTGCCGGAGAAGTTGAACGAGATCACGGGATGCCCGGTGCGCTCCGCCAACTGCTCGCTCACGAAGGGGAAGTAGCCCCAATCCTTGAAGCCCTTGAATCCGTGGACCACGACGATGGCCGCGTCCGACATCGCGCCACCGGCGCTCCACACGTCGCCCCGGATCGGCAGACCCTCTCCCCCCCCCTCCCCCTCCCCCTCCCCCTCCCTGTTTGTGAGCTCGAACGCTGTTCTCGCGATGACCATCTCGATTCAGGACCTCGGGTGCCACTCCGTATCGGCAACGCCCTGCCGCGCGTTCGCGGCTCGAGCGAGTGTGAACAGGAAATCGGACAACCGGTTCAAGTAACGAACGATTACAGGCTCTATAGGTTCCTGACGCGCCAGAGCTACAGCGTAGCGCTCGGCCCGCCGACACACGCCCCGGGCGACATGTAGTGCGGCCGCCGCGCCGGTCCCGCCGGGCAGCACGAACGCCTCCAGCGGCGCGAGCTCCGAATCCAGGTCATCGATCCACCCTTCCAGCACGGTCACCCGCTCTTCGGATAGCTCCGGAATATGTTGTGGCTTGCTCTGGCCTGTCTTAGGTGTGGCAAGTATCGCGCCTATGGTGAAGCAGTCGGACTGGGTCGCGATGAGGCGCTCCCGCCACTCGGCCATCTCCGCCGGCGTGCTCGCCGCGGCCTGACCGAGAAAGCTGTTCAGCTCGTCCACCGTCCCGTAGGCGGTGACCCGCAAGTCGTCCTTCGGCAGGCGCTTGCCTCCGAACAGCGAGGTCGCGCCGGAGTCTCCGGTGCGCGTGTATATTGTCATGGCCCCTCGATACAGTTCTTTTCTTGCAGGCTCAGTTGCGCAGCTGCCCCAGCTTCTTCACCCGGACCTTCACTTCCGGATTTCCAAACTGAATCGCCTCTTCGCACGTCGGCATCCAGATATCGACGATGTAGCCTTTGACCTTACCGCCTGTGTCCATAACCTGCTGGTCGAAGCGAACCTCGTCGCCGATCTTCACGTCGATCACCGAGCCGAGCGGCAGGACGCGCGGATCACCGGCCACGATTCCATCGCGCACGTAGACACCGGAGGCTGTGAACCCATAATCGCAGTACGCCGTCGCCTCGAAAGGGTGCCAGAGCATGGACGGCTCGAGCGGTTGATAGAGCAAGCAACCGGTTGCGACTGCGGCCGCGACGACCGCGCACGTCACTGGCAAGAAAAACCGTTTTCCCAAAATCCACCCCATCCCGCTCACCCCGCTCACCCCGCTCACCTTACAATCCTCCCACGAACCGTCCCCGATTGAGGATCCCATCGGGATCGAACTTGTCCTTGAGCGCTCTCTGCAGTGGCAGCGTCCCGCCGGGGTCGCCCCACGCATCGATGAGAGCGCGGAGGTCCGCCGGCGCGCGCTCCAGGCGAACGCGACCGGCGAGCCTGGCCGTCTCGCTGCGCAGTCTCTGGATGCGCCCGGCCCATTCTTCGGCCGGCGCCTCGCCATATGCGGCCGCGGAGATGAACGTCCAGACGCGGCCCAGGTACGGCGCGGCCACTACTGCAGGAGCATCGCCCCCGGCGAAACTCAGGGCAAGGGCTAGGAGCTCGTCCGTCGCGAGGGGCGCGGCGGTCGAGCGCAGCGTGATCGCGGGTTTGAGGCGCTCTTCTATATCGGATAGCTCGCTCCAGGGCACATCGCGCTCCTCGGCCTTCACGTTCGCTACGCCGGCCAGGCGTCGCGCCTCGCTCATCGCCCCGCCGACCGCCAATTCGTGACCGAGCCAGCGCACGATCAACTGTGTCTCCGACGCATCGAGCCCTAACGCCGGGGCTGCGGGCGGCGACAGTATCTCCGCGGCGGCGGGGGCTAGCGCCTTCATGCGCAAGAGCTCGCGGGCGAGCGACGCGAGTGTCTCGGCCGACTCGGCGCTGAGTGCGAGGCTGCGATCGTCCGGAGGGAGGGGGTGCAGTCGTAGGTGTGCCTCGGCGATGATCCCGAGCGTCCCCCAACTTCCGGTGAATAGCTTCACCATATCGTAGCCAGCGACGTTCTTGACGACGCGCCCGCCGGCTTTGATCACGCGACCGTCGGCGAGGGCCACGGTAAGCCCGAGGACGAGATCGCGGGGCGTTCCATAGGAAGCGGCGAGCGGGCCGGCGGCGGCCGTCGCTACGATGGCGCCGACGCTGCCGCCCCCCCCGCCCCCCCCGCCGCCCAACGGGTCGAGCGGCCACCACTGCCCCGCCGGCCTGAGCGTTTCGTTGAGCGTCGCGAGGGGCGTTCCCGCCCGAACGGTGGCCAGCAGATCATCGGGGTGGTGCTCGATCGGGTCGGCGAGGCGGCGGGTGCTGATGACGAGGTCGGAGCGCTCGAGCGGATTGCCTGCGGCAAGCCAGCCGCCCAGGCCGGCGGGTACGACGGCCCAGCCCTCGGCCGCGGCGAGCTTGAGCAGCTCGGACAGCTGGTCGATGGAGGACGGCGCAGCCACCACATCAGCCGGCCGGTCGTCGATGAGGAATGCACCGGGCTCATCGACGAGGCATTCCGAGTCCAGGGCGGACTCGATCGCGCTCGCGATCGCCATTCGCCTAGAGTAGCAGGATACGGTTGGGCTTGTCGAGTGAGGCGTCAGGCGTCGGGGAAGATCTTGCCCGGGTTGCACAGGCCCGCGGGATCGAAGACCTCCTTCACCCAGCGCATCGTCTGGAGATCGTCTTCCGAGAAGATGAGTGGCATGTACTCCCGCTTGTCGATCCCGACGCCGTGCTCGCCGGTGATGGTGCCGCCGGCGGCCACACAGGCATCCATGATCTCGCGGCTCGCCGTCTGGACGCGCTCGGTCAGCTCGGGGTCGCGGCGGTCGAAGGGGATGTTGGGGTGAAGGTTGCCATCGCCAGCGTGAAAGACGTTGGTGATCAGGAGATCGTACTTGCGACCGATCTCGTACACGCGAGACAGCACCTCGGGCAGCTTGCTGCGCGGCACGGTCGCGTCCTGGACCAGAAGGTCCGAGCCGAGGCGGCCCATGGCTCCGAAAGCTTTCTTGCGCGCTTGCCAGAACCTGGTGCGATCCGCTTCGCTCCGCGCCCGGGCCACCTCGCGGGCACCGTGCTCTCGCAGGATCGCCTCGACGCGGGCCGCCTGCTCGATGAGCCCCGCCTCGGGGCCGTCGAGCTCGACGATGAGCGACGCGGCGACATCGGTCGGCCATCCCACTGCGTAGACCGATGCCTCGACCGCCTTCAGGGTCTCCTGATCCATCATCTCGAGGGCCGCGGGCACGATCCCGGCGGCGATGATGGCGGAGACGGCGCGGCTCGCCCCGTCGATCTCGTCGAAGTGCGCCAGCAAAGTCTCGACCGCGGTCGGGCATGGAACGAGGCGCAATTCGATCTCGCAGCAGATGCCCAGCGTGCCCTCGGAGCCGACGAACACACCCACCAGGTCGTAGCCCGGTGCGTCGGGCCCGGGGAGCTCGACCACGGTCCCATCGGGCAGCGCCACCTCGAGCGACAGAATGTGGTTCGTGGTGACGCCGTACTTCAGGCAGTGGGGCCCGCCGGAATTCTCGGCCACGTTGCCACCCAGCGTGCAGGCGACCTGGCTGGAGGGATC
>CANPVX010000147.1 GCA_947581815.1 Candidatus Indicimonas acetifermentans | reverse complement strand
GGGAAGGCCGGCGGCTCCATCGCCACCAGCATCGATGCCAGCGCCTTGTTGGTTTCGTCGTGCACCAGGATGTCCGCCGGCGCGACGCCGTCACCCAGCCTGACGACCTCGAGCTCCACGCTCCCGGGCTTCAAGCGCAGCCCGCGGTCGAGAGCTTCGCCGAACAGGAGCGGCTGGCCGTGCTCGACGTGCAGCTGCCGCTCCGGGGCGACGCTCTTGTCGGTGAAATCGGAGAAGACATCGTCGTTGAAGACGATACAGTTCTGGAAGATCTCGACGAAGGACGTTCCTCTGTGGGCGTGGGCCCGCTTCAGCACGCCCGGCATGCGCTTCATGTCGATATCGATGGCCCGCGCGACGAAGCGCGCCCCGGCGCCGAGCGCGAAGGCCCCGGCCGAGACCGGCGTGTCGACGGAGCCCAGCGGGCTCGAAGGCGAGCGTGTGCCCAGCCGCGAGGTGGGCGAGTACTGCCCTTTGGTGAGGCCGTAGACCTCGTTGTTGAAGAGAAGGACCTGCATGTCCACGTTCCGCCGCAATACGTGAAGCAGATGGTTGCCGCCGATGCTCAGACCGTCGCCGTCGCCGGTGACGAGCCAAACATCGAGCTCCGGGTTCGCCAACTTCGCCCCGGTGGCGACGGCGGGTCCGCGCCCGTGAATCGTGTGGAAGCCGAAGGTGGCCATATAGTAGGGGAAACGGGCCGCGCACCCGATCCCGGAGATGAACACGGTGTTCTCGCGTTTTACCTTCATCTCCGCCAACGTCCGCTGAACCGCTTTCAGGATCGCGTAGTCGCCGCAACCGGGGCACCAACGCACCTCCTGGTCGGACGAGTAATCTTTCGGCTTTAGCTCTGGCTCCGCTGTCGCCTTGGTCATTCTTGAAGCTCCATCGAGTTCTACTACCTACCGCCTACGAATACTATCTACCGTCTACCGAATACCGATTACCGATGACCGAGACGAGCTCGGATCGCGGCGGCGATCTCGGAGATCTTGAACGGCTTGCCCGCTACTTTGTTGAGACCCTCGGCCGGGATCAGGTACGTGCTGCGGAGCATCGTCACTAGCTGTCCCGTGTTCATCTCCGGCACCAGCACCTGATCGAAGCCGCTCAGCAAGTCGCCCAGGTTGGACGGGAAGGGGGACAGGTAGCGGATGTGGATCTGGGAGACGTCGAGGCCTTCATCGCGGGCCGCGCCCACCGCCTTGTAGATGGCGCCGTAGGTGGAGCCCCACCCCACCACGGCGAGAGCGCCGCGCTCACTGCCTAGCTCCACATCTTGCAGCGGGATGTCCTTCGCGATCCCCGCGATCTTGTTCATCCGCGTCTCGGTCATCAGCTGGTGATTCGCCGGATCGTAGGAGATGTCGCCGCTGTCGTAGCTCTTCTCCAAACCGCCGATGCGATGCTCGAGCCCGGGCGTCCCGGGCAGCGCCCACGGCCGAGCCAGCGTCTCGTCGTCGCGCACGTACGGGTGGAAGCCGTCCGCATCCACCCTGTATTCCACGGGAAAGCTCGGCAGGTCGTCGACGTCGGGGATCAGCCACGGCTCCGATGCGTTCGCGAGGTAGCCGTCGCTCAGCAGTATCACCGGCGTCATGTAGCGCGTCGCAAGCCGTACCGCTTCGATCGCCACCTCGAAGCAATCCCCGGGCGTCGCCGCCGCGATCACCGCCACCGGCGAGTCGGCGTTGCGGCCGTAGACCGCCTGATAGAGGTCCGACTGCTCGGTCTTCGTCGGCATACCCGTCGACGGTCCGGCTCGTTGCGAGTTGATGACGATGAGCGGCAGCTCGGTGCTGATGGCCAGGCCGATCGCCTCGCCTTTGAGCGCTATGCCCGGGCCCGAGCTCGAAGTCACGCCCAGCGCGCCCGCGTAAGAGGCGCCGATCGCGGTGCAGACGGCCGCGATCTCGTCCTCCGCCTGGAACGTGATCACCCCGTGCGCCTTCAGTCGCGCCAGCACGTGCAGTACGGGCGATGCGGGAGTGATGGGATACGAGGCGAAGACGAGCTTCTCGAGACCGGCGGCCCGCAGGCCGGCGACCAGGCCGAAGGCTGTAGCTTCGGTCCCGGTGATCGCCCGATAGCGCCCCGCAGCGAGCTCGGCCTTGGGCACCGAGTAGGCCGTGATCTCGTGAGACAGCTCCGTCGTCTCGCCGAACGCGTGGCCCGCGTTGAGCGCGGCGATGTTGGCCTCGGCGATCTCCGGTCGCGCCGCGAACTTCAGCTTCAGCCAATCGATGGTCGCCTGGCGCTCGCGTCCGTACATCCAGAGCATCAGGCCGAGCGTCCACAAGTTACGAGCGCGCAAAGACTCCTTCTTCGTCAGCTCGAACTTCTCCAGCGCCGCCAGCGTCATCTTCGAGATCTCGAGGTCGATCTGCCGGTAGTCCGCCAGGCTTCCATCCTCGAGCGGGCTCGTGTCGTAACCCGCCTTCTGCAGGTTGAACTTCGTGAAGGCGTCGGCGTCGGCGACGATCGTGCCCCCGAGCCTCAGATCGCCCACGTTCACCTTGAGCGCCGCCGGGTTCAGCGCCACGAGCACGTCGAGCTCGTCACCCGCGGTCATGATGTCCTCGGAGCCGAAGTGGATCTGGAAAGCGGAGACCCCGTAGGTCGTCCCCGCCGGCGCCCGGATCTCCGCCGGATAATCGGGGAAGGTGGCCAGATCGCGGCCCGCCAGGGCAGTCTCCAGCGTGAACTGCGTGCCTGTAAGCTGCATTCCATCTCCGGAGTCGCCGGCGAAGCGGATCACGGCGGACTCGCGGATCTCGCGCGCTAGAGGCATGCTCTTGGTCTTCGTGCTCATCGACTCCTTCCGGCGGCTACCACGTCTCGGGGAGAACGCACGTCGGTGGGCTGGGGGTGTGCCTTAAACTACTCAGCCGCTGCACCTCTGCAAAGCGGAGGGGGGGTGGGTGGGTGGCTTTGGGCGGGGGCTTACGCCGCTGCCAGGGCGTCGAAGAACCGCTCGATCTCGGCCTCTGTATTATAGACGTTGGGAGATATGCGGATCGTATTGAGCCCCTGGGTCGCGAAGGGCCGGAAGACGAATCCGTAGTCGTGGTACAACTTGTCGAACACAGCCCGGCTTTGCCGGCCCTGGATCTCGAGCGCGTACACCGACGCCGAGAGATCCCACGACCCCGGCGAGCGCCAAACGACCGTGTCGGACGCTCTCGCCGCGTCGGCGAACCGTTCCCACAACGCCTCGTAACGCTCCATCTTCGCTTTGCTTCCCAATTTGACTTGGAAGTCGATCGCATCGCCCAGCGAGATGACCTCCGGCAGGTTGCGGCTGCCGTAGTCCTCGAAGATCCGCGCCGTCCCCCTCCAGCGTTCCTGCCCCCAGGTGACCCACATCGGACGCACGGCGTCACGCAGCTCCGCGCGGATGTACATCAACCCCAACCCTTTCGGAGCTTGGAGCCACTTGTGGGGGCTGGTGCAGTAGACATCCGCTCCCACATCGGTCACGTCCACCTCGAGCATCCCGATCGACTGCGCACCATCCACCGCAACGATCTCGACCCCGCGGCTTCGAGCCAGCTGCGTCAACTGCTTAACCGGATGGCGTAGCCCCACTACGTTGTCGATGTGCGGCAGCACCAGAACGCGAGTCGCGCTTGAGATCTGGCGGTCATAGATGTCCAGAACGTCCTCCGCGCTGAGTTGCGGGGTATCGAGGACCGGAAAATCGAAGCGCTTGACGGCGAAGCCTTTCCTCTGGGCTTGGTAGAACCAGCAGATGCTGGCGCCGTCGTGATTGAGCGAGCTGAATAGCACCTGGTCGCCCGGCCCGAGCTCAAGCCCCTGGGCCAGCGTATTGAACCCCTCGGTCGTGTTGTGCGTGAAGGTCACGTCCGATGCAGCGCAGCCCATATAATCCGCCGCTTTCGCGCGCACCGCCTCTCGCGGTTCCTCCCAGGCGCCGCCCCACATAAAGAGCCAGGGGTTGGTCTCGCAGAGAGCGAGATAGCCGACGTGCGCCTGATGAACCGGCCGCGGGATGGTCCCGATGGAGGCGTTGTTGAAGTAGGTGATGTCCTTACCTAGTAAGTACCTTTCGCGCAGCCCGGAGAACGGCTCGGCTCGCTCGCCGTTCGACCCCAGGCTAGCGAGCTCCCGCTCGAATGCTTCATCGATCGCGAGCAGGTCGCCCACCCCAGCAGCGCCGGCGGCGCCGGCGGCGCCGGCGAGCGCGGCGACCTGTTTCAGAAATGTGCGTCGATGGCTCATCACCCGTTTCCCGTGTCGATACGGCGTTCAGGCGGTTGGGTCCGCCGCCGTCAGGTCAGTGAGCTTCTCGCTGATCTCCCATAGCCGGCGCGCCGTCTCTTCAGTGTAAGTCCGCGCCGCGGTCGGTTGCGGAACTTGCTTGACGAAGTACTTGCCGCTCACCCGCTCCACTTCGGGAGAGGTGGCGAGATAGACGGTCGTCGCCGCGCCCTTCGCCGGGCTCAGCAGCAGCGGCTTCATCACCAGGAAGAATAGCCAGATGAGCGGCGGGGCGTTCCGGCCGATCCGTGTGCGGACGACTCCGGGATGCAGGCAGTTCGCCGTCACGCCGGAGCCATCGAGTCGCCTCGCCAGTTCGTAAGTGAAGAGGATGTTCGCGAGCTTCGAGTTGCCGTAAGCGCGCATCGCGTCGTAGCCGCGCTCGCTTTGTAAATCAGCGAGATTCAGCCGCGCGGCTTTGTAGGCCGACGAGCTCACGTTCACGATGCGTGAGGGGGCGGAAGCCTTCAACTCTTCCTCGAGCAGTTGGGTGAGCAGGAAATGGCCCAGGTGGTTGATGGCGAACGTCGCCTCGAGACCGTCCCCGGTGACCTGCCGGCGGCCCCAGAACACTCCCGCGTTGTTGATCAGTACGTCGAGGCGGGGATGAGCGCTCTTGAATTCCTCCGCGGCCCGCCGCACGGAGCGCTGGGATGCGAGGTCGGCGATCAGCAGCTCGAGCCGCGCGCCATCCACCCGCGTCGCGATCCTCGCCCGCGCAGCCTCGCCTCGACCCCGATCGCGGCAGAGCATCACGACCGTGGCCCCCCGCCGCGCCAGCTCTTCGGCCGTAGCGCGGCCGATGCCAGAGTTGGCGCCCGTGACCAGGCACAACTTATCTCGCATGTCGTCCAACTTGTGGCTGGGCGGCCGCCCACCGCCAGCCCGCGGCTAGCTCGAGGGCGAACGGCCGTCCGCGTTCGCGCTGATCACGGTCGTAAATTCCAGCACCTTCTGCGGTTGACGGGCGTGGAGTGGCTCACAATATTGTAGCTAACATCAACATCCCCGGTCCACAGGCGAACCCAGGCAGTTCCACTGACGTCATAGAGACGTTCGGGCTTTGCGAGCATGCACTCCTGACCCGCTACGGAGGTGTCCCATGTACTCTGGCTTACGGTTCGATGTGTTACGAGGAGCAGCGCTAGTCGGTATACTCGCGCTCGCTGTTCCGCTGCAGGCTTTCGCCCAACAGGGAGTCATCCGCGGTACCGTTCGGGACGCTGACAGTGGCGATCCGATCTTCCTTGCGACCGTCCAGATCGTCGGGACAGCTGCCGGATTCGTCACTGACGAGGACGGCAGGTTTACGATCAGGGCCCAGCCGGGCACGTATACCGTGCGCGCCTCGATGCTTGGCTATGCCAGTGCCCAGCAGCGCGTCACGCTCGGCGCTGGCGATGCGATCACACTCGACTTCGACCTCAGCGTGTCGGCACTAGCCATCGACGAGATCATCGCCGTGGGCACGAGGACGACGCGAACCAGGCTCGAGTCGCCGGTGGCGGTGGATGTGATCACGGCGGCGGAAATCGCGCTGGTCGGTGAGCTGGAGCTGAACCAGATCCTTCGGACCCTGGCTCCGTCCTACAACGCATCGCATCAAACGATCTCAGATGGTACGGACCACGTCAACCCAGCTAGCCTGCGAGGGTTGGGTCCGGATCAGACGCTGGTTCTGATCAACGGAAAGCGTCGGCACCATAGCTCGCTCGTCAATGTGAATGGGACCTTCGGTCG
>CANPVX010000146.1 GCA_947581815.1 Candidatus Indicimonas acetifermentans | reverse complement strand
GAGAGCCGCGGATTCATGAAGGCGATCGTGGACGGCGACACCAAGCAGATCCTCGGCTGCGCAATCCTGGGGATCGAGGGCGGCGAAATCATGTCGATGGTGCAGATCGCTATGATGGGCCGGCTGCCCTACACGGCTCTACGAGACGGGATCTTCGCCCATCCCACCTTCGCGGAGGCACTGAACAATCTCTTCGCGAAGTTGGAAGCCTGAGGGGCCACGCCGCCGGGTACCGGCCAGGCGCGGTAGCCGCCGCATTCATCCTCTAGCTCGCTACACTCTGGCTTCGCGAATACCTGACGCGCTCGAGTGTAAGAACTCGCGCCCCCACCGCACTCACATGCATACCGCAGCCACGGGAGTCGGAACCGACTCCCAGTATCCGCTACGGAAATCCCTAGAGGGAGCTATAGAAATGGACATCAAGATCAATCGATGGATCGCTATGGCGGTGTTGGTCGGATTGCCGATCCTCACGCCAGCGGTGGCGAACGCACAAGAACATGATTCGAACTACGAGATGCGCCGCGTGGCGGGTCATCTCCTGTACGCGCAGAGCCGGCCAGTGGAGGCGCGCGTCCTCCTGGAAAAGCTGGGCGACGACGCGATTGCGCACGGCAACACAGCTGGTGCCGCTCAGGCTTACTATGACGCGGCGTGGATCGCGAACGAAGAGGCCCAGCGCCTGGAGTCCGAGTTCGACTTGAGAATGGTAGGCGTCGGCGTCCAGAAGCGGCCGGACCACGCGGTGGACGAGGCCCTGAGGCTGGCGCAAAAGGCCACGGAGACCGCGAGGTCGGTATCCTACAAGCCGGCCGCGCTCTCGGTGGACGGCAGCCTATCCGACCACCAGCTGCGCCTCCGGGTGGGTCGCCTGCTGTACGCACTCGGCAAGTACGACCTCGCGCTGGTTGTGCTGGAAGAACTGGGCGACGACGCCCTGGCGAGCGGCGACAAGGCCAGCGCAGGCCAGGCTTACTATGACGCGGCGTGGATCGCCACCGAGGAGGCCCAGCGTCGCGAGAGTGGCTATGATATCAAACAGGTTGGCATCGCGCAGCCCAACACGAACGGTTTTTCGACCGCGGCTCTGAGGCTGCTCGAGAAGGCCAAGAGCGTTATGGGCTGACGCATATCCGCCCTTCGCCGGCCATCAGGCTCCATGCGCGTTAGCCGGCGCGCGTCATCTCCGAGAAGAGGTGCCGTTCGCCGGCTTGCCTTTTTTGGGCCGTTACGTTTGCCCGTGCGCCCTCCGGATGCGAACAGATGTGCAGCTTGATGTGGGAGAAGCGGTGAAGGCGCGATGATCCAGCCATCGTTTCTTCGCCGAGAGCGAATTCGCAGATCCTGAACGCAGGGAGTGGGAGTTCTTACATTGCCATTGCGCCTTAAGGAGTCCCACCATTGGCCCGCAGGTGGTAGGCATGGCTGCCAATCTCGACGACCCCGAGTTTCCGGCGCTGATCAGGGCAGGCGCCCCTGACGCGATCCAGACCGTAGTCCAGACCTATCTCGGCCAGATTCTTCGGGCTGCTAGGGGTGCCGGGCTCGATGCCCAACAGGCCGAGGACGTCACCCAGGAAACCTTCGCCACCTTTATCGAAACGGCACCACGGTTCGAGAGCAGGTCCCACGTCCGCACCTGGCTCTTCGGAATCCTCATTACGCACACGCGCATGACGTCGTTCACAGGGACATAAGCCCGAGAACATCCTCCTTACGAGCGACCTATTGCGGCGAGCGCAGGCGAGCGCGAGAATGCCCGGATGTCTCTCGATGCCTGGCTAACCCTCGGCCTCCTGGGCGCCACGCTGGCCCTGCTCCTGGGCACGAAACTCCCGCCCGCCGCCGTCTTCCTGGGCGCGCTCACCGTGAGCATCACGCTCGGTCTGGCGCCCGTCGACGCGAGCCTGTCGGGCTTCTCCAACAACGGCGTCCTTACCGTCGGCGCTCTCTTCATGGTGGCGGCGGGCATGTACTCCACGGGCGCGATCAGCCTGATCGGCGACCGGCTGATCGGCCGTCCGAAGAGCGAGGAGCAGGTGCAAGCCCGGGTTCTGCCGCCGGTCGCGATCGGCAGCGCTTTCCTCAACAACACGCCGCTCGTCGCGATGATGATCCCCGTCATCCGGGATCTCTGTCGGAACACCGGCCTCGCCGCCTCCAAGCTCTTCATTCCACTCAGCTTCGCATCGATTCTCGGGGGCACCACAACCCTCATCGGAACATCAGTCAACCTCATCATCGGGGGATTGATCCTCGATGAGATCGCGAGGGGAAACGCCGGTGCTCCGCCGATGCGCGAGATCCAGATGTTCGATCCTTCCTGGGTGGCGGTTCCCGCCGCGGTGCTCGGCATAGCCTTCATCGTCATCGCCGGGAGATGGCTGCTGCCGGAACGCCGGATCGGTGTCGGAGAGATCGCCAAGCGCGTCTACGGAGCCGAATTCGTGCTGCTCGAAGAGTCCGGCCTGATCGGGCGGACGCTGGAGGAGACCGGGGCGTCGGAGCCTACGGGCTTCGAGCTGCGTGGCTTGTGGCGCGCCGACGGCTCGCCCGTCGAGCTGAAGCCCGCCGCCATGTTCGCGGCCGGTGACGTCGTCGCGGTGAGCGCGGACATCGACGCGCTGCCCGATCTGTGGACGACGTTCGGCGTGCGGCCGCTCAAAGAAGGACATCCGATGACGACGCCGCGCTACACGCACTCTCTGGTCGAGGTGGTCGTGTCTCCACAGAGCAGCGTGGTAGGCCGCCTGATCTCCGACCTCCCTCTACCGGACAGCCCCTACCGGTTCTCCCTCGTCGGCGTCTCGCGGGCCGGGAAACCCCTCGAAGAGCGGCTGGACGACATCAGGATCGAAGTCGGGGACAACGCCGTCCTCGAGGTCGACGACGCCTTCTGTTACGTCGCGCGCAACGAGCAGGAGTTCTCGCTGCAGAAACCGCTCGAGGGCTACCGGATCCGTAGGTGGCATCGGGCTGCTGCGGCGACCGTGATCATGGTCGCGATGGTCACGGTCGTCACCCTCGGCTGGATGAGCATGCTGAACGCCGCGCTGCTCGCGACGGGCGCGATGCTCCTCAGCGGGTGCATGAGTCTCCGCTCGGCGGCCCACAGCGTGGACTTCGCCACCCTCGTCGCCCTGGCCGCCGCGATCGGCGTCGCCGCCGCAGTGAGCGAGAGCGGGCTCGCGGACGCGATCGCACGCGGCCTGAGGCGAGTCGGCGCGGGCAACCCCTACGGCGCCCTGGCCGCGGTCTTCGTCGGCCACGTGATCATGGGAAACCTGATCACGACCGCCGCGTCGGCCGTCTTCATGTTTCCGATCGCCGTCTCCTTGGCGGGTTCGCTCGGCGTGAGCTTCATGCCGTTCGCGATCACCCTGATGATCGGAATGGTCGGCGCCACGATCACGCCGGCGGCCTATCAGACGAACCTCATGGTCTACGAGCCGGGCGGATACACGACGTGGGATTTCGTAAGGCTCGGCGTGCCCCTCACACTGCTGGTGGGGGCGGTGACGATCTTTCTCGCCCCCGTCGCCTTCCCGTTTTAGATCCACAAGCGCGGAAGCGCACTATGCCCCCACCTATCCGCGCGGAACCAGCGCCGGCTATCCTTCCGACGAGGAATAGCGCTAGCTTTCGGCGGTAGATAGCGAAGCGGCCTACGCGGGCCTAACGTCAGGCTGATTAGACGGCAGGCCAGGCGGCGGCTCGATGGCACCCTTCGTTGCTCACATCGGCATCGGCGGGCCGCGGCGGCTTGCTCCATCTGCCGCTCGCACGGAACCACGAGAGCTTCAGCGACAGCTCGATCGATTTCGTGGTTCGCTTTTTGGATTCCGTTCACGACCAGGGGACGAGACGTCCTGGAGGCGCGCAGTGAGGCGATCATTCGGATCAAAGGCGCGTTCGATGAGAACGGTGTCACGATACCGTTCCCGGTTCACAGCTTGAGTTTCCCGGCTCACTTGCTCCAATCTGCAGGATGAGCGTCGATCATGAGTCCACCCTGAGCGAGGGGGCCGCCGCAGACGAGATCAGATTCGGTGACATGTGGGCGCGGACGGTTCCCGTCGCTTTCGCTATTTCCATCATGACCGCGGGCTTGGTGTTCACGAAGACCGGACGAGATGCCCTCTTCTTTCTCGAAGACGGGCTTTTCGACCTGCCTCGCGCCTACATCGGAATCGCCCTGCTATCCTTCCCCACCGCCGCTCTGGTGCTCGGCACCATGCGAAGGTTCGGACCGCGTGCGACCCGGATTGCCGGAATCCTCGCCGCCGCCGCCCTTCTGGTCGGTTACTTCCTCGTCGCGAGACCTGGTGGCGGAGCGCTGATGACGGCTTTCTTCATGGCCGTACCCATCACCTTCGGTGTGCTGTTCTCCCTGTCGTGGCTGCTGGCCGCCGATCTCCTGGATTACTTACCGAAGGATCGGCTGGCGAGGCCATACAGCGCTATCGGCGCGGCCTCTATCGCCGGCGGGATCGTCGGAGGCTTCGCTGCCCGAGCGCTTTCCATGCAGCTACAGCCCAAGTGGTTCATTCTGTTGGGAGCCCTTTGTCTCGGAATTGCCGGGCTCGCGCTCGGTGTCGCGCAGCTCCGCTACCCAGCTCGGATGGCACCGGGGACCACTCGCGACGAGGGCATGGTGAGGCCGAGCGTCAGAAGCCTGCGTGCCGAGCCCTACGCTCTGCTGCTGATCGCGGTGTCCGTGACCGCCGCCCTCACCGGCGTTCTCATCGAGTTCCAGTTCTTTCTCGCCGCGGCCACGTCCGGCAACGACGGCCAGCAGAACGCCGCACTGTTCGCCACGCTGTACACGGCCCTCAACGTGGGCGCGCTGCTCGTTCAGCTACTGCTGGTGCCGGTGCTCCAGCGGCGGCTCGGCTTAGCCGGCAGTCTTTTGATTCTTCCTGGCGCCCTGGTTGGCGGTGCGGCGGCCCTGCTGGTGAACTCGTCTCTGCTCATGCGCTCCGGTCTGCGAGCCGCGGAGGGAGGCCTGAAAGCTTCGATCCACCGGTCCAACTGGGAACAGGCGTTCCTCTCGCTCGGGGCGAGCTCTCGGAACTTCGTGAAGCTCCTGGTGGACGGGCTGGGGGCCCGCGTCGGCGAAGGCGTCGCGGCCCTCATCCTCCTCGGCTGGCTCAGCTTCGTCGTGAGGGGAGATCTGACCGGACAGAGCATCACCTGGGTGACGTATCTTCTCGCTGCCACGGCCAGCATCTGGCTGTTCCTTACCACCCGCCTGCGGCGATCGCTGGGATCGGTAGATCGGGCCGGCGCGGCCACCGCCTCTCCGGCCGTTCCGCTCCCGGACACATGACCGATCACCGCGACTCTCGGCGAGAGCGTTCAGCGACAGGCACTTTCCGAATCTAGTCTCAGGGAAGCGTGATCCAGATCTGACTCGGGAACGGGGGCGGACTGGAGCTGTCACCACCTGCTCTGCACGCACCAGATTGAAGGCTCTAAGTCCTGAGACGACAAGGCTGGCGCTGAGCCGTCTCCAGGTTCCCTCTCCAGGTTGAACACGAACCGCGCTTCGTGCCGGCTCCACGTTACGGCATTTGTTTGATTTGTCTGAGACCCTAGGGTTTCAAACGAAAAGAAAAGAAAGCTGTGCATCCAGCGATCCCAGCAAAGTCGGCAGGTTCTGCCACCACGTAGCTGGACTAGACCGGACGAATGAACGCGAGATCTGCGTTCTCTCGCATTTGAGCAACCACCCCAATACCAGGGCTGCGGGATGGAGTGGTTTCTGCGTCTGCGGTCCGTTGATGCAGCGTTGATCCATCCAATTGCGCGAACAGGCTGAGTGCCCACCCACGAGATGAGAAAAGCTTGGTCAAGCGGATTTCTCTCAGCGTTTCCGCACTGGTACGGAGGCGAATCTGCAGAGGCTCACGTCGGCGAGTCGCTCCCACAACTCGCCCAGCAGTGGGGTGCTAATCTTGGAGGCCCGATAGCCAATGCAAGAAGTCGGCGTGGTTTAAGCGATTCGCAGCTACGCGCTACC
>CANPVX010000145.1 GCA_947581815.1 Candidatus Indicimonas acetifermentans | reverse complement strand
CCCGACGCAAACTCCACGTCACAGCCATTCTCCCTAAGCGCCCGTGCGAGGGGTTCGACAAACCGAACGGCTGTGATCGGAATGGCCGTCACCTGTAGCACGCGAAGCCGCTCGCTCACAGCTTGCCTACCCTCTCCCGGCTCGCGGCCGCAGCGCCCGGAAGCTCGTCCAGAAACCCTCGCAACACCTCAGCTTGAATGGTCCAGTCGAACCGCTCCAGCGCGCGCCGCCGCCCCGCCGCTCCAAACCGACTCGCCAGCTCGCGATCGGAAAGGAGCCGCGCTACAGCATCACCTATCGCGGCCGGATCCTCTGCAGCGACACGAAGACCGGTCACGCCTTCCTCGATCGACTCTTCGGTCCCGCCGCCTCGGCCACCGACAGCGGGAGTGCCGCAGGCCCCGGCTTCCACGTAGACCATGCCGAACCCCTCGATCGGCACGCCCTTCCTGAACTCGCGGCTGGGTACGACCACGACGTCGGCGGCCCTGTAGTACGAAGGGAGCTCCGCCTCAGGGACGAAGCCGGCGAACACGACCCGCCCCTCGAGACCCAGCTCCCGCGCCAGGCGCTCCAGATCCGGTCGAAACGGTCCATCTCCCGCGATCACATAGATCGCCTCCGGCACGCGAGTCAGGATCTGAGGGAAAGCCCGCAGGACGTTGTCGTGCCCCTTCTGTTCCACGAGCCGGGCGACCGAAAGGACGATTGGCCGGTCGCCGAGGCCGAAGCGCCGCCGCACGCCGAGCGGATCACCGGCATCAGGTCGGAATAATGACGTGTCGACACCTGGATTCACTTTCAGGAACCGTTGATCCGAGCGGACGCCGCGTTCGAGATACTGCCGACGGGTGAAATCGCTGTTGACGATCAGGAAATCCGCGTCGTCGAGAGCCGCGATCATAGCGGAGCGAACGGGCCGGATACGCATGTAGCGGTAAAGTTCGCCGCTGTGGAGGAAGACCCCGTAACGGATTCCCGCCCGCCGACGCAGCCGCGGTCCCAGGGGCGCGAGATACAGATGACCGAGCAGAGCGATCTGACCGGGCTCGCCCCTGACGAGCTCGAGACCGCGTCGGTAGAATGCCAACCACTGGGAAGCTGCTACGTAGGCTACCCTGGGCCAGCGAAGCGCCTGGAGATGGATCTCGCGCCTATGGGCGAGCGGCACGGTGGGCATGCGGCAGCGATGGATGGCGAAAGGCTGGGAGGCGTCGAATTCAGCGGCATCGGCCGCTCGCGGCGCCAGCACGGAGACGGCACCGCCGATTGCGCGGCACAGGTGGTAATAGTAGACGGAGATTCCACCGGGTAGAGCGGGCGGAAAGTCCTGGGTCAAAAGGAGACCGCTCAAACCCGCGCCTCCTCGACGGTCTCGACGCTCTCTTCAGTCGGCCGGGGCAGGAGAGTCGCCGCCACAGCCATCGCGGCCAGGAACCAGTAGACCTCCCGGACCCTAACGGCTACGAACGGACTCCCGGCAAGGCCGGCGAGCGTCAGCCCGATCGTCGCGGAGAACCAAGCGAGGCCCAAGCCCTTGAGGCCGCCCTGAAGATCGCGAAACGATCGATACGCGGTGGTTGCGGCGCGCCAGAGCAGCCAGAGAAAGACGCCCAGCCCTATGAACCCGGTGTAGTAGAACGTGAGCAGATACTGATTATCGAGGAAGCCAGGCGGTAGGGACGCTGGCCCGAAGCCGAAGAGCAGACTTCCGCCGATCACCTCCGGGATCCTCTGCTGCAGCGCATGAAGACGCGTAGCGTACGCCGAAACCCCCGATAACGGATCCGGCACGGCGGCGACGATGGAGAGGGCACGCTCCTGGACGATATCGGGAACCAAGAGAGGCAGGGCCAGGCCCAGGGCTACCGCTGGGATGATCGACCGTCGATCGTGTACCCAGACGAGCACGGCCGCGGCCGCAACGGCGCCCACATAGCTCTGGCGCGAAAGCGTGAAGACCAGAGAATAGGCTACGGGCAACGCCGCCAGCACGAGCAGCACGCGAACGGGACGGGAGCGCTGAGTAAGGAACAGGCTGGCGAGCGTCGCCAGCAGCACGACGAACGTGAGGCCGAGCAAGCTATAACCGCCGTGTCCGGTGGGGCCGATGATCGCCTGGCCCACGCCCCGTACGCTATTCTCCACGATGCCCCAGACGCCCAGCGCGGCCGCCGCGGCGCAAAAGACCGTCGCGAAGAGGCGGACATCCTGCTTCGTGCGTATCGTCGAAACGACTATGAAATAGAGGAGCGTCACCTCTACGGTCTTCAAGAAGAAGAATCCAGAGCTGTAGAGCTGTAAAGAGAAACCCGCCGTCCCGCGGAAGGCGCCCCAGAGCATCGCGGCCAATTCCACGACGATCAGACTGAAAAGCGGAGCGTTCAGAGGTGTCGAGGGCCAGCGCTCGTAGCCGAGGGCGAGTCGTGCGAGCCAGGCGCCGGCCAGCGGCATCATCAACACGTCCTCGGTACGTACCGGCACCGAGAGCGGCAGCTCCGGCAGCAGAACCATGGCCGGAACGATCGCCAGGAGCGTGATCCGCAGATCGACGAACGCGCCGGCGGCGATGGCCAGGCCCACGAGAGCAACGACGGCGAGGACGCCGACTTGCCCGACGGCCAGTCCCAAGGCCAGCGCCAAAGCGAGGGCCACGATGACGAAAACGGTCGAAGTCTGTGCTGGTCTCACCTGCGCTAGTGACTATTCTTCGTTTGAAGGCGCGAGGGAATTCTCACGAAATGGGGGAGAGGAAGGATGCTAGAAAGATCAGTAAAGCCGGTCGTGCCGTCAACTTCGCAGGTGAATCCCGACCTCGACCTCGACCGCAACTTCGCCCTCGCCCGCGCCCTCGACCTCGGTGATATAGTTGCGGCGGCTCCCATCACCAGTTTCTTTTAGCCAGCCTCCGCCTTCGCTCCACCTTTCCGCAACGAGATGAGAATCGCGGTCCTAACCGAGTATTACCCCGATGCGGGGAATCCAGCGAGCGGTGTGTACGTACACGCGCGAGCTTGGGGCTATCGAAAGGTTGGCCACGCCGTTCGCGTCTACAGGGTCCGGCAAGGTCCACCGGACCCCGGGGAGCAGGAGGGCATCTCGGTGCTGGCGGCCGACGCCGAGACGATCCGAAGTGACATCGCAAGCTTCGATCCTGAGGTGCTGGCGCTTCACACAGCTTATCCTGGGCGTCCTCACACGCGGCTGGCCGAGTCGCTCGCCGTCCCGCGGGTCGTTTGGATCCACGGCTACGAAGCGATGTTCACCGCCCTGCATGGATACCGACGGGGCTTCGAGCGGCTGCTGTCGCTGCTTCACGATGTTCGCAAGCTGTGGCGGCTGAGGCGCTCGCTAGCCAAGGCTGCCGCCGTGGTCTACGTGTCGGCGTGGATGCGCAGCACGGCGGAAAGGAGCATGCGCTTCCGGCACCCGACCACGAGCGTGATCCCCAACCCGGTGGACACAGACCGCTTTCGGCCATCCGAACGCTCTCGAGCAAACCGCCGGATGCGCGGCCTGGCGCTCCGGGGCCTTCGCCGGAAATGCGGGTTGGACACAGCCGTCGAAGCGTACGGCGATCTGCAGGAGACGGAGCTCACGATCGTGGGCACGGGACCCGAGGCCGACAGGCTGCGATCCCAGATCGACCGCGCCCACGCCGCGGTCAGGCTGGAGGAGAAGAGCGTGCGGCACGCTCAAGTGCCCGAGCTCATCGCGGGCTACGACTACTTCGTGGCACCGTCTCGCAACGAAACTCAGTGCGTCGCGATGTGTGAGGCGATGGCTTGCGGGCTGCCGGTCGTCGCCACGCGTGCCGGCGGAATCCCCGAGTACGTCCGAGACGGGGTCGATGGGTACCTGGTCGGGTCAGATGACCCACTCGCGTTGCGAGGCGCCGTCCTGCGGCTGGTCAGCGATCCCGAGCGCGCCAGAGCCATGGGTGATGCCGCCCGCGGGCACGTCGAGGAGAAGTGCTCCGCCCTGCGGGTCATACAGGCGGAGCTCGACGTTCTGGCCGCAGCGACGAGCGGCCCTACAACGAAAACCTCGGAACCGCTTCGCCTGTGAGTCCGACGTTGAGCCTCTACGCGTTCCAGCCCGGTGCGCCTGGTGTGCCGGCCGGTTCTGGCACCGGAGTCTTCATCGGCAGTCTCGTGAATCTCCTTCAAGGGCCGGCGGCTTCGGAGGCGTTGCGGAACGGCCTGCGCGTGCATTGGCTGCAGCCCGCAGGGCGGCGCCGAGCGGGCCTCCTTGGAGAGTGGCGGGCGGCGGCGGGTTGGCTGTCGAGCGAGCTCGGCCGCCTGCTGCGCGATCGCTCCCGGGACCTCCTCTTCGTTTATCCCAAGCTGCCAGTCCTGGCTCACGTCAGCCAGCCGCAAATGATCGCATTAGCCCACCAGGCTTACCGCGCGCTGGGGTTGAAGTCGCGGCTCACCCGCCAGCGGATTTGGGTGCTGGTGGAAGATCTGCCGATCGAGCTTTCCGAGGGGCGGGCCAAGACCGGAGCGCCGCGCAGCGAAATGCCGGTGAACCGAATACGCTCCATCGAACGAACCCTGTTCACGTCGGCCCACCGCCTCATCGTCCCGGAAGGTTTCGCGGACCCGATTCGCAAGCTGCACGGGGTCCCCCCCGAGCGATTGCGGACCTTCCGGCGCAACATCTACCTGCCGACGGTCAGCGAGGACCGGCAAGCCGAGCTCGATTTCCCAGAGGGCGAGGTCAACTTCTTCTACTCGGGTTCGATAGATACTACGGTGGCTCCGAACTTCAGAGAGGTACTGAAATCGATCCGCAACGCGCCGGGCACGCGCCTGCACGTCTGTGGCGGAGGTAGGGAATCTGTCCAGCAGTGGTTCTCCGAACTCGACGTGCCCAACGCGCGCCACTACGGCCAGCTGGGGGTCGCGGCTCACGACCGGTTGGCCCAGCGGTGCGACATAGGCCTGATCCTCTACCCCACTGACAACCCCTACAATCATCTGACGCCCACGATGAAATATTCCGCCTACCTGGCCAATGGGCTGGCGGTCTTGACCACCGATCTCGCATCGGTCACGAAGAACGTGCAGCGCGACAGGGTCGGACGGGCGTTGCCCATCGCCGAGCTCTCCCTCGAGCTTCTCCGCTGGGCCACGCGCCCGGGGCTCTGGGCCGACTTCAAGGCCCACGCGCTCGAGCAGTCCGCGCTCGTTCGCTCGGGGGACGACATGAAAGAGTGGATTGAGGAGATCGGCGGCCGGCCATGAGCGTTGGGCGCCGCGTGTTGATCGTCTCGTTCTTCTACCCGCCGAACCCGGCCGTCGGCGGATTGCGGGTATCGAAGTTCGCGGAGTATCTGCCTGAGTTCGGTTGGGAGCCCACCGTGCTGACGGCGCGCTCGACCCCCAGCGGTCCACCCCAGGATGGGCACGTGATCGCCACCTCGTATTTCGCACCTCTGATGAAAGCGAAAGCCCGGCACGCGAGCCCGCGTTCAGGCGAGGGAGTCGGCCCCGCCGAAAGCGCCCCTGGGCTTCAGGAGAGGCTCGAGGCGGCCGGACCCCTGGGGCGAAGGACCTACAACGCGCTACGGCACTTCGCGCCGTTGAGCTCCGTACGCATGCCCGACTCGACGATGGGGTGGATTCCCTACGCCGTCGCTGAGGGTCGACGGCTGATCCGAAGCGAGCAGTTCGATGCCATCTTCAGCTCCGCCGGGCCGCCGAGCTCTCACATCGTGGCGGCTCGGATCCAAAGGCGTGCCGGCATCCCTTGGACCGCTGACTTCCGCGACCTGTGGGCCAACAATCACTGGGATTCTCGCGTCAGACCCTTCCGCTGGCTCGAGGAGCGGCTCGAGCGCCTTGTGCTGAAACCGGCCCGCGCCCTGACCACCGTATCCCCCGCCTGGGCCGAGCGTCTCGAGAAGCTCCACGGCACGCCCGCCGAGGTCATCTATAACGGATTCGATCCGAAGGACTACACTGCAGAGCCCGCTCCCGCCGGGACCGGGGCGGAGGCATTCATCCTCACCTACGTCGGCTCGCTGTATTGGCCTCACCAGAATCCCGAGCCGCTATTCG
>CANPVX010000144.1 GCA_947581815.1 Candidatus Indicimonas acetifermentans | reverse complement strand
ACTCGAGGGTGGGCGTCCGACACGTCGGGCTCACAGCCGAGCAGGCCCAGTGCGAGACAACCGGCCAATGTCAGGAACATCGCTTGCTTCATGGCGATCTCCATGCGGGAACCTGATTGTAGTCTTCTAAGGCTCTGCCCTGTATTTAGCCGTGTTCAATCGAGGCCCAACCTGACGCCGCGGTACCGCCGATCTGACGGGTTTGTTACTGTACAGGGCGAGACGTTCCGAAAACCGATCAGTGTAGAGGAACCGAGGCATGAAGCAGGTACTCGTACTGGGCGCCGGCCTGAGCACATCTTACCTCGTGGCGCAGCTACTCGAGGATGCCGAACGCCAGGACTGGTTCGTCACCGTCGGCGACCTGGACCAAGCTCTTGCAAGGGAAGCCGTCGGTAACCACGCGCGGGGTGAGGCTGTACGTTTCGACGTAAACGACGCCGGGGTGCGCTCGGCCCGGATCGAACACGCCGACGTCGTGATCAACATGTTGCCCGCCGCCTACCAGGACCTCGTTGCGTGGGACTGCGTTAATCACGGCCGGCACATGATATCGGTGTCCTACCGGGACCAGGCCGTGCGCGATCTGGACCTCGACGCAAAACGCAAGGGCGTCATGCTGCTCTGCGAGATGGGTCTCGACCCCGGAATCGATCACATGTCGGCCATGTCGTTGATCCAACGGCTGCGCGACGACGGAGGTCGCATCGTCGGCTTCCGCTCCTACGGCAGCGGGATCCCCGCGCCGAATCAGCCGCAGCATCCGTTGCGCTACGTGGTCACATGGGACCCGCGCAACGTGGTCATGGCCGGATTCGAGGGGGCCCAGTACATGGAGGACGGCAACATCAAGATCGTGCCGTTCCACCAGGTCTTCAACCACACCTGGAACGTGGACGTGGACGGCATCGGCCCGCTCGAGGCCTACGCCAATCGCGACTCGATGTCCTACATGAAATCCTTCGGCCTCGAACACGTGCGCACGATGATTCGCGGCACGTTGCGCTACGCGGGATGGAGCGAGACGTGGGGCACGATCGTCCGGCTCGGCCTGCCCAACGAGACGCTGCGCATCCCTCAACTGGCCGATCGGACCTACGCCGAGGTCGTGGAAATGTTCCTGCCGCTGAACGCGAAGAGCGCCCCGCTCGAACAGCGCGTCGCGACCTTCCTACGCATCAGCCCGACCGGCGGGATCATGGAAAACCTACGCTGGCTGGGCCTATTCTCCGACGAACGGATCGGCTGCAAGGGCGACACGGCCGCGGCGATGCTGATCCATCTGCTGCAGACGAAACTCCCGCTGACACCGGAGATGCGCGACATGGTCGTGCTGGTCCACGAGTTGGACGTCGAGTATCCGGGCGACGAGCGACCCGCCGAGCTCATTCGCTCGACGCTGGTCGTCGAGGGCGAGGCCGGCGGTGGCACGGCGATGGCCCGCTCGGTTGGCCTGCCGGTCCTCATCGCCGTCAAACTGCTGCTGGGCGGCGAGTTGTCGCTGACGGGCTGCCTGATCCCCACTCATCCTGCGATTTACACTCCGGTCCTCCGGCGCATCGAGAGCGCGGGGCTGCGCTTCACGGAGAGCCGGACGCAAATCGGAAATCACTAGAAAGAGGCATCAATGCTCACACTTGGCGTCATCGCCAATTCGCGCAAGGAGAACGAGCACCGGCTGCCGTTGCACCCGGACCATTTCGAACTCGTCCCACAGGAATCACGGGGAGCGATCCGCTTCGAGTGCGGATACGGCGAACCGTTCGGGATCTCCGACGGGGAGTTGAAACGCCGCTTCGGCGGGACCGCCGACCGATCCGAACTCCTGCAAGAGAGCCAGGTCGTGCTGTTGCCCAAGCCGTTACCCGAGGATCTACGGGAGTTGCGGGAAAACGGGATCCTCTGGGGCTGGCCGCACTGCGTCCAGCAGCGCGAGATCACCCAGATCGCGATCGACCGCAAGCTGACGCTGATCGCCTGGGAGGCGATGTTCTCGTGGAACCGCAGCGTGCGAGAGATGCACGTGTTCGATCGCAACAACGAGATGGCCGGGTACTGCGGCGTGATTCACGCGCTGGGCCTTACGGGGAAGGACGGGTTGTACGGCGCACCGGCCGAGGCGTGCGTGATCAGTCACGGCTCGGTCAGCCGCGGAGCAATCTACGCGCTCCTGCGCCGGGGCTTCCGCAACATCCGGGTGTACACCCAACGCGAGCCCTGGGCCGTGCACGACAAGATCCCGGGCTGCCGCTACGGGCAGATGCTCCGCGGCGGGACCGGGGACGGGGTGGGCGTCGTCCAGGACGACGGTTCCCGCGCGGAGTTGATCGACGTTTTGGGAGCAGCCGATGTGATCGTCAACGGCGTCCTGCAGGACACGGACCGGCCGCTCATGTTCCTCCGCGAGAGCGAGGAGACTCGACTGAAGCCCGGCGCGCTCATCGTGGACGTGAGCTGCGATCGGGCGATGGGCTTCCCGTTCGCCCGCCCGACCTCTTTCGAGGCACCGACGTTCACAGTCGGCCGTGTCACGTACTACGGAGTCGATCACACGCCCAGCTACCTGTGGCAAAGTGCGTCGTGGGAGATCTCGCGGGTCGTGGTTCCGTTCGTGACAACCGTGCTCGGCGGACCGGCCGCGTGGGATAGAAACGAGACAATACGGCGGGCGATCGAGATCCGCGAGGGCGTGGTCTGCAACGAGACGATCTTGAGCTTCCAGAATCGCGAGACGGACTACCCGCACCGGATCGTGTCGGCCTGACTTGGCCTCGATCCTCGACCCACATCGTGTTGGCTGAACAGTTCATCATGATTCTCGCCGTCACCGCTTCCGTCGCGCCCGGCCCGGAGCTGCCGCCCGCACTTCGTGCGCTGCCGCCCGAGCCTTGATTCGGACGCCGGGGGCGGGATCCGGCGTCGGATCGTGAATTCTACTTCTGCAGGTTGTGCGGCAAGGTGCTACGGTCGGAACGGTGCCGCCAACTTCCCAGCCCACGGTGCACGTGGCCGTCCCCGTGCAGGACGAGGTCGAACACCTGCCCGCCTGCATCGATGCTCTGCGCCAACAAGACGGCGTGAGCTTCGTCACCTGGTTCTGCGCTAACCAACCGGAGGCCTGGCAACACGAGCCCGAACGGCGCGCGGTTTGCGAGGCGAACCAGACCTGCTTGCACCTTCTCGGCGACATCCACGACCTCGACCTCCGCATCCTCGATCGTGCTTCCGGCGGTCGCGGCTGGCCCCCGAAGCGGGGCGGGGTCGGCCATGCACGCAAGGAATTGATGGATGCGATCAGTGCCGCGGCCGGGCCGGACGACCTCATCGTCAGCCTCGACGCCGACACCGTGGTGCCTCCGGGCTACCTGCACTCGCTCGTAACTGCGTTCGCCCGGCACCCGGCGGCCTGCGGCCTTTCCGCACGGTACTACCACCCGGTGACGCCGGACGACGACGTCACTCGCGCGATGCTGGGGTACGAGATCTACATGCGCTACTACGCGCTCAACCTGTGGCGTATCCGGTCGCCCTATGCGTTCACCGCGCTCGGTTCCGCGATCGCGCTGCCGGTTCGGGTCTATCGACAACTCGGAGGTCTGACGCCGCGATCCAGCGGCGAAGACTTCTACTTCTTGCAGAAACTGACCAAGTACGGCCGGGTGCTTCACTGGTCCGACGCCGCGGTGGCCCCCGCCACGCGCAAGTCCCGACGCGTTCCCGTCGGTACCGGTCAGGCCATCGTCGCGGCGTGCGAGGGCCGCCATGCCGACCGCTACCCGCTCTACCCCGCGGAGTTCTTCGATCGCGTCGGCCGCACGACCGAGGCCTTCCCGGACCTGTTCCGCAACCCGGTCGCCACCCCGCTGGATGATTTTCTACGCGAGAAGACCAATACCGACGACCCCTGGCAACCGTTACGCGAGAACCACAAGACGTTGGAGCGGTTCGTAAACGCGTGTCACGAGCGACTCGACGGGCTCCGCATCCTGCAGTACCTCAAGGCCGAGTACCGTCAGGCCCCGAGCGATGACCGCGCGACGCTGCGCGAATGGCTGGGCCGGTACGGGAGCGCCTTGCCCGGAAGCGAAGCCGAGGCAACACGCTGGCGGTCGGTCCTGGAGGAACGCCCGCCGGCGGAGTTGAGCACACGGGAACTCGACGCGATTCGCCGTATGCTCTTCCGCATGGAAGACGGCTATCGCAAGAAGGACGATCTCCGTGTCTGAATCCCCCGTCCCGTTGGTCTGCATCCTGGGCCCCACGGCCGCCGGAAAGACCCGTCTGGCCGCCCACGTGGCCGCGCTCGCGAACGGCGACGTGATCAGCGCCGACTCCCGCCAGGTTTACCGGCACATGGATGTGGGAACCGGGAAGGACCTGTCGGACTACGTGGTCGACGGGCACACCGTCCGAACCCACCTCATCGACATCGTCGATCCCGGTTACGAATACAACGTCTACGAGTTCAAGCGGGACTGCGTCACCGCCATCCGCGAGATCCACTCACGTGGCCGCCTCCCGATGCTGTGCGGTGGCACGGGGCTCTACCTCAGCGCGATCCTGCAGGACTACCAGCTCCTGTCCGCCCCGCCGGATCCCGTCCGCCGAGCCGCGCTGGAGTCGGAACCGACCGGACGGCTGATCGACGAACTTCGATCTCACGGCCCGCTCCACAACACGAGCGACGTGCAGGATCGCGAACGCCTAATCCGTGCGATCGAGATCGCGGAGACCGATCCCGCCTCGCGCGCTCCATCGGTCGCGCTCGACTCGCGAGTCTTCGGACTCCGCTGGGAACGCAACGAATTGCGGGAGCGCATCACGCGGCGGTTGGCAGAGCGGCTCGAACAGGGGCTGCTCGACGAAGTGCGAGCGTTACTGGATCGTGGTCTGACCCACGACCAGCTCATCTTTTACGGGCTGGAGTACCGCTACGTGACCGAGCACCTGCGTGGCGACCTCACGTACGAGCAGATGTTCGATGCACTCAACGCGGCGATCCACCAATTCGCCAAGCGACAGGACACCTGGTTTCGCCGCATGCAGCGCCAGGGAATCGACATCCGTTGGCTGGACGGCCGTGAACCGGCCGAGGTCAATGCGAAATCCGTTGTGAGCTGGACACCTGTTTAGCCTTGACGCCTGACGCCGGGTCAGTCTCTTCACGATTCTCCTCATCTTGGCTAGTGCCCTTCGGGGAGTTTACGAGGGTTACGAGGAGTGCTCTCTCCGGGCAAGCATCGTACGTCAGACAGAGGCCGCCCGGCCGCCCCGCTTCGGCTTGCCCTTCTTGCGGGGCTTGCCGGAAAACTTCTTGCCCTTGTCGAACCGTTTGGGCTTGCCGACAGCGGACCGGCCCGACGGTCGGCCGGGCTGCCCTGGCGGTTGCTGTTCGGTGTCCCGCCGAATAGCCAGAGGCTGCTGGAAGATGCGAGCTTTCTGGAGGTGCTGCAGGGTAGGCTTGGGCATGCCGCGTGGAAGGTCGACCGTGCTGTACTTGTCGTACAACTGAATGCGGCCGATGTAGCGACTCTCGAGCCCTACCTCGTTGGCGATCGCGCCGACGATGTGGCCCGCGGTCGCGCCGTGATCGCGGCCGACCTGAATCCGGTAGCGTTCGAGCTCGGATTCGTCCGGGCGCGGCGGACGCGATTTGCGGTCGTCCCTGACCGTGTCCCGAAGGCGCCGCGGATGCTTCGGTGGCGGCGACTTGTCCGGTGGCGGCTGCAGGGGCCGCTTGCGCTGCAACAGGAACGCCAGCGCGGCCGCTGCGTCCTCGGTCGAGCAGGCGTTTTCGGCAGCGAAGTCGCGAATCAACTGCCTGAAAAACTCCAGTTGCTGATCGCCGCCCAGGATATCTTGCATCTGCTGCTTGAAGGCCTCGACGCGGCGCTCGGCGAGCTGTTCCCGGCCGGGCACGTTGAGCCATGCGATCGGCGACCGGGTGGCCCGCTCGATTGCCCGCAGCAGCCGGTTCTCACGCGCGGTGCCGAATGTAATGGCCGTGCCGTTGCGCCCGGCGCGCCCGGTCCGCCCGATGCGATGGATGTAGGCATCGGGGTCGCAGGGGATGTCGAAGTTGACGACGTGGC
>CANPVX010000143.1 GCA_947581815.1 Candidatus Indicimonas acetifermentans | reverse complement strand
ACCTCATCTATAGAGGAGGAGGTCGAGAAGCTCAGGTGGGCCACGCTGTGGGGCGCCGACACCGTGATGGACCTGTCGACGGGCACGGATATCCACGAGACCCGGGAGTGGATCATCCGCAACTCGCCCGTCCCGATCGGAACGGTGCCGATCTATCAGGCGCTGGAGAAAGTGGCTGGTGTCCCCGAGGAGCTCACCTGGGAGATCTACCGCGACACGGTGATCGAGCAGTGCGAGCAGGGGGTCGACTACTTCACCGTGCACGCGGGTGTGCTCCTGCGTTACATCCCTCTGACGGCGAACCGCGTCACGGGTATCGTCTCGCGCGGCGGCTCCATCCTCGCGAAGTGGTGCCTGGCGCATCACAAAGAGAACTTCACGTACACTCACTTCCGCGAGCTGTGCGAGATCATGAGCGCGTACGATGTCTCGTTCTCTCTGGGCGACGGTTTGCGCCCGGGTTCGATCGCCGACGCCAACGACGAAGCGCAGTTCGCCGAGCTGCGCACGCAGGGGGAGCTGACGCGGATCGCTTGGGAGTACGACGTCCAGGTGATGAACGAGGGTCCGGGCCACATCCCGATGCACCTGATAAAGGAGAACATGGACAAGCAACTCGAGTGGTGCGACGAGGCTCCCTTCTACACGCTGGGCCCGCTGACGACCGATATCGCGCCGGGCTACGACCACATCACGTCCGCCATCGGCGCTGCGATGATCGGGTGGTACGGAACCGCGTTGCTCTGCTACGTGACCCCTAAGGAACACCTCGGGCTGCCCGACCGCGACGACGTGAAGGACGGCGTCATCGCCTACAAGATCGCCGCCCACGCCGCCGACCTGGCCAAGGGTCATCCAAAAGCGAAGGAATGGGACGACGCGATCTCGAAAGCGCGCTTCGAATTCCGCTGGGAGGATCAGTTCAACCTGGCGTTGGATCCGATCACGGCGCGCGCGTTCCACGACGAGACGCTCCCGGCCGACGGCGCGAAGATCGCCCACTTCTGCTCGATGTGCGGTCCGAAATTCTGCAGCATGAAGATCAGCGAGGAAATCCGGGCCCTCGCCGCGCGCCAGTCCATCTCCGAGGACGAAGCGATCGAGCGCGGCCTGGCGGAGAAGTCCAAGGAGTTCCGCCACAGGGGATCCAAGCTCTACATCCCGCAGTGACCGTTCGCCGTTTGACCGTCATCCCAAAGCCCGGACCCGACAGCGGCCGCCTGGTGCTGAACGTCGGAGAAGGCGGGCTGAAAGGCGACGGCCCGCTGGATCTACTGTGCGGCGTCTGCGACCAAGTGCTGGCGGCGGGCGTGCCGGACGATCAGCTGCACAACCTGCGCGCCGCCCTGGAGAGGAAGCTGTTGAGCCAGGGTGGAGTGGGGGTCTCGGGCCCGAAAGAGGAGCTCATCCTCAAGTGCCCGAGCTGCGGCGCCTACAACGAAGTCCGAGGCGGCTCCGACCCCGCGAAAGGCGGCTTTTGACGCGGGCTCACAGGCATGCAACCCTTTGAGGGATCTTTCCATCTAACCCGGTGCCACTCTCACCGGAGGTGATTCTATGAAGTCGAGGCTCTTTCGTCTGGGCGCCGCGGCCGCCCTCGTGGTCGCCGGGCTGGGATCGGCTGGAAATGCCGCGGCTCAGACGCGCGTCGTCGAGGACGACGACTGGTGCTATCGCTATCGCAACTCCGACCGGGATCACGAGCGCTTCTGCGAGGTGCGCGAGATGACGCTCGCAGCCGATCGCAGCGTGATCGCAGTCGACGGGCGCGCCAACGGCGGCATTAAGGTGGAGGGCTGGGACCGGAACGAAATCCTGCTTCGCGCCAAGGTGCAGGGACACGCCGATTCGGAGTCGGATGCCCGCTCCCTGGTGGAAGAGGTGGAGATTAGCACGGGATCGACGATCACCGCCGACGGCCCGCGGACGGGCCGCCACGAGTCGTGGTCGGTGAGCTACGAGCTGATGGTTCCTCGGGAGTCCAACCTCGAGTTGGAGACCGTGAACGGTGGAATCAGCATCGCCGAAGTCTCCGGCGAGATCGAGTTTCGAGCCACCAACGGGGGGATCAGCCTCGACGGGCTCGGCGGCGACGTGCGCGGTAGGACTACCAACGGTGGGCTGCACATCGAGCTGACCGGTGACAAGTGGGACGGTCGAGGTCTCGATGTACAGACGACCAATGGCGGCATCTCCGTTCGCGTCCCGGACGATTACTCGGCCATCCTCGAGTCGGGAACGGTGAACGGCTCATTCCGGATCGACTTCCCGATCACAGTGCAGGGACGCCTCGACCGCCGCCGAATCACGGCCGAGCTGGGTGATGGTGGCCGCACCATACGGGTCGTAACTACGAACGGGGGCGTGGAGATTCGCAGGAGCTAGATAATCCCCGACCGCTATACCAGACAGAACGACGGGCGCGGAAGTGTTTCCATTTTCCGCGCCCGTCGTTCTGCTTTTCTTGATCAGCGGAGGGCCAGCTGCGTTAAGCGGAGGGTGGGCGGGTCACCCTCCCGGCGCCGGACCTGGGGGGAGGTCAGGGCCGAAGCCCTGTAGGCACATCGAGCGCGGCTCACTCAGCCGGCACGCTGCGTCCGGTGTTCTGGCTTCTGCGGGAAGCACCGGCATACTCCGTGCCCCGTGCCCGGCCTGAGCGATTCCCGTTATGAAGGGCGGATTCGGCGAAGAGGGCGCTCCTCAGCTTCGAATTAGTGCAGCGCTGCGTCAGGGTGTGATGCCGTCGTCCAGCGTAGTCAGGTCCGAGGTCAACAGTCGTCGGCGCGAGGGCCACGCGCTGGCGCCCACGGCGAAGATCGTGTAATTCCCAGCATGCGTTTGAGCTTCGGGCGCCGATCGGCGGAGGCCGGGACCGCTATCAGGCCTCGCGGGAGTGGGCTGGGGACGTTCGCCGGCGTATTCACACCTTCCATCCTCACCATCCTGGGCGTGATCATGTATCTGCGCCTCGGGTGGGTCATCGGCAGTGTGGGACTGCTGCCCACTCTGTTCATCATCACGCTGTCCACATCGATCACCTTTCTGACGGCGCTCTCCGTCTCGGCAATCGCTACCGACCAACACGTGCGCACCGGCGGAGCCTACTACATGATCAGCCGCTCGGTGGGTGTGGAGACGGGCGGTGCCGTGGGCATCCCGCTCTACCTGGCTCAGGCTCTATCGGTCGCGCTCTACACCGTCGGCTTCGCCGAGAGCGTGGTCAACGTCTTTCCTCAGTTCAACGAAAAGGCCGTCGGCATCGCCACTACCATCGCGGTCGCGGCCCTCGCCCTGAAGTCGGCGCGCGCGGCGATCCGCGCCCAGTACGTGATCATGGCGGCGATCGGCCTCTCGCTGCTGTCCCTCGTTCTCGGCTCTCCCGCTGAAGGGGTGAGCACCGGCTGGTTCGTTACGGGCGGGACCGGCTCCGCGGGCTTCTGGGTCGTATTCGCCGTCTTCTTCCCCGCCGTGACCGGCATCATGGCGGGTGTCAATCTGTCCGGCGACCTGCGGAACCCTAGCCGTTCGATCCCACGAGGCACGCTGGCAGCGATCGGGACCGGTTATGTCATCTATATGGCGATCGCGGTCATCCTGGCGCAGCGCGCCGGGCCGGAGACGTTGTTGAGCGACTCGCTCGTGATGCGGCGCATGGCGTTCTGGGGGGACGCCATCTTGCTGGGCGTATGGGGCGCCACACTTTCGAGCGCGGTGGGCAGCATCTTGGGAGCGCCCCGGGTGCTCCAGGCCCTGGCCCGGGACAACGTTCTACCGCGGCCGCTGCGCTGGGTGGGGCGCGGCAGCGGCCCGGACGACGAGCCGCGGCTCGGTACGATGCTGACGCTGGTCGTGTGCCTGGCCGCGGTCTACTTCGGCAACCTGAACCTGATCGCGCCCGTGCTGACGATGTTCTTCCTTACCACCTACGGCGCCCTCAACCTCGCCGCGGGCGTGGAGCGCTTCCTGGAGAGTCCCTCCTTCCGCCCTACCTTCAAGGTACACTGGTCGCTATCGCTCGCCGGGGCCGTCGGCTGCGTCGCCGCGATGGTGCTGATCAACGCGGCCGCAGCGCTCGTCGCCGTGGCCGTCGTGTTGACCATCTATGTCTGGCTACAGCGCCGAGAGCTGCAGACGGCCTGGGGCGACGTGCGCCGCGGGATCTGGATGGCGGTGACGCGAGCGGGGCTGCTTCGCCTGAGCGGCGCCGCCGATACCAAGAATTGGCGCCCGCATCTTCTGGTACTCTCGGGCGCGCCCACGAGTCGCTGGCACCTCATCGACCTGGCCGCGTCGCTGACCCACAACCGCGGGCTCATGACGGTGTCCACGGTGCTGGCCGACGATACGGTGAGCCGCGGCCGCCAGTACTCGATGGAGTCCACGATTCGCGAGTACCTGATGCGGCGAGGGGTGGATGCTCTGGTGCGAGTGGTCACGGCGGCCGATCCCTTCGCCGGAGCGCAGCACCTGATCGCCGCTTACGGCCTGGGCTCGGTGGCTCCCAACACGATCTTGCTCGGCGATACCGAAGAGGCTGCGCACCGGCAGCGCTACTGCGAGATGGTGGTGAGCTTCCACGAGGCGCAACGGAACGTGATCATCGTGCAGGACAATCCCGAGCGCGGGTTTGGTAAGCGCGAGCGGATCGACGTGTGGTGGGGAGGCCTAAGGCGTAACGGCGGTCTGATGATGATCCTCTCCTACCTGCTGAAGACCAGCCTCGAGTGGCGAAACTCTGAAGTGGTGCTGAAGATGCTCGTGCCCTCTGCGACGGCGGCCCAGGGCGCGCGTGCGAACCTGGAGTCGATCGTGGAGCGCACGCGGACGGGCGCGACTGTGGACGTGCAGGTGTCCGACGGGCGACCGTTTGGTGATATCCTCAGGGAATCGTCGGTCGACGCCGACCTCGTGTTCATGGGTATCGCCGAGCCCGCGGAAGGCTTCGATTTCTCGTTGTACTATGAGAAGCTGCACCGGCGAGTGGACGGCCTTCCTACCACCGTATTCGTCCTCGCGGCCGAGGATCTCGCCTTCGGAGAGGTTCTTCTGGAACGGGAGCCACAGCCGGAAGAATGAACCGCCGTGGCGCGCCTAGGGAGCAGTTAGAACTCGAAACCGAAGAGGAAGGTCCACCTGCGGTACGTAATGCTGTTCTCGCCGTCCAGGCCGAGATCCGGACGGTCTGATGCCGCATCAACGATTGGGAGTCTGAGTTGATCGGCATCCGCGCTGAAGCCATACCCGATGCCGAGAGTGAATGCAGCCCGCCCGATCTGAAACGCCGCTCCGCCCGTGAAGTAGAAAATGTTCCAAGTGGATAATGATAGGTTACTCGAGCCATCCCGCACGGCCGCGGTGAAGTCCGTCGTAAAGCTGCCGTATACCGATACCTTCTCACTCAGCACCTCCTCGTAGCCTACGGCGAAGTTCGTCACAGCATCAAGTTCTTGGGACACTCTGACGGTTAGGGTATCGTCCGGAGACGTCTGGACTGCAAAAGTTTGCGGAGGCAGGACATCAAACCGACCAACGCTGTTAAACCATTCGGCACTGACATACACCGATCGTGCGCCGAAGTCTGCCGCTGCGCCCAGGCCAATAGAGAGGGGGGACTTGTAAAGTGAGGACGCATCGTCCTGATCGACGGCGGCGAGCACATCGTCGCTGCTGCCGTCTCCATCCACATCGAATCCGAAGAAGCCGATGTTTATGCTAGACGATCCGCTCCCGAAGAGATCTACGCTCGGCGTAGTCACGGTTAGTCCCAGAGTCACCTTGCCGATCTCGTAGGCCAGCCCCGCCTTCCAGAGAAGCCTCCAGTTGTTGTAATCGTATGCCTTCGAGACGATGGCCACCTGCGTGCTATCTCCCAACTTTGTCGAAGTCCCGCCGATGCTCTGGCGCTGGCTGCGGATCGCCACATAGGTGGTAACCCCTACGCTGGCTTTCCTGGCGAGCCGGTGCGACCACGTGAGGCCCGACCAAGTCTCGGTGAGCTTCGCATCGAATCCGGCTTCTCCTACGAAGTCTGCGATACCCGGCGCGAGCAACGAGTCGCCAGTCAGGGTTATCTGCTGACCGACGCGTAAATCGTAACTCT
>CANPVX010000142.1 GCA_947581815.1 Candidatus Indicimonas acetifermentans | reverse complement strand
ACCTACTCTCCTACCCAATCACGAGGGGTGCCCCAAAAAGGGCACCCCTCGCTCACACTGGGCGCCGTGAGAGCTCTACGCCGCACTCGGTTGGCTAAGCGGGTTGCTTTGCATGTGGCGAGCTACCGTCGCCGCTCCGAAGAGCAGTGACGGTAGCGATAGGGGCTTTGAGCGGAATATTTGGTCGGAGAAATCTATACGAGCCAGGCGGATCCGGCGGCCTTCCAGCGCGTCAGGCCGGACTGGACCCACTCGAGCAGGTTGCTGCCGTCATCTTGCTTAGACTTGCCGGCGGGAGCCGGCTGGTTTCCGGGGATCGTGAAGACGTACAGATGGCGATCCAGGTCGGTCTGATAGAGCTGGTGCAGCTCCGAAGGCTTTCTGTAGGCTCGCCTGCGCTCCATCGTCTCGATCCTCTCGGCTTTCTCTCTATCTGCTCAGGGTCCTCCGCCTCGCAACACGCACAAAGATGGGCGGCGCGAGTCAGTTAGGAATCATGTAGCGATCAAGTTAGACGCTCTGGGATCATTTAGCGAGCATAAGCGGTCATGTAGCGATCAGGTAGCCGGGAAACACGTACGATGTGCTACGTTATGGCCGGCCTCGGGCGTCCGGGCTCGTTCGGGGCGTGTCGCGGCCTTGCGAGGCGGGGGCGCATCCTGCATCTACAAGATTCCGCTAGAGACGTCGGCTGTGGTCGCCACATATGGAAAGGGGGGTTCGAGCATGAGGAGGTACGCGAGCGCCCTGCTGATCGGGCTCATACTCCCTGGGCTCGCGAGCGCGCAGACGGGGAGCGATGTGAGGATTCCGACCCCGGGATCGGTGCTCGGGTTCGAGGTAGGCTCGGACCGCAAGCTGGCGGACTGGGACGAGATCACGAGAAACATGAACGCGTTGGCGGACGCGAGCGATCGGGTGGAGCTGGACACTCTGGGGGTTACCACGCTGGGTCGGCCGTTCATCATGCTGACGATATCGAGCGCTGAGAACCTGCGAGGGCTGGAGCGCTATCTGGCCATCCAGCGGAAGTTGGCCGATCCGCGGCAGGTGGAGTCGGAGCTGGAGGCGGAGCAGCTGTTCCGCGAGGGGCGAGTGGTCGTGCTGATTACGGCGGCGATCCACTCGACGGAGGTCGGTGGGTTCCAGGTGCCGATGCGAATCGCGCACAGGCTCGCGTCCGGCGCGGACGAGACGACGCGCAGAATACTGGATGAGGCGATCGTGCTCCTGGTGCCGGCGCTGAATCCGGACGGCGCCCAGATGGTGACGGACTGGTACGAGAGCACGCTGGGCCGACCTTGGGAAGGGGCGAGTCCGCCCTTCCTCTACCACCACTACGTGGGTCACGACAACAATCGGGATTGGTACGCGTTCACGCAGCGCGAGACCCAGATCACGGTGACGCAGATCCACAACGTCTGGCATCCTCAGATCATCCACGACATTCATCAGATGGGCTCGAGCGGCGCTCGCTTCTTCGTTCCGCCGTGGACCGACCCCGTCGAGCCGAACGTCGACCCGCTGCTGGTGGCGGGGATCAACGCGCTGGGCACGGCGATGGCCTGGGAGCTCTACGGCCAGGGGAAGACGGGGATCGTCGTGAACGCGATCTACGATGCGTGGACGCCGGCCCGCGCTTACCAGCACTACCACGCGGGTGTGCGGATCCTGTCGGAGACGGCCAGCGCCGAGCTGGCCACGCCCATCGTGGTACCGTTCAAGGCTCTGGAGTCGCGCAGGGGGGCGAATCCTCAGGAATCATCCTGGAATTTCCCGGAACCGTGGCCTGGGGGCGATTGGGGCCTGGGCGACATCGTCGACTATATGGAGGCCGGCGCGCTGGCGCTGCTCAAGCACGCGTCGCTTTATCGTGAGGATTGGCTGCGCACCTTCTACAGGGTCGGCCTGCGCTCGGTCGGCGGCCGCAACGAGCGACCCAGCGCCTACGTGATCCCCGCGGCGGGCCAGAATCGCGACGGCCTGCCGGAGTTGCTGCGGATACTCGTGACGGGTGACGTGGAAGTGAGGGTGGCCGAGGCGGAGTTCGCGCTCGACGGCCGGCGCTTCCCGGCGGGGACGTATGTCGTGATGATGGATCAGCCTTATTCGGGGTTCGCGAAGACTCTACTGGAGGTGCAACGCTATCCCGAGCTGCGCGAGTTTGAGGGGGGTCCGTTGCGGCCGCCGTACGATGTGACGGCGCACACGCTGCCGTTGATGATGGGAGTCGAGGTGATCGAGAGCGGCGGGGCGCCGGACGTGGCCCTGTCGGATCCGATAGCGGCGCCGAGCCACGGCAAGTCGGTGCCGGGCCTGACGAACCGGCGCCGCCGGCCACGAATCGCCCTCTACGAATCGTGGGTCCCCTCGATGGACGCGGGTTGGACGCGCTGGATCTTTGACGAGTACGGGATCGAGCATGGCCGCCTCCACGATCGGGATGTGCGCCGGGGAAGGGGGGGAGGCCTCAACTCGGAGTACGATGTGATCATCCTCCCCGATCAGTCTCCGGAGCGGATGATGGGTGGTCACGAGGCCGGGACGATGCCACCTGAATACATCGGCGGGTTGGGGTCTGAGGGCGTCGCGGCGCTGAAGGAGTTCGTGGAGAACGGGGGGACGCTGATCGCTTTCAACCAGGCGGCGCTGTTGCCGATCTCGGAGTTCGACCTCCCCGTCGTGAATCTCACACAGGGGCTCGAGCAGACCGAGTTCTACGTCCCCGGCTCGATCTTGAGGTTCCACCTGACGCCGGAGCACTGGCTGACCCAGGGGATGCCGGCGAGCGTCGGTGTGTGGGTCGAGGGAGGCCTGGCATTCGAGCCGCGAGACGATGCGGGCGGCCGGGTGGAGATCGTGGGCCGTTACGGTACGGATGAGCTGCTGATGAGCGGCTGGATCAACGGCGCCGATCTCATCGGCGGCCGCGGCGGGCTGGCCGTCGCCAGGTTAGGCGGAGGCCGGGTGGTGCTGTTCGGCTTCCGGCCTCAGTATCGAGGTCAGACCATCGCCACTTATCCCCTCATCTTCAACGCGTTGAAGCAAGCGATCATCAGCGATGGGCCGAGCTCCGCGGACGGCCGCGCCGCAGCGAGCTCGACGCATCGCTGATGATGACCCTATGCGCTCGAACGGAATGATGACGCTGGCCCCTCTGAGAGCGGTGCGCTACGACGCCCAGAAAGTCGGCGCGCTCGGAGATGTGTGGGCGCCGCCCTACGATGTGATCTCACCGGAAGCCGCCGCGGAGCTCAGATCCAAACACGCCAACAACTTCGTGCGGCTCACCCAACCGGAGGCTAGCGGCTCGGGGCGCTACGCCGACGCCGCTCGAACGCTCGATAGCTGGATCGCAGATGGGATATTGGTGCGCGACGACGCGCCGTCGCTCTACGTCCACCGGCACCATTTCGAGTTGAACGGCGAGCAGCACACCCGGGTGGGCGTGTGGGGGCTCCTGCGTCTCGTCCCCTACGAGGCCGGGATCGTGCTGGCGCACGAGCGAACGATGAAGGGACCCAAGGCCGACCGCCTCGCCTTGATGAAGGCGTGCCGCGCCCATCTCTCACCCATCTTCTTCATCTGCTCCGACCCGGACGGGTCGATCGGCCGCATCCTCGGCGACGAGATGGCCGGCGCCGCCACGGAGCGGGCCGAGTTCCCGGCAGGACAGACTCACGAGGTGTGGAGGGTTTCGGAACCCGCAGCGCTCGATCGCATCGCTCGGTCGATGAGCGAGCAGGTCTATCTCATAGCCGATGGGCATCATCGCTACGAGACCGCGCTGGCCTATCGCGAGGCGCTGCTGTCGGAGGGAGCGCCGGCTGCGGGGCAGGGCGGCCATCACTACATCCTCGCGTATGTCGTGCCCGAGGGTGATCGGGGACTCAGCCTCGAGCCGACTCATCGCGTGATGTCCGGCGACGGCCACACGGACTGGCGGGGCGCGATCGCCGCTATGGAAGATGACTTCCGGGTTCAGAAGCTGGGCGGAGGCGCGGTTGGGGACGCGATGGCCCTGCTGGAGGACCGGGCGGGTCGAGCGTCGTTCGTCCTCGTCGTGCGCGGCGAAGAGGGCGGCTGGCTGCTCGAGCCGAAGGGGTCCGTCACCGATATCCCCGCCGTGGCACTGCACGAGATGTTTCTCGCTAAACTGCCGGGCTGGTCCGACGCGCAGAGCGAGGGGGAGGGGTGGGGGCGCGTCTCGTACACGCGGGATCCTGCGGAGGCGCTGGAGGATGTGCGCTCGGGCGCGGCGCAGGCGGCGGCGTTGCTGGCGTCGTCGACCGTCGGTCAGATCAGGGAGGCGGCTCGGGCCGGGCAGCGGCTGCCCACCAAGACCACTTATTTCCGCCCAAAGGTTCCTACGGGAATCGCGATCCACCGAATCGACCCGGGGGAGGAGATCGGGACGGGCTGAGCCATGACCGCCAAGCTCTCGCTCGCACACAGCCCCGACGCAGACGACGCGTTCATGTTCTACGCGTTGGCTACCGGGTTGGTGGATACGGGCGATCTGGAATACGAGCACGAGCTGCAAGATATCGAGACTCTGAACGGCCGGGTGATCCAGGAAGAGCTCGACGTATCGGCCATCTCGATTCACGCCTACGCCTACGCCTCGCGTAACTACGTCCTCTTGCCCCATGGCTTCGCGATGGGGGAGCGCTACGGGCCGCGCATCGTCGCCAGGGAGCCGCTCGGCGCTGCGGATCTAGAGGGTCTCACGATCGCCGTGCCGGGGCGGCTGACGTCGGCGCACCTGGCGCTGAGGCTGCTGGAGCCGAACGTCGATGCGAGGTACGTGCGCTTTGACGAGGTGATGGACTACGTGAGGGAAGGCCACGCCGACGCCGGCGTGATCATACACGAGGGGCAGCTCACTTACCGCGACGCCGACCTGCAGCTCGTACTCGACTTGGGAGAGTGGTGGCACGACGAAACGGGGCTGCCTCTGCCCTTGGGCGGCAACGTCGCCCGGCGCGCGCTCGGATCCGAGCGTATAGGTCGCATCAGCCGTAACCTGCGAGATAGCATCGAGTACGCGCTGGAGCACCGTCGCGAGGCGCTGGAGTATGCGTACGAGTTCGCGGGCGATATGGAAGGCCGGCTCGTCGATGAATTCGTCGGCATGTACGTCAACCAGCGTACGCTGGATCTCGGCGAAGATGGACGCGAGTCGGTGAAAGAGTTTCTTGAGCGCGGATACCGGGCGGGCCTCATTCCCGAGAAACCGAGAGTCGACTTCTTCGAGTACTGAGGGCGGGGGCGAGGGCGAGGGCGAGGGCGGGGGCGAGGGCGGGGGCGCCCACGCGGAGACCGAGCACAACACAAGACCAGCTTGAAGCTCGCCACCTGGAACGTCAACTCGATCCGAGCGCGCGAAGCGCGACTCATCCGCTGGTTGCAGAATCACCAGCCCGATGCTCTGTGCCTGCAAGAGCTGAAAGTCGACACGGAGTCGTTCCCGTTCGACGCTGTGCGCCGGGTAGGCTACGAAGCCGCGGTCTATGGCCAGAAGACCTACAACGGCGTCGCTATCCTGAGCCGTGTCACCCCTCGAAACGTGCAGCGCGGTATGGCCGGGTACGATGACGAACAGGCGCGCCTCGTAGGCGCGGACGTAGGCGAAGTGCGGGTCATCAGCGCCTACTTTCCCAACGGGCAGGCCGTGGGCACCGAGGCGTACGAGTACAAGCTGGAGTGGATGGGGCGACTGCGCGAGCATCTCGAAGCCACGGCTTCACCAGATGCTCCGCTCATCATCGCCGGCGACTTCAACGTGGCGCCGCGCGATAGCGACACGCCGAACCCGCTCCTCTGGGGCGGCAGCGTGCTCTGCCATGAGTTCGCGCGTGACGCCCTGCGGAGGATCGGAGAGTGGGGGCTCGTCGACGTCTTCGAGAAGCACTACCCGGAAGGCGGCGAATATACCTGGTGGGATTATCAGTCGAGAGCCTTCGAGAAGAACATCGGGCTGCGCATCGACCACATCTACGCGACGGAGCCTCTGGCGGCGCGCAGCACGAGCGTGCGCATCGACCGTGAGGAGCGCGCGGAGAGCGAGCTCGGAAAGCCTTCGGATCACGCCCCGGTGATCG
>CANPVX010000141.1 GCA_947581815.1 Candidatus Indicimonas acetifermentans | reverse complement strand
CCCCCCCTCCCCCTCCCTCCCCCTCCTTCACCCTCCTTCCCCCCTCCCCCTCCTTCACCCCGATGCCGTAGCTCCGACCGCGGCGCCACTCGATCGCCGCTCCACCCACGGCGAGCCAGAGGGCGATGACTCCAGCCAGCCCGATCAAGCTCTCCTCCGGGTTGAGCAACCCGCTGACCGCGAGAGCGATGGCCGCTATGCTGAGGAAGCGGGTTCCCCGCAGCGGATCGAGCTTCGCGGATCCCCGCAGGGCCAAGAGCCAAGCGCCCGCCGCCACGATGGCGCCGGCGACGCCGAGGGTGGTCGCGACCCTATCGTCAGTTCGCGCCGCCTCTGCCAGCCCGGCGATGACCAGGACAGTGGCTCCCAGAGGCAGGAATAGGCTCGGCTTGACCGGACGACGACCAGGCGTCCCAACCGGGGTTTCGTTCATACGTCCACCACCTCCACCTGGAGTAATGGTTCCACTTTCGACTTGGGGATGAGCGCGGGCCAGTACGCCACCATTTCATGCACACGGGCGCGTCCGCTCCCGAATCCTGTCGCCGTGGGCGGCCCGGCGAGAATCAGCGAAGCGATCTCGCGCGTGAAGCGATCGACGGCCGGCCGATCGGCAGCATGCTTCACGCCGATGCGCAGCTCGACCTCGGGCAGGTCCGGCGATGGCGACCCGGCGAGAGGCCCGTGGACGGCGCCGGCGCCGAAGTACTCGGTGTGAATCTCATCGAAGACGAGGCCCATGCGTTCGAGCCTGCCGCGAATCAAACGGTCGGCAGCTCGAGCTTTTTGATACGCATCGGGCCACGAGTAGACCATCGTGCCGGTCGCCTTATACCCCGCCAGGTACGATATGGAGACTTTGAGCTGATCGGTCGCCACAGCCCCTCCGACGCCGCTGACGCGGACGCGATCGGGGGCCTCCTGCTCGAGCTGAATGGTCCTGAAGTCGGCTACGCCGTCCGGGGTGATGTACTGGGACGGGTCGCCCATCTCATAAACTAGCTGTTCCGTGACCGTGGCCACGGTCACGCGACCGCCGAGGCTCGCATGCTTCGTGACCACGAACTGGCCGTCTGGGTAGGCTTCGATGATGGGGTAGCCGATGTTGACGAAATCGAGCGACTGCCAGTCGACGCCGGTGTTCCCTCCGCTGGCCTGGGCGCCGCACTCATTGATGTGACCGGCGACGATCCCGGCCGCGATCCGGTCCCAACCATCCTGCGGCCAGCCGAACTCGTAGATCATGGGGGCGTAAGTCAGCGCGGTGTCCGTGGTGCGGCCTGCGATCACGACATCCGCGTCGTTCTCCAGGGCGTCGACGATGGGTGAAGCCCCGATGTAGGCGTTGGCCGACTGCACCTTATCGCGCACGGTCGACAGGGGCTCTCCCGTCTCCATATTGCGCAGCTCCACCCCCTCCGCGAGCAGGTCGTCGAGTCGATCCATCAGGTCGTCGCCGGTGATCACGCCGATCCGAGCCTTCCCCGCCAGCCCCGCCTCTCGAGCCGCCTCCATGACGGCGTCCCGGCAGGCCAGCGGATTGACGCCACCCGCATTGGCGATCACCCGGATACCCTTCTCGATGCCTTCGGGCAGGATGCGCCCCATGAGAGGGACGAAATCGCGGGCGTACCCGGCGGAAGGATCGCGTGCCCGCTGCTTCTGCATGATGGACATCGTGACCTCGGCGAGGTAGTCCATCACGAGGTAGTCGATGTGGCCGGCCTCGACCTGGCGCACCGGCGCCTCGAGCCAGTCGCCCCAGAAGCCCTGGCCGGATGCGATGCGAACGCTTTCCTTGCGAGCGCTCATACTACGTCCGGCGCGGCAGGCGAGCTGGGTAAAGAGAAGGCCCCCAGGTGCGGTCCAGGGTTCTGTATGGCCGCCCGGAGAGCGAGGGTGAGGGCGTCGCGGGTATCTTCGGGAGTGATGACGGCGTCCACGAAGCCGCGCGCGGCGGCGTAGCGGGCGTCGACCTGGTGCTCGTAGTCGCTGAGGGTCTTGTCGATCTTCTTCTGCAGCTCGGGGCCGGGCTCGCCGCCATCCTCGCCCGCCTCGTCGATCTCGGGGCCATAGATGGCCCGGACGGCCGACTCGCCCTCCATCACACCCATCCGCCCGGTGGGCCAGGAGAAGATGAAGTCGGGGTCGAACCCCTGCCCCGCCATCGCGTAGTAACCCGCGCCGGCGGCGTGATTCACGGTGAGGACGATCTTGGGCACGGTAGCGGTCGCCATGGCCTCGACCATGAGGGCTCCAGCGCGGATGATGCCCGACTGCTCCGCTTCGGTACCCACCATGAACCCGGCCACATCCTGAACGAACAGCAGCGGGCGCCGGTGGCGGTTGCAGGTATCGATGAAGTAAGCGCACTTCTCCGCGCTCTCCGTGTATATGATGCCGCCGAAGCGCGGCTGCCCGCCGAGCGGATCGGGTACGAGCCCGCGCGAGTTCGCGAGGATACCCACCGGGATGCCTCCGACTCTGGCATCGACGCAGATCATCTCGGCGGCGTGCTCGGGTTGAAACTCCCTGAACTCGCCCTCGTCGACGACTCGCTTCAGAACGTCCTTCATGTCGTAGGCCTGACGGTGGTCGTCGGGTACCAACTCGTAGATCTCCTCCGGAGGGTGCTCGGGCGGTCGCGGCTCGGCGATATCGATCTCGAGGCCGCGCTCTCGGGGAAGATCGCTCAAGTAGTCGCGAATGTCGCGAAGGCACGCCTCATCATCCGGGGCCTCGTAGTGAGCGACCCCTGAGATCTTCGTATGCGTGTCGGCCCCTCCCAGCGTTTCAGAATCGACCGTCTGACCAGTCGCGCCCTTCACCAGGTTGGGGCCGCCGAGCCCCATGAAGCTGGTGCCCTGGACCATGAAGATGACGTCGGAGAGCGCGGGCAGGTACGCGCCGCCGGCGATGCACGGTCCCATCACCGCCGAGATCTGCGGTACTCGCAGATACCGGCGCATGAGCGAGTTGTAGTAGAAGATGCGGGCGGCCCCGTACTGTCCGGGAAAGACGCCCCCCTGGTACGGCAGGTTGACGCCGGCGGAGTCGACGAGGTAAACGATCGGTATGCGCGTCCGCATCGCGATCTCCTGCGCGCGCAGCATCTTGGCGATCGTCTCGGGCCACCACGAGCCCGCCTTCACCGTCGCGTCGTTGGCTACGACGACGATCTCGCGCCCGGCCGCTCGCCCCACGCCGGTGACCACGCCGGCCGCCGGCGCCTGGCCGTCGTAGCGATCGTAGGCGATGAGCAGGCCGATCTCTTGGAAATACGAGTCGGGGTCGAAGAGGAGCTCGATCCTCTCACGAGCCGTAAGTTTGCTCGCTTTGTGCTGGCGCTCGATTCGCTTCGCACCCCCGCCTTCGCGGAGCTTCGCCTCCAGGGCCCGCAGCTCGAAGACGAGCTCCCGCATCCGCTTACCGCCCGCAGCCTTCACCCCCACGAGCGGCTGCCTCCGGATTCACGCGTGTGCGGCATCGTCATCGCCATCAGCAACATAGTCCTAGTCTTCTTCCCCGGCTCGACTGGCCTCGAACCAATCCCGAATGTAACTCACCGCGTCAGCCGTCGCCGTTCCCGGGCCGAACAAGCGACCCACGCCTGCGGCCTGGAGCTCATCCATGTCCTCGGGAGGGATGATGCCGCCGCCCGTGACCAGCACATGGTCGGCCCCTTCTTCACGCAGCAGCTTCACCACCTTCGGAAAGAGCGTCATGTGGGCGCCAGAGAGAATAGAAAGCGCGACCACATCGACGTCTTCCTGGATCGCCGCCCGAACGATGTCGTCCGGCGTCTGGTGGAGACCCGTGTAGATGACCTCCATCCCGGAGTCGCGCAGAGCCGCGGCGACGACCTTGGCGCCGCGGTCGTGCCCGTCTAGGCCGGGCTTCCCTACCAGCACGCGTATCTTACGTTCTGTCATGAGGTTATACCGTGTGAGTTGAACGAGAACATGCGGTAGTTGGAAGATATCTATGGCCCGAGAGTCGGGCAACCTCAGCCAGATCTCGCGCCGAACTCGAAGCCCGGATCGAGACCGCCGCGCGTCCTTTAGAAGAAGATGGGTTCGCGGAAGCGACCGTAGACGCGCTCGAGAGCTTGCCGCATCTCACCGAGCGTGGCGTAGGCCCTCACCGCATCGAGCATCGGCTCCATCAGGTTCTGCTCGGCGCGCACCGCGTCCTCGAGCCGCCCGAGCGCCCGCTCCACGGTCTTGGCATCGCGACGCTCGCGCAGCTCCTCGAGCCGCTCCCGCTGTCTGCGCTCGGTCTCGGGAGTTATCCGCAGAATCTCGATCTCGCTGTCTTCGTTGCCCTCGGTGAAGGCGTTGACGCCGACGATGACGCGGCGATTCTCCTCCACCTCTCGTTGGAAGGCTGCGGCAGACTCGGCGATCTGGCGCTGGAAGTATCCCTCCTCTATTCCGCGCACGACGCCGCCGAGCTCATCGATCTCCGCGAAGATACGCTCGGCCTCCTCCTCCATCGTGTCGGTGAGGCGCTCGACGTAATAGGAGCCGGCCAACGGATCGATCACGTTGGGCACGCCGGTCTCGTAGGCGAGGATCTGCTGTGTCCGTAGCGCCAGGCGAGCCGCCCGTTCGGTCGGCAGAGCCAACGTCTCATCAAGAGCGTTGGTATGGAGCGACTGCGTGCCGCCGAGCACCGCGGCAAGGGCCTGGTAGGCGACGCGCGTGATATTGTTCTCGGGTTGTTGCGCCATCAACGAGACGCCGGCCGTCTGGGCGTGCGTCCGTAGTCTCCAGCTCTCGGGCTCGCGAGCTCCGTACTTCTCCCGCATATGGCGCGCCCATATCCGGCGCGCCGCCCGGAACTTGGCCACTTCCTCGAAGAAGTCGTTGTGCACGTCCCAGAAGAAGGAGAGGCGTGGAGCGAATTCATCGACATCGAGGCCCCGCTCGATCGCTTTCTCCACGTAAGTGAAACCGTTCTTCAGAGTGAAGGCCAGCTCCTGCACGGCCGTCGATCCCGCCTCGCGAATGTGGTACCCGCTGATCGAGATCGTGTTGAACTTCGGCGCGTGCTTGGAAGACCATTCGAAGACGTCGGTGATGATCTTCAGCGCGGGGTCCGTAGGGAAGATCCAGGCGTGCTGCGCCATGAACTCTTTCAAGATGTCGTTTTGGATCGTGCCGCGGAGCTCTTTGAGGGCCACACCCTGCTTCTCCGCCGTAACGAGCAGGAAGCAGTAGAGTAGGATCGCCGGACCGTTGATCGTCATCGACACGGAGACGTCCGAGAGCGGTATGCCGTCGAAGAGCAGCTCCATATCGGCGAGACTCGATATGGCCACGCCGCAAACACCGACCTCCCCCTCGGATCGTGGGTCGTCGGAGTCATATCCCATGAGCGTCGGAAAGTCGAACGCGACGGAGAGGCCCATCTGCCCATGGTTCAATAGATACTTGAAGCGCTCGTTCGTCTCCTCGGCGGTCCCGAACCCTGCGAACTGTCTCGTCGTCCACAGCCGGGTACGGTACATCGTGGCGTAAGGCCCGCGCAGGAATGGGTATTGGCCGGGGAAGCCAGCGCTTTCCAGGTAGTCCGGATCGCTGACGCTTATGTCGAGAGGTGTGTAGAGCGGCTTGACGGGCGTGCCCGAGATCGTGTCGAACGCTATGTCCCGCCGCTTGGACGTTTCCTCGTACTCGCTCAGCCAGACAGCGAGCGCGCGCTCGAGGCGCTCGACCTCGGCCTCGAGGCGCTCGTTCTCGGCCACGAGCCCGTTCAGCACTGCGTCGCCACGACCTTCATCCATGCGTCTCACCCCTCAAACTAGGTACCCCGGCGAATCTATGACGGTTCACCTTCCTGACTCAGCCCAGGCTTCATCCTCGATCCTCGCTTCGAAACTCATTCAGTATCTCGCTCGCCACATCGTAAGGCGTTCGCCGCCCCGCCTCGAGATCCGCGCGCGCCCGCTCTAGCATCTCCGCCCCGCCGCCCTCCCCGCCCTCCCCGCCCTCCCAGATCCTCGCCCGCAAGTTGCGGTCGACTACGGCCTGAACGCGCTCGAGCAGCCTCCCGCGGCGGCGCTCCGCCAACGCCCCACTAGTCTCGAGCCACTCGAAGTGT
>CANPVX010000140.1 GCA_947581815.1 Candidatus Indicimonas acetifermentans | reverse complement strand
CCCGGCGATATGATTTGGCAGACCTCTTCATGAAGTACTTTGTCGAGCTCGAGGGACGCGAGTACGTGGTCGATATAGATCCTGACGGGATCAGGATCGATGACGTGCCGGTGGAGGTCGATCTTGCACCGGGCGCCAGCGCACGGCTTTGGGATCTGCTGCTCGATCGCGTCTCGTATAGGCTTCGCGCTGAGCGCGCGGCGGAGCGGGGGAGTTGGGAAATCGAGCTCGGGGGTCGCCGGCACGTCGTTCTTGCGCTAGATAAGCGCCGGAAGGCGATTCGTCGCTTGAGCGGGTCGGCGGCGGGAGGGTCCGACCCCGGCCCCTACGAGGTGGTGGCGCCGATGCCGGGGCTGGTGATCGCCGTGGAAGTGAGCGCCGACGAGGCGGTGAGCTCGGGCCAGGGCCTCATCGTCATCGAGGCCATGAAGATGGAGAACGAGGTCAAGGCGAAGACTGCCGGGCAGGTCACCGACATCAAGGTGGCCGAGGGCCAGGCGGTCGACAAAGGGGAAACCCTCCTGGTGATCGAGCCCGATGGGTGGAGGGCATGAGCCGGGGCGGGTGCTCGAAGGGGCGCTATGAGTAAGGCCAAGTTCCAGAACTCCAGCGGCATCGAGGTCAAACCGGTGTACGAGCCGCAGGATATCCCCCAAGAGGGAGGGGGGAGAGGGGGGAGCGGGATTGAGAAGCCCGGCCAATTCCCGTTCACCCGCGGCATCCACGAGTCGATGTATCGCGGCCGCCTGTGGACGATCAGGCAATACGCCGGGTTCGGAACCGCCGAGGATACGAATCGGCGCTTCCGCTTCCTGCTCGATTCCGGGCAGACCGGCCTTTCGGTCGCCTTTGATTTGCCCACGCAGATGGGGTTCGACTCCGACCACGCTATGGCGGAGGGCGAAGTCGGCCGCGTCGGCGTGGCGATCGATACCGTTGATGACTTCGCCGTCGTCTTCGATGGGATTGACCTCTCCCAGGTCTCCACATCGATGACGATCAACGCGACCGCCTCGATCCTGCTGGCGATGTATATCGCCCTGGCCGACGAGCGCGGGTTTCCCCGCAGCGAGCTGGCGGGCACCGTTCAGAACGATATCCTGAAAGAGTTCATCGCTCGCGGCACCTACATCTTTCCGGTGGAGCCTAGCCTTCGCCTGCTCACGGACATCTTCAAGTTTTGCGCGGAAGAGCTTCCCCGCTGGAACAGCATATCGATCAGCGGCTACCACATGCGGGAAGCCGGTTGCACGGCCGCTCAGGAGATCGCCTTCACGCTGGCGAACGGAATCGAGTACGTCGAGCGAGCGCTGGCGCGGGGACTGGAGATCGAGGATTTCGCGCCCCAGCTGTCCTTCTTTTTCGCGGCTCATAACGACCTCTTCGAAGAGGTCGCCAAGTTCCGCGCCGCGCGACGGCTCTGGGCGATCCTCCTCCGCGAACGCTACGCCGCCTCCGATAGAGCCGCCCGACTGCGCTTTCACACGCAGACGGCGGGCTCGACGCTCACGGCGCAGCAGCCGCTAAACAACGTGGTGCGCGTCGCTCTGCAGGCGCTGTCGGGAGTCTTGGGCGGCACCCAGTCGCTGCACACCAACTCCTACGACGAGGCGCTCGCTCTTCCGACCGCTCCTGCCGCCAGGATCGCGCTCCGCTCGCAACAGATCCTCGCCTACGAGTCTGGCGTCGCGGACACCGTGGACCCCCTCGCCGGCAGCTACTACATCGAGACACTCACCGCGCAGCTCGAGGAGCGGGCGCAAGCATATCTGGCCGAGCTGGAAAGACGCGGCGGGTCCGCCCGGTCCATCGCCTGGATTCAAGACGAGATTGGGCGCGCCGCCTATGCTTACCAGCTGGAGGTCGAGTCCGGCGAACGCGTCATCGTGGGAGTGAACCGGTTTCGCGACGAAGAGAGCGAGCACCGGATCGAGCAGCCCGCGTTTCCGGAGCTGGAGGGGCGCCAGCGGCAACGGTTGGCGGAGAACCGGCGCAGCCGCGACGACGACGCCGTCGAAAGGGCCTTGCAGCGGCTATCGGAGGCCGCCCGGGGCGACGACAATCTCATGCCGCTGATCATCGCCGCGGTTGAGGCGCGAGCAACGCTAGGTGAGGTCAGCGATACCCTGAGACAGCTATGGGGAGAGTACCGAGCGGCGAGCTAGCCGATCGGTGCGCGAAGAAATATGCCGACTTACGAATATCGCTGTAAGAGCTGCGGGAACACCTTCGAGCGTATCCAGAAGATCTCGGAGTCCTCTGGCGCGGCATGCCCCGAGTGCGGGGAAGAGGCCGAGCGGCTGATCTCCGGCGGCGCGGGCCTGCTGTTCCGGGGGTCGGGTTTCTATAAGACGGACTACCGGAGCGACTCCTACAAGAAAGCTGCGGAGAAGGACAAGCGATCCAGCGCCGAGGCGGCTCCGGCCTCTAAGGACAAGGACAAGACGGCTCCGAAGGGCTCGGAAAGCTCCACGCCGAGCGCAGGCGGCGAGAAGAAGAAGAAGAAGACCGGGAAGGACTCGGACTGAATGCGCCTGCCCGATCTAGCAAAGGCCCTGGAGCTGGCGGCGCGCAAGCTCGGCGCCGAAGACGGGTTCGAGGTCCACCTGACGCGGCCCCAGAACCCGGCCCACGGAGATCTGGCCACGAACCTCGCCATGCTGTTGGCCGGCAGGCTTTCGCAGCCGCCGCAGGAGGTGGCGCAGGCGCTGGTCGCTGAGCTCGACCTGGCTGCGTTAAGCTTGGAGAAGGCTGAGGTCGCGGGACCCGGATTCATCAACTTCTCTATCAGGCCGGAGCTCCTGCGCGAAGGCTTGCGGCAAATCGCGAAGGAGGACCACGAGTACGGACGCGCGACCTCGGGCGCGGGCCGCCGGGTCAACGTCGAGTTCGTCTCGGCCAACCCTACCGGCCCCCTCCACGTCGGGCACGGTCGTGGGGCCGCGATCGGGGACGCGATCGCGCGCCTGCTGGCGTGTACGGGCCACGATGTGGACCGCGAGTTCTACGTGAATGATGCGGGCGCTCAGATCGAGAAGTTGGTCGACTCGATCGCAGCGCGATACCTGCAGCTCAGGGGCGAAGATGAGCCGGTACCGGAGGGCGGCTACCACGGCGAGTACGTGGCCGAGCTGGCTCGAGAGGTCGAGGAGCAGCTCGGCGAACGCATAGGTACGGTGTGGGGCGCGAAAGAGCGCGAGCTCGTGCGGGACCATGCTCTCGATCGTCTGATGGCCGAACAGAAAGAGGATTTGCGCGCGCTCCGCATCGAGTTCGACACGTTCACGTCCGAACGCAGCCTCTACGATTCGGGCGCGATCGACGCGATGCTCGAGTCGTTGGAATCCAAGGAGCTTCTCTATAGGAGCGAGGGTGCGGTCTGGGTCGCCACCAGCCGTTTCGGCGACGATAAAGATCGCGTTTTGGTGAAGAGCGACGGGTCCTACACCTATTTCTTGCCGGACATCACATACCATCGCGATAAGGCCGCCCGCGGGTTCAACACGGCCATCGATATCTGGGGTGCCGATCACCACAGTTACGTGAAGCGTATGCAGTCCGTCCTCGAGGGTCTGGGTCACGGACCCGACTTCTTCGAGGTGGTCCTCGTGCAGCTGATTAGGGTCGAGCGCGGCGGAGAAGAGGTGAAGCTCAGCAAGCGCGCCGGCGATTTCGTCACGCTGCGGGACTTGGTCGAGGAGGTTGGCGCGGACGTCACGCGTTACTTCTTTCTGGAGCGCCGACCCCAGCAACAGATGGTCTTCGATCTGGATCTGGCCCTCGAGCGCTCGGAGAAGAACCCCGTCTACAAGATTCAGTACGCGTTGGCCCGCTTGCGAAGCATCTACCGCAGAGCGGGCATCGAGGCGGGTGAAATCGATCTGGATGTCGATCTTAGCCCCCTCGGCATCCAGCGCGAGCTCGACGTCATCAAGAAGCTGCTCGATTATCCCGAAGTAGTGGAGGCGGCCGCCGGCGACCGGGAACCGCACCAGGTGGCCGGTTACCTCGAAGGGCTAGCCAGCGAGGTGAACAGCTGGTACCACGCGGGGAATCGCGATAAGAGCCTGCGCGTCTTGGGCGTAGAGCCCCCGCTGCAAAGCGCGCGGCTCGTCCTATCGCGAGCCACAGAGATCGTTCTGCGCAACGGGTTGGAGCTGCTGGGACTCGATACTCCGGATCGCATGTGAGGCGGGGGATGGTGAGGAGGGTCGGTGGACTTGTGGCGCTATGCGCCATAGCGATCGCTGCCCCGCCCCCGCCCCCGGCCCTGGGCCAGGATGGTGTCGACCCCGGGCTGCTGGGCCGCTGCGCGACGGCCTCGTTACCGACGCCGCGAGAGCTGGCGCTTTGCCACGACGTAGCGGTCGCGATTCAGATCCTTCAACCCGAGGCCGGGATGGCTCTCGTGGGCGGAAATCCCGTCTTGGGCACCGCGAACACGCTGGGGGCCAGGTTTCGCGTCATCCCGCGGATGAATATCGCGGGGCGGCTGACTTTCGTGTTCGTCGACCTGCCGAACGTGATCGACTACCCCTCCGAAGGAACGTTGGGCTTCACCGCATCCACCGCTCAGCTCGACCTGTCGGTGGGCGTTTTCAAGGGGCTCAACCTGACTACGACGCTTGGCGGGTTCGCGTCCGTCGAGCTGCTCGGCTCGCTGGGCACAACCATCTATCCGGCGGGGGATGGCTTTGTGGGCGACGCTGCCGGCTACGGCCTTGGAGCGCGGATCGGTATCATGCGCGAGTCCTTCACCGCCCCGGGGATCTCCGTGTCCCTTTTCCGCAAATGGGCGAGCCAGGTCGAGTTCGGAGACGTGAGCGCCGGGGACGCTTCTCAGTTCGGCATGGATCTGCGCGCCTGGAGCTTCCGCGCCGGGCTCAGCAAGAGCTTCGTTTCCGTGGGCGTCGCCTTCACCCTGGGCTGGGACAGCTATAGCAGCGATGTGGAGTTCGCGATCAGCGATGTGGCGGGCAACCCGATTCCGCTGGCGACGGAGGCGGATCCTGTGGAGCTCACATCCGATCGCTGGTCGGCTAGCCTCGATCTGTCCTACATTCTGCTATTCTTCAACTTCGTTGCCGAGGTGGGCTGGCAGGAGACGGAGACGCTCACCCTCTCTAACGAGGATGAGCTCGAGTCTGGTAAACTCTTTGGTGCCATTGGGGTACGGCTGACACTTTGAGCCGCGAAGAAGAGCTCCTCCACATGCGTCGCGCCCTCGCTCTCGCCCAGGCGGGCTGGGGTCGCGTGGCCCCGAATCCTCTGGTCGGCGCCGTCGTCGTCGCGGATGGCGAAGTCGTCGGCGAAGGCTACCACGCCGAGTGGGGCGAGCCCCACGCAGAGATCGTCGCTTTGCAGGAAGCCGGGACCCGCGCGAGCGGAGCCGAGCTGTACGTGAACCTGGAACCCTGTGCGCATACTGGGAAAACGGCGCCGTGCACCGAGGCGATCAGGGAGGCGGGAATCCGTCGGGTCGTGTATGCGGTCCCGGATCCGAACCCGGCGGCGGCGGGTGGTGGAAAGTGGCTAGGGGACCACGGAATCGAAGTGGTCCAGGGGGTCTGCGCGGACGAAGCAGCGGAGCTGAATGAGCCACACCTGACCGCCTTCAATCGAGAGCGGCCGTTTGTGGCGCTGAAGTACGCGCTCTCACTCGACGCGCGTCTGTCCGAAGCGCCCGGAGTAGAGACTCGGGTCACATCGCCGGATGCCACGCGCGAGAACCATCGCCTCAGGGCCGGCCACGACTGCATCTTGGTGGGGATCGGAACCGTACTGGCCGACGATCCATCCCTCACCGTGCGGGAGTGGAAAGAGCCGAGGGTGGCGCCCGTCCGAGTCGTGCTGGATTCGACTCTGCGGCTGCCTTCGGGGTCGGCGTTAGCCAGAGGGGCGCGGGACGTCCCCCTTTGGGTCTTCTCGGCCCCCGCCCCCGCCCCCGCGCCTGCCCCCGGCGCGCCGACCCGCGCGGCAGATCAGCTTCGTTCCCTGGGCGTCGAGCTTTTGACCGTGCCGCGGGCTGTGGCGGCGGAGGGGGGCGAGGGGGGCGAGGGGGGAGGACTGGATCTCGGTGCGGTGCTCGATACGCTGAGGAGCCGGGGCGTCCGATCGGTTCTGGGCGAGGGGGGGG
>CANPVX010000139.1 GCA_947581815.1 Candidatus Indicimonas acetifermentans | reverse complement strand
GAGCCCACGTCGCCGTCGAGGCCGATGGCCTCCGCGCCGAATAGGGTCGCCACGCGCAGCGCGTCGTGCTCCGATAGCCCGCCGGACTGCATAGCCCACAGCTCCCAGTGATAGCCGAGGCCCTGCAGCTGGCCGTGGCCGCCCACCCCGGCCCGGCCGCCGGCCGCGACGAGGTCCGCTACGAACTTCGCGTGGTCGTCGTAGACCTGGCGCACTTCGTGGAACCACTGGCGTTGCAACGCGCGCTGGTCGAGGGCGCGGTGCGGCGTGAAATGACGAAGCTTGGGATCGTCATGAACCTCTTCGTGCGTGTAAAAATAGTTCTCCGCCCACGGTCCACCATAGGAAACCAGCAGCGTCGGTGTGTAAGTGGTCTTGGTCTGAGCCACCAGCTGGATCACGTCCTTATATAACGGATAGATCGGGAAGGAGTGCTCGTGTCCGGGATAGCCGTCGATGATGTGGGTCAGGTTCAGCTTCAAGTCGAGGGCGCCCTCCGTCGTCGGCTTCAGCTCCTGCTCTCGCGCCGCGATGATCACCCATTGGCGTTGCTGCCGGTTGCCCGTCAGATACTGCTTGATGGTCTTGCTGTCGTAGTATTCGCTGTAGCGCTTCAGGAAGTTGCGTGCGTGCTCCTGATCCTTCAGCTCGTCGAACCAGAACACGCCGGGCCCTGTGTAGTAGACGCGTGGGCCGATGAAGCGACCGGCTTCCACCATATCTGAATAGGAAAGAACGTCGGTCGTTGCCGTTTGCGGATCGCGTGTGGTCGTGACTCCGTAGGCGAGGTTGGCCATGTACTGCCAGACCTGGGTCTTGTGGATGCCAAAGGCCGGGCGCAGGTGCGCGTGGACGTCCACGAACCCGGGGACGATCGTCTTGCCGCTCAGATCGATCTCTTCGGCTCCGTCGGGGATCGCTATCTGGCCGCGCGGGCCCACGGCCTCGATCCGGTTATTGCGGATCACGACGTCGGCGTTCTCGATCACTTCGTCAGCACGCATAGTGATCACGCGTGCGCCGCGCAGCACCGCCGTGCCCTGCGGGATATCCCGCGCCACGCTGATGGAGATACGCGTCTCCACAGCCTCGTAGATCGGCTTCTTCTTCTCCTCGGCCTCTTTCTCCTCTCCTTCGTCGGCGTCAGCTCCGGCCTGTGCGGAATCGGCGTCCGCCCCCGCCCCCGCCCCAGCCCCAGCGCCTTCTTCACGCGCCTCCTCTGCTTCGGCCTCCGCTTTGTCCGCGGCTTTCGCGCTGTCTTCCGCCGCTTTGGCGGCGTCCAGGTCGTAGATGAAGTGCGAGTTGCCGATCGACCAATGGACCTTTCTGGCGTCGGCGCTCCATTTCGAGAACTGACCGCCGACGACGGTGAGCTTCTTGACGGGGAACGCCGCCTTGTCGGGATTCGAGACCGAGACCGTGGGCGTCTCGCCTCCCACGTAAGGGACGGTGACCACGAACAGGTCGCTTCGAACCTGGGCTAGCGCCTGATCACCCGTCGGCGCCATGTAGATCACCGCAGCGGTGAGCGGCTGTTCGAAGCCCGGCGGCTTACCACCCGTCACCTTCAGGTGCTTCTTGATGTCCGTCCCGTCCCAGCGCATGGAGATCAGGCCGTCGCCACTGTTTCCGCCAGAGTACAGATAGATCCGGTCGGGATCGTTAGTGAAATGGGGAGCCCCTCTCCCCTCTGTGGGGCCGATCCTCGTGAGCGCGCCTCCCGAGGCGGGAAGCCACACGAGCTCCGAGCCGGGGCCGCCGCCGAAGGGACCACCCGCCTCCTCGAGGAAGTCCTGCGCGGAGCTGCGAATGGCTATGATTCGTTCGCCGTCGGGCGACCACGCCGGGAAGCGATAATGGCCCGCCGTCGGGGTCAGACTCTGCGGCTGACTTCGACCGTTGGAGTTCACCCGATACAGATGGCCGCCCTCGTTGGACCACGTCGCGTAAGCGATCCAGCGGCCATCCGGCGACCACACGGGCTGGTGCTCGCCGATCTGCATGTTGGTGAGGCGCTGAGGTGTGCCGTTCGGGTAGTCCATCACCCATAGTCGATCCATGGCGGTGAAAGCCAAACGGCTTCCGTCCGGAGAAGGAGCGGCGCCGCGGATCTGCTTGGCGGTGAACGAAGGCGCGTCATCGACCGGGTACTTGAAATCGAGCGATGGCCCCACCTCGAGCTCCACATCGATGCTGAAGGGGATCGGCGTCGGGTCGCTCCCGTCCACCGGCATGCGCCAGATTTTCCCGCCGTAGGACGCGACCACGGCTCTGGAATCGGGTGTGAACGACATCCCGGGTAGGACGTCCCGGGTGGCTCTGGACTCCTGATCGTCCCGCTGAACCGGATAGGCGAGCCAGCGCTCGTCTTTCGTCTCGAGGTCGCGGATCTTGAGCCCGGTGTACGCATCGTGTCGCGAGCCGTAGACCAACCACTTCCCGTCAGGCGAGAGCGTCGGGCGAAACGCCGAACCGAACTGGGCCGTCTGCGTGTAGGTTTGGCCTGTCTCTCGGTCGTAGATGGCCACCTGGTACTGCGGGAATTGAGCGTTGTACTGCCAGCTGCCCGTGCGCTGGGCGTACCAGATGTAGCGCTCGTCGTCGCCGAAAGCGGCTCCGATCGTGCGCAGGTTCTCGGGCTCTTTGATCAGCTGCACGCCCGTGCCACCGTCCACATGGTACATCCACAGCTTACCTGGACCGAGGATGTCGGCGATCTTCGAGGCTACGATGTACTGGCCATCCGGCGTCCACTCCGGAGACTGATACAGACCCCTCTTACTCTTGGTGATCTGCGTGGTGTCCTCGCCGTCGAGCGACATGACCCAGATGTTCTCAGCGCCACTGCGGTCGGAGGTGAAGACGACTCGCTGGCCGTCAGGGCTGAGGCGCGGCTGGCCATCGAAGGCCATCCCGCTCGTCAGCTGAGTCGCCGCGCCGCCGGTGATCGGCACGGTGTAGAGGTCGCCCAACAGGTCGAACACGAGGGTCTGCCCGTCTGGCGCGACGTCCACTGACATCCAGCTGCCTTCGTCGGTAGTGAAGGAGACGGTGCGTCCCGGTTCGAGCGGCAGGGGTTTGTCTTTCTTCTTTTTGTTCTCGGAGGAATCCGCGTCCGCCGTTTGATCTTGCGGCGCCGTGACCGCCGTCAGGTCGTCGACGAGGTCGGAGGCGTCTGAGCCCAAGGCGCCCTCTGCCACGCTGGCGGGGACGGCGAGACTGCACGCAAGAGCGAGAGGGATGGCGAGCTTCGGCAGATGCATGGCGCTGACTCCAGCCGTAGTGAACTGTGACTCGAGGCGACGTCTCAATTGTTAGTTTGAGCGGCGGGAATATGCGAAAGCTGGCGGGAGGATGCTAGTCCATCTATGTCGAGCTCAAAGAGAGCGACTAGCCTCCGGTTCCCGAGCTTGCGACGGGACCAGGCCCTAGCTCACATTGCTGGCTCAGTCGCAACGAAAATCCGGAGGAGAATATGCGACCCATCTACGCTTTCGGCGGGCTGGCCCTATTCGTGTCGCTGCCTCTGGCGGCGCGCGCTCAGGAAGTCGCGACCGTGGAGGTCACTCCAGCCCACGCCAGCGTCGTCGCCGGCGGGACGGCGCAGTTCTCGGCGACCGCGCGGGACGCGGGCGGCGACGTGATCAGCGACATCGAGGTGGCCTGGCTGGCGACGCCGTTTCCCATCGCTGGCGCCGACGAGAATGGCCTGGTCACGACCATGCGGCCGGGCCAGATCTACGTGATCGCGTTCGCCGGCAACGCGTCGGGTGTTGCCATTCTCGATGTCGCCGAGCGGCCGGTGGCGGAAGTGGCGATCGAAGCGCCGGGCGGCACCGAGACGGTCGAGGGCGGGATGCTGCGACTCGAGCTCCTGGCCTCCACCGAGCTGGGCGACCCCGTCTCCGGTGTGTCGGCGAGCTGGCGCTCGTTACGGCCTGACATAGCTGAAGTCGGGCCGGGCGGGATCGTGACGGGGAGCGCGCCTGGCCGGGCGACGATCGTCGCCGAGGCCGAAGGACATTCCGCGCGCACCGATGTGACGGTCAGGGCCAACCCGGTCGCGGCGATCGAGATCTCAGCGGTATCGGATCCGGTACGCACGGGGGATGTTGTGGCGCTGAGCGCCGGGTTGAAGGATGGGGACGGCCGCGCTGTGAGCGGCGCGCCGCTGATCTGGAGTGTCAGCGGTTCCGGCGGGCAGGTGGATGATGGCGGCCGTTTCGTGGCCGAGCGGCCGGGAAGCTACGTGGTAGAGGCGTCCGTAGGTAACGTGTCGGGCGCGAAGGTGATCGAGGTCATCCCGCGTAACGATCCGCGTCGCGTAGAATTCTTGGCCTTCGCTCCGATCCCGGAGGGCGTGCAGGCGGCGGAGGTCTGGCCCGTCGGCGATGTGGTCTATCTCTCTACCATCGCCGGGGCGCTGTACGTCTACGACATATCGAATCCCGGCGCGCCGATCCTCGCCGACTCTATCGTAGTCGACGCGCGCCTGCTCAATGACGTGAGCACGACGGCCGATGGTCGGGTCGGGGTGCTGAGCCGCGAGGGCGCCAGCACGCGCCGCAACGGTTTGCTCTTCTTCGACGCCTCGGACCCGCTACACCCGAAAGTGATCAACGAGTATACGGAAGGGTTGACGGGCGGGACGCACAGCGCCTTCATCTACGATCACTACGTGTTCGTCACTGACGACCCTACTGGCTCGCTGCGGATCATCGATTTCGAGGACCCGCTCGACCCGCGGGAAGTGGCGCGCTGGGAGATCGAGCGAGAGGACGTGAGGGACTACCCCGCCGATTTCTTCAACGTAGCGCCGCAGCGCTGGCTGCACGACGTGTACGTGAAAGACGGTATCGCCTATCTGGCCTACTGGCGCGATGGTCTCGTCATCCTCGATGTGGGCGGCGGCATCAATGGCGGCTCTATCACCGATCCGAAGTTCGTGAGCCAGTACAGATACAACCACTCCGAGATCTACCCGCCCGACTTCATCGCCGGGACGCACGCCGTCTTCCGTTACGGCGATTATGTGTTCATCGGCGACGAGTCTTATTCGGGGGTGGTGGACCTCCACAGCCGCGAGCAGTTCACCACCCGGGGCCGCTTACACGTGATCGACGTGAGCGATATCGAGAGACCCAGGAAAGTTGCCGAGTACGACCCGGTCGAGTTCGGCGTTCACAACGTCTATGTGGCCGAGGACGTCCTATATATGGGAGCATACGACGGCGGCATTCGGGTTCTGGACGTGAGCGGCGAGCTGCGCGGTCAGCTGCGAGCCCAGGGGCGGGTGATCGGCACCCTCTATACAGGCACGCTCGATGGCTTCCGACCCAACATGGCCTTGACCTGGAGCGCTGTGCCGCACAACGGCTACATATTCGCGAGCGATCTCAATACGGGTCTCTGGGTAGCGCGGCTGAGCCCGGCGCCAGTGCCTTGAAATACTAGTAGGAACCGCGGCGGAGAAACCGGAAGTTGACGGCGGCGATTCGCTCGAGTAGCATCCGGTCCGCCACAAGTCACAAATAGGAGCAGCGCGGGGATCGGCCGACGCGCCGAACCCTTTGAGATGTTGAGCTTTACTTAAACAGGAGGCGCAAGATTGTGCGCTACTCGTTGAGAAACGCGGTCCTCGGGCTGGCGCTGGCGGCCTGCACCTTCGCCCCGGCGCAGGCGGTCGCTCAGCGGATCCAGTACCCGGAGACGAAGAAGGGCGATGTGGTCGACGATCACCATGGGACCAAGGTCGCCGACCCCTATCGCTGGCTCGAGGACGTCGATTCCGAAGAGACACTCGCCTGGATCGAGGCTGAGAACGAGATCACGTTCGCGTATCTGGACGCGATCCCCGAGAAGGAATACTTGCGCCAGCGCCTGACCAAGCTATGGGACTACGAGCGCTACCAGGCGCCGTTTGAAGAGGGAGGAAACTACTACTTCTTCAAGAACGACGGGCTGCAGAACCAGTCGGTGCTGTACAAGCTGTCGAGCCTCGAGGGCGAAGCAACGGTTTTCCTCGATCCCAATACGCTGTCGGAGGATGGGACGGTGGCGCTTTCTGGCAACTTCTTCAGCGACGACGGTTCGCTGGTGGCGTACAGCATCAGCAGAAGCGGGTCCGACTGGCGCGAGTTCTTCGTGCGAGACGTAGAGACGGGACGGGATCTGGAGGATCACATCGAGTGGGCGAAGTTCACCTCCGCCTCGTGGACGCACGACAACGCCGGTTTCTTCTATAGCCG
>CANPVX010000138.1 GCA_947581815.1 Candidatus Indicimonas acetifermentans | reverse complement strand
AGCCCCGAACCGATCGTCGCGCCGAGCAAGCTGTATAGCGTTCTCGCCGCCTCGGCGCTTATGCCGGGAGTAACCGCCTGGATGGCACCAAAGAGAGAGTTGATCATTTGCGTTCCTCCCGTGGGGGATGTGAGTGCAAAGTTGAATCGGTCTAGTGCGCGTGTCTAACCAACCCAATGAACACGGACGTCAGCATGGTGAAGATATAGGCCTGCAAGAAAGCCACGAATATTTCCAGCAACATGACCGCCACCGCCATGGCGATCGGAGCCGGCCAGATGAAGTACTTGATCGCGCTTCCCGATGCACCAGCCAGGAATATGAGGCCGATGAGCGACAGGATGATAAAATGGCCGGCGGTCATATTGGCAAAAAGACGAATGGCCAGGGCGAATATTCGAGTCAGCTTAGAGAGGAACTCCACCAGACTCATGATCACGACCATGAGCGGCAGCAGCCACCACGGCACACCCTTCGGAACGAAGATGATCGTCTTGATGTACTTCCGCGGCCCCATCTCGATCAGTCCGAACACCTCGATGGCAACCAGCGAGACGATGGCCAGCGCGCCCGTAACGCCAATGTTCGCCGTCGCCGTCGAGCCAAAGGGCACCAGCCCGAGGAGGTTCGCGAACAGCACGAAGAAAAAGAGCGTCAGGAGAAATGAGACGTACCGCTCGGCGCCCTGTCCGATGGAGCGTATGCACACTTCATCGCGAAGGTAGATAACGAAGGCCTCGATCAGATTTGCCAGACCCTTCGGCGCCGTAGCAGCCTTCTTGCCATGCGTCTGGCGTGCCGTCCAGATCATGACGATCGCCGTGAGAGTTGCGGCAATGAGTAGCGCGATGACGTGCTTGGTCGGCGAGAAATCGATCGTCAGCGATCCGATCTGCAGCGGCGGCCAATGCGGCAGCTCGACCTCAAGATTGAGGAATGGAACGAGCCAGTGCTCCGAATCGGACACCTCGTGCATCATATGCTCGGTCCATACTTCGCCTATGTCTTGCTGCGCTCCTCCCTGGCCGTGAGGATCCTGCCCGAGCAGGCCAAAGAAGCGCACGGCGAGCCCGATCATGCTGCCCCCTGACCGCGTTTGAACACGACGGGCTCGAGCAGTAGCAGCACGAAGATGCCGGTGACCAGCGCAAGCAGCGTGGGCTCCGCCGGGAGGCTCCAGATCTCTCCTAACGACAGCCACGCCATGACGCCCAGAGCGATCAGCCTCAACAGCGTACCAACGGTCCAGCCGGCGACGACACGGCTCGCCCAACGCCCCGTGATCCAGATCAGCATCGCAAAAGCCGTTACCTGAACTAGCCAGGCCGCCCCGAGCCCAGCCCAGATTCCCCGCCGGGCTTGAGTCTCGAACCAGATGCTTGTGATGAGGGCGGCGCTACTCACCAGAAAGGCCGAGATCGCCGCATAGATAAGCCACCTTTTCACGATATATCCGGGAGCCTCCCCCCGCCCCCCCGCCCTCCTGCCCCCTCAGGCCTCAACTCCCATCCCCCTGAATATCTCGCTCTTGATCCGTACCGGCGTCTTCCTCCTGAATAGCCATCGCACGGCGGTAGAGGCTGTAGAAACCTGCGACACCGCCTACTAGGACCCCCAACAGCGTGAATACGGGGGTAGTACCTAAACGCCCATCTAAGAATAAGCCCAGGGCCGCGAAAACGAGAGCGCTGGCCGCAAAGCCGGCTCCAAGCCCAAGGTAGGCACCGACTCTTCTCCGGTCGTATTCCGGTCTCTGCATCGCAGCCGATCGCGAACCCAATTCATCACGGGTCTATTATATATGACCCGTTATATATGACCCGTTTTCGCGCCGAACTATATATGCTTGTGAAATATTTCGCAAGCTACCCTTGACCCCTTTTTCCCTCTATCTAACTTCAGCTTGTGGATGTTGTGAGCTATCAGCTTCCGGGTCGATCCCCGACCAGCCCGCTCGCGCTAGCGTGCCAGGCGGTCCGCCAAACCCAATGCCCGGGCCTCCAGTCTGTGAGTCGTTTAACGGTTCCCCGTTCGGGGCGATATCCCTGCCGATGATTCGAGAGCCAACCCGTTGAGAAGCGAAGATACGCCGATAGCCCCCCACGACCCTGTCCTTATGGAGACCGAGGCGGGCCAAGCTGGGGACCCGCCGGTCGAAGCGCTGGCGGGCCGGGATGTCTTCCTGCTCGAGAGCCTGGCTACGACCCGCCGACGCGTCGAGGCGGAGATAGCCAAGCAGGTCGTGGGCCAGCTCGATGTGATCGAGGGGATGCTGATCGCGATCCTGGCGGGCGGTCACTCGCTGTTGGTCGGAGTGCCGGGGCTAGCCAAGACGCTACTCGTCAACAGCCTCGCGAAATCGTTACATCTGAAGTTCAGCCGCATTCAGTTCACTCCGGACCTCATGCCATCAGATATCACGGGGACGGAGATCATCGAAGAGAACGTCTCGACGGGCCGGCGCGACTTCCGGTTCGTGGGCGGCCCTATCTTCGCGAACGTCGTGCTCGCCGACGAGATCAACCGCACGCCACCGAAGACACAGGCGGCACTGCTGCAGGCCATGCAAGAGGGCGAGGTAACGGTGGGGGGAGAGACGCACCGTCTCGAGCGGCCTTTCTTCGTTCTGGCCACTCAAAACCCGATCGAACAGAGTGGAACGTACCCTCTGCCGGAAGCACAGCTCGACCGCTTCATGCTCGAGCTCCGGATCACGTACCCATCGGCGACAGAGGAAGAGGAGGTCGCCAGCCGGACGACCGCCGATCACCTCGAGGAAGTGGAGCCGATCCTATCGGGCGAGGAGCTTCTGGAGCTCCAGGGCCTCGTACGCCGCGTCCCGGCGCCACCGAGTCTCATAAGGTTGGCTGTGCACCTGTGCCGTGCCAGCCGGCCCGATGACCCAGCAGCCCCTGATTTCGTGAAGCGGTGGGTGAACTGGGGAGTGGGTCCCCGCGGCACGCAGCACCTTGTCTTGGCGGCGAAGGCTCGGGCCGCGCTGGACGGGCGAGCGATGCCGAATTACGAGGACATACAGGCGGTGGCGCAGCCCGTTCTACGGCATCGCGTCGTGACAAACTTTCAAGCCGAAGCAGACGGACAAACCGCGGAGAACATAGTGGCTTCTCTGCTCGATCTCACCGAGGATTGGATCTGAACGAAATGCCCGCAAGCACCTCTTCTGACGAACCTCCGAGTAGATCGTCGCACCCGCGGACCTGGGCGCCGATCGATATAAAGCTCAGGTTGCCCGCTCATCCCAGCAGGACTTCGCTTGGCGCTGAGAGACATCTAACAAGCACGCATCCCGCAGCGATGGCGCTAGTATGGCCGCGCTGATCCTGTTCCTAGCTTTGCTCGCCCTCATAGCGGGGCTGGCCTCGGCCGCCGAGGTGGCCGTGTTCGCGCTCTCCAATCAGACGGTCGAGGATCTCGCGGCTCGGGGTGGGTTACGTGCCCGCCGGCTCGCCACGCTACGAGCTCGGCCGCTACGCCTGCTCACGACAGTTTGGGCCGTGCGGATCGGCGCTACGGCTGGATCCGCGATGGTGGCCTGGGAGATCGCACGTCGTGCGTTCGGCGCATCGTTGACCGTTGCCCTCGCGGCTGCCGCTGGAACGATCTTCGTCTTGATGATCGTGCAGCTGCTTTTCCGCGCTTTCGCGATTCGCCCGGCCCAGCGCCTCGCGCTCAATGCGGCGGTTCCGCTGTGGGTGCTGTCCCTACCGATGCTCGTCGCCGCGGGTCCGTTGGAAGCGCTGGTCAGAGCTCTGGCACCCGGGGCAGCCGAGGCGTTGCCGCGCGTGACCGACCGGGAAATCCGCGACCTCGTAGGGAACGGAAACGGCGAGCCTGAAATCGAGGAGCATGAGCGACGCCTAATCCAGCGCGCTTTTCTACTCGATCAGACCACCGCGTACGATGCGATGACTCCGCGCGTCGACATCTTCGCCTGGCCCGAAACGCGATCGCTGGCCGAGATCGCGCCTAAGCTCAGAGCTGTCCGCTTCAGCAGGGTCCCGCTGTACAGCGAGAGCATAGACCGTATCACGGGCATCCTCTATATGCGCCAGGCCTACCAAGCGCTCATATCAGGGCAGCACGATATGGAGCTGCGCGCCCTGGCACGCGAACCCATGCTGGTCCCCAGATCGCTCACGCTCGATAAGCTCTTACTCGACTTCCAGTCGCGACGGAGCCACATGGGAATAGTGATCGATGAGTACGGCGGTACCGACGGGCTCATCACGCTCGAAGACGTTCTCGAGGAGCTGGTGGGGGAGATCGTCGACGAAACGGACATCGCCGAAGATCCGATCGTGCGGCTCGGCCGCAACGAGGTGATGGTGGACGGTGGCGCCGACCTTCGCGAGATCAACCATTTCTTCAATTCGGCGTTTCCACAACTGGAACACCGCTCTCTAAACGGGTATCTGCTGGACGTGCTAGGCCGTGTACCGGAGACGGGAGAGAAGATCGTCCGCGAAGGAGTCCTGATCGAAGTCATGCACGCGACTGACACGCAAGTCGTGCGGGCGCGTTTGACTCGGGCGCCGCGCCCAGAAGATCGAAGCACCAGAATGGAACACGACAGCAGTGAAGCGGCCGGCATGGCCGAGTCGCAAGTGAGTGATAGACCTGCGACGCGTGAACGAACCCCTTTCGACCGAGGCACATGGGACCGCGAACCTAAGGGATGACCCTCGCCAGCGATGTGATCATCGCCGGCGCCGGCATCATCGGTTGCGCCGCGGCCCGCGCTCTGAGCGACGCTGGCTTGAGCGTCACCATCGTCGAACCCGGCCAACCCGGTCGTGAGGCATCGAGCGCGGCCGCCGGCCTTATTTCCCCCCAATACGAAGGCCACGGGCCCGACCCGTTGTTCGAGCTCTGCCACCAAGCCCGGTCGCTCTATCCCGATTTCGTTGGGACACTCCACGATGAGACAGGCATCGACCCTGAAATGCGCCGAGAAGGCATGCTCCTTTTCGCCCTCACGGAGTCGGACGAGATTGCCCTGGCCGAGTTACAGCGCTGGCAGGAGAGGCGCGGCTTGCGCGTCGAACGAATCGACAGCCCCGAGGTGAGGAAGCTGGAACGGTTCGCTAACCCTTCCGTACGCTGGGCCCTTTATCTGCCGGACGAGATCCAGATCGACAACGCCAAGCTTTGCCAGGCGTTGTTTCGATCGCTGGAGAGACGCCGAATCGACTGGCGCCTCGGCGAATCGGTGGCCGAGGTGGAGATAGAAGCCGGGAAGCTCCGGTCCGTTCGAACAGCCTCTGGAGACAGAATACCCGGGCGGCGACTCGTCATCGCCGCCGGAGCCTGGAGCGGGCGCCTGGCCGGGCTCGTGCGACCCTTACCCGTCCGACCGTTGCGGGGACATATCGTGCAGCTGCAGCTCGCCCAGGGCGCGATCCAGCGCGTCCTAGCGTCCAGAAGATCGTACGCCGTTCCCCGTAGAGACGGCCGCCTGTTGTTGGGAAGCACGGTGGAGGACGTGGGTTTCGATCCAGGTCCCACTTCCGGAGGCGTGCGCGAAGTGCTGAGCAACGCGTTCGAGATCGCGCCTGAGCTAGCCAACGCCCGAATGACCAAAGCGTGGACCGGGTTTCGGCCGGGCACGCCCGACGGGCGACCTATTATAGGAGAGGATCCTGAGGTGCCGGGCTTGATCTACGCGACCGGTCACTTTCGGAACGGTATCCTTCTCGCCCCGATCACGGCGAGGCTGGTGGCCGCCCTGGCCAGCGGCGCCGCCGTCGATCATGATCTCTCAGACTTCTCCCCCGCCAGGTTCAGCTCCGAAGCGTCGGACCGCGCACCCATCCTAAAGCCCGAGAAATCGACTGGCGTACCAGCTCACCATGTCGTTACCCCAGATGTAGACGATACCGGCACCCAGTGACAGGAACACACCGAACGGCACGAGCTTGCCTGTCTTGAGCCCGATGGGCCCGAAGATCAACGCACCCACCAGCGACCCAACAAATATGGTGAGCAGAGCGTGCAAAGGTCCCACGAAGGCGCCGACCATCGCCATCATCTTGATATCTCCACCCCCGAGCGCCGGCTTCTTGAACGCCCATTCTCCTACAACCGCTACAGCATACATCAGCGAGAACGCCAAGACCGCCCCTGCGAACGCCATAACTGGCGTCGGGGCGATCGGAGCGAATGATAGGGCGAGGCCCAGCACGAGACCGCCGAGGCTGAACTGATCAGGGATGATGTACTCCCGAGCGTCCGTGAGTGTGATTCCCAGAAGCAGCGTCCCGAAGACCGCCGCGGAGAGAGCATGCCATCGGCTATCGAAGTAAT
>CANPVX010000137.1 GCA_947581815.1 Candidatus Indicimonas acetifermentans | reverse complement strand
TCCATGGCGGAGTAGGTCCGGACTCTCCTGCACAGCGGTGAAACCCGCGTTCGATGGACCGGAGAATCCCGAGAAAACCGTGTCCGTCCAGTCGGGGATCACCGCCGTGTTGAGCAGAGCCTCCACCGTAGGGGCCGTCTCGCCGGGAGCGTTGCCCGGCTCCACCGAAACGATCTCCTCCCGTGTGCAGGCCACCGAACCGGTCGCGAGGACCGCGACGAGCACGGCGACAGGTCTGAACGTCACTTTGCTCGTCCCCCCCCTTCCCCCCCTCTGCCGCCCGCGCCAGTTGACGCGCGTTCCGCCACCCGCGCGTAGGTGATACGCAGCTCGGTCAGCACACCCTGCAAGAGTTGTTGCTCCTCTGTCGTCAAGTTCCCCTGCGTTTTTGTCTCCAACATTCCCAAGGTGTCGACGACTTGGCGCGCCGCGGCCAGCCCGCTCTGGACCTTCTCCTCCTTCTGCTCGGGCGACAGCTCGGCCGAGCCCGCCTCCGACTCCACATCACCTTTGCCTTCGCCTTCGCCTGCCGGGGCATCAGCCTCGGTCGCGCGATCGGCCGGCTCCCCCCCCAACGATGACTCGACGTGAGCCAGAATTCCGAAAGCAGAGGCGCCCAACGCGCTCACCAACCCCGCGAAATCGACTCTGTCTGTTCCTGGATCGGACATTCAGAAAAATTCCTCGTGGCCTGCTCGCTGCTTGGGGGTTAGTCGCTCGCCGCACCGACGTAACGCCGCGGCAGGCGAGGGGCTAGCCCCGTCAGTATTTCGTACTCGATCGTATCGCAGAGCGCGGCGACCCGGCTCAGGCTCGTGGAACCATCGTGGGGTCCGCCGATCACCGTAGCTACGTCCCCAGCCTCCACACCCTCCAGATCGGTCACGTCCACGACGATCACGTCCATGCACACACGGCCGACGATCGGCGCGTCGCGCTGCCCGAAGCGCACGAAACCCGCGTTCGACAGCTCGCGCCGCAGGCCGTCGCCGTAACCGATCGCGAGCGTCGCCCAGCGTGAGCGCCGCGGTGCCGTGTACGTGGCGCCGTAGCTGGCCGTCCAACCTGCAGGCACCTCTCGCACTCCGACCACCCGGGCTCGCACGGTCGCCACGGGGCTAGGGCGCGGGCCCTCGACCCAATCGACCCCTCCATAGAGGAAGAGGCCCGGGCGGATCAGATCCGCCGAATACTGGGGCCACCGGCTGGCCGGTCCGCTGGCCGAGGCGTGCACATGGCCACCCGCGCCAGCCGGGAACTCCGCGCGGCAAGCGGCGAAGCGCTCCCACTGCTCCGCGGTCGAGCCCTCGGCGGTACCCGAATGGAAATGCGTGAACGTTCCCTCCCACTCGAGATCCTCGGCCGAGGCCTCGAGCACCGCCGCTAGCCAGCGCTCCGTCGAGTCGTAGGCGAATCCGGCGCGCCCGATCCCGGTGTCGATCTCGAGATGGAACGGCAAGCGTCGCCCCCGCCCCCGCCCCTGCCCCTGCCCCTGCCCCTGCCGCCGTACCAGCCGCGCCGCGATTTCGCGCCAGCGACTCAGCCCTTCCTCGTCGCCGATCGTCGGGGTGAGCTGCAACCCGGCCGCAAGCTCGAGCTCTTCGGGGGTGCAGAAAAAGGCCAGAACCGGGCGCTCGATCCCCGCTTCCCTCAATTCGGCGCCTTCGGAGACCGAGGCCACGCCGTAACCCCAAGGGGGGGGGTCCAACGCCTCGAGGGCCGCTACTACTGACCGAACGCCGAGCCCGTAAGCATCAGCTTTGACCACGGGCAGCACGCCCACCCGCGGCTGGGCTCGCTGCGTGATGTCGTCGTAGTTTGCAACGAGCGCACCTAGATCGACCTCGACCCAGGCGCGCGCCGTGTCAGTATCCCGAATATCCATCGAAACGATCGGCCGCAGTATAGACGGCCGCCATTACCAGTGCAAGGAGAAACCGGCACTTAGGCTCCCGCCGCATCACGATCTTTCGGGGGCTGGCTGCAGGCTGAGCTCATCTCGAAAAGGTAACCCGAGAGCGCCGCTTAGTTAAGCCCGGCCGCCGGCCTTTCCAACCCCGTCGCCCAGGGCCATGATGCCTCCGGCGATGCTGACAACGAGAGCTTCTCAAGTGCGACCGATGACCCTAGAGCGAAAATCATGGCCCCCCCCCAAGACTCCATGACTCCGGCCGGCCACCCTGGTGAGGCCGCAGTTCTAGACCGAGCGCTGGCGCTCGTGCGCTATTTGCGCGCCGGCTGCCCCTGGGACGCCGCCCAGACCGCCGCTTCCCTCACACCGTACCTGATCGAAGAGGCGCTGGAGCTTTCCGAGGCCATCCTCGACCAGAGAGGCGACGACGCGGTGCGAAGCGAGATCGGCGATCTGCTGCTGAACGTCGCTTTCCAGATCGTCGTGGCTGAAGAGCGCGGGGCATTCGGTGCCGAGGATGTCGTGCAAGAGCTCGAGACGAAGATGCGCCGGCGTCACCCACATCTATATGGGGATGCGGAGGCGGCTCCCGACTGGGAAGCGCACAAAGCCATGGAGCGAGCCGGCAGAGATGTGTTCGAGGGGTTGGCCGAGCGACTCGATCCGCTATCGCGGGCGCAGCGCATTCAGGACCGCGCGGCGGGCGTCGGCTTCGACTGGGAGAACGCCACGGACGCCTTCGTCAAGCTGCGCGAGGAGATGGACGAGGTGGCGGCTCACCTGGAGAGCGGCGAGCGGGCCGACCTCGAGGAAGAGCTCGGTGATCTCCTGTTCGCCTGCGTCAACGTGGCGCGGCTCTCACGCCTGCACGCGGCGAAAGCGCTCAAGGAGGCCAACGCCAAGTTCGAGCGGCGATTCGAGCGCCTGCAACAGCTGGCAGCAGAGCGGGGACTCGTCATGGGGGAAGCGTCGCTGCAGGAGCTCGACGTGCTATGGGACGAGGTGAAGCGCTCGGATTGAACCCGGCTCGCGGGTCTTCGCGCCCCGGGGCGACTACGGGTAGAGGCGATTCAGCGTCCTGGGGAAGGCGATCGTCTCGCGGATGTGCCGGACGCCGGTGATCCAGGCGACGGTTCGTTCGATGCCGAGGCCGAAGCCGCTGTGCGGGAACGTCCCGTAGCGCCGTAGCTCCAGGTACCAGCCGTAGGTCTCTTCCGGCAGCCCTTCTTCCCTGATGCGCGACAACAACTTGTCGTAGTCGTCCTCGCGCTGGCTGCCGCCGATGATCTCGCCGTAGCCTTCGGGGGCGATGAGGTCGTTACAGAGCACGGTGCGCGGGTCGTCCGGATTCTCCTTCATATAGAAGGCTTTGGCCTTCTTGGGATAGTTGTATAGGAAAACGGGACGATCGTAACCCTCGGCCACCAACGTCTCATCCTCCGCGCCAAGGTCATCGCCCCATTCGATCTTCGACCCGCCCGCCTGCAGCTTCTCGACCGCTTCGTTGTACGATAGCCGGGGGAACGGCGGCTTCACGGCCTCCAGCCGCGTCAGATCCCGCTCGAGCGGACCTTCGAGCTCCGCCCTGCGCCGGTCTAGCGCCCGGTCGACGACGTAAGCGATCAGGTCCTCCTGCAGCTGCATGTTGCATTCGCTGTCGCACCAGGCGATCTCGGGCTCCATCATCCAGAACTCGGCGAGATGGCGCCGCGTCTTCGATTTCTCCGCCCGGAACGTCGGTCCGAAACAGTAGACGCGCCCCAGCGCGGCCGCAGCCGCCTCGGCGTAGAGCTGGCCAGTCTGAGCCAGGTAAGCGTTCCCCAGATCGAAGTACTCCGTAGAGAAAAGCGTGCCAGCCGATTCTCCGATCGCCCCCGTCAGGATCGGCGTGTCGACCAGAGTGAAGCCGCCCTCGTATAAGAAATCGCGGATGGCTTTGATCACCTCGTCGCGCACGCGCATGATCGCGACCTGCCTCGGGCTGCGCAGCCACAGGTGACGCTTCTCGAGCAGGAAGTCGACGCCGTGCTCCTTAAGCTGGATCGGGTAATCGTCGCTGGAGGGTCCCACGACCTCGAGATCGGTGACCGACAGCTCGTACCCGCCTGGCGAGCGCGGATCGTCGCGGACCGAGCCGGTGACCCGCAAGCTGGCTTCGTAGGCGAGCCCTTCGATAGCAGACCAGACTTCGGCTGACACCTCGCCTTGGCTGGCGACCGCTTGCGCGACACCCGTTCCATCGCGTACGATGAGAAAGCTGATTTTTCCGCTCGACCGTTTGTTATGCAGCCACCCAAGCACCGTGACTTCTTCTCCGACGTGCTCGCCAAGCTGGGTGATGTAGATCCTGGATTCCATCGACCGGAAATGGGTGAGATTTGGATCGAGCTCCGCGTCCGCGGTAGCACCTCTCCTCGGCCGGGCGCGCGCTCGAGACTGCGGCCAGCGCTTCTGACAGAGGAGGCGGGGCGCTTTCGGGCGGCGAAGATAGACCCCGTGCCGCGGAGAGTCAATTTCGCCGCCACGTTCAGGCTGTTCCGCGCCTTCGGCGTCTTTCTGTTCGGCCTCGCCGCCGCGGCGTGCAGCGGCTCCGGGCGTCCCGCGCCGACGGATCCGGGAGCGCACTGGCCGATGTACCTGGGCAACGCCGCGCGCACCCCTTTCGTCACCGAGACCGTGTCGACGGAGCCACCCGAAGTGACCTGGACCGCCACCGTCGGATCGGGCCTGCGCGGGAGCCCGATCGTGACCCAAGACGTCATCGTGTTCGCCGGGCGTGACCGCTACCTGTACACGCTGAGCCGCCACGACGGCTCCCAGTACTGGCGGCGGAAGCTCGAGGGCCCGACCGCCCCCCCGGCGGTGAGCGGCGGAACGATCTACGCGGCCACCGAGCGAACCGGCAAGCTGCGCATCCTCAGCTTGGACAGCGGCGACGACATATGGAAGGAGGACTTCCCTTCCGTCAGCGCGCCGCTGACGCTATCCGGAGACACGCTGTTCATCGCAACCGACATGGGCACCCTCCATTCTCTCGACGTCGGCAAGCAGGTGCAGATCTGGCGCCAGCAGTTCAGCCGGCCCGCGGTCGCCGGCCCCCTCGTCGTGGACGACTTCGTGCTCTTCGTCACGACGGACAGTATCTACACGCTGACTCGGCGGCTGGGTCTGCGGCGCGCCGCCGCCTCTATCGACGAGTTCCTAGTAGGCGAGCCGGCTAGCGATGGGGCGATGGTGTTCGAAGCCACGGAGGGGGGCTCGATCGTCGCCTGGACGCTCCCCGACCTGGAATTCAGCTGGAAGGCTTCTGGCTTTGACGCATTCATCGCCGGTCCCGTGATCGCCGGAACGGTGGGCTATGCCGTCACCACCACCGGACAGCTAATCCAGTTCGATCCGAAGGACGGCTCGGCTCGGATCATCGCCAGGGTGAACGAAACCTTCCAGACATCTCCGATAGTCGTCGCGAACGGTATCCTGCTGGGAAGCCTGGCCGGCCGCCTGCACTTCTTGAGCCGCGACGGCGAGCCGCTGTGGAGCGTCAAGCTGGATGGAACGATCGAAGAGCCGGTTTCGGTGTACGAAGGACGGATCATCGTGCCGATCTACGGCCCTGTTAGCGGCACGTTCGGAATTGGCTCTTACCGGGGACGACTGCTGGAGCTTCGATGAGAGAACCGGCCAGGCTCAGGCTCGCACTGCTCGTACTGCTCGTACTGCCGCTCACCGGCGCGACGGCCCTCGGCCAGTCGGCGGCGCAACCTTCTGGGGCCCTGCTGCGCTCCTCGCTGCAGCTGGCGGAGCTCGAAGTCGACGCCTCTGCCCCGCTGGCTGGCTCCGCGGCGCCGGGCGCGGCCGCCACCACGTTCGGCAGCTGGACGACGCCGGCAAAGTGGATCACTCTGGGCGCATCGGCCGGCTTCGCCATCCTCGGATTCGCGCTCCACGAGCAGGCCGAGCAAGACTTCCGTCAACTCGTCGCTCTCTGCGAGGAGGACGCCGAGAACTGCCGCGACACCGCCTCCGGCGGCGCCTTTAACGACCCCGCTCTCGAGGAGCTCTTTCAGAGCGTGCTCTCGAAAGACGATTGGGCGCGCGTCAGCCTCATCGCCGCCCAGGTCACTTTCGGCGTCACCGCCGCCCTGTTCATCATCGACTTCCAGCGCAAGGGCGGCCCCGCCGACATCCCTTACGAGCCCTCCGATAACTCTAACCAGATGCGCGTATCGATCCGCCCGGGCGAAGCTGTTGTGAAGTACTACTTCCACTAAGCGCAGTAACCCTATACACACTATTCGGTTACGTACACCGGCTCATCCGACCTCGTAGAGCTGCAACTGCTCGCGATAGCGGGTCCTCAGCGCCTGGCCGAGCGCTCGGTGCTCGCGCCGCGCCAGTCCGGCGTCCTCGGCGAT
>CANPVX010000136.1 GCA_947581815.1 Candidatus Indicimonas acetifermentans | reverse complement strand
CTACACCCGCGCCTTGCATATTGTGACCTGGAACTTCGAAACTCGACGTAACTTCGAAACTCGACCGAGCTTGCCCAACCTATGTATGACCCGGCTCAATGCCGCCACGGGTGGGGCTGGCTTCACTGGCTGGCCATCCCATCCGCCGGCTCGACCGTGTACACCGACTGCATCCCCGCGAGCAGATGCCCCCCGACATGACAGTGAAACAACCACTTCCCGGGGTTATCGGGGACCATATCGGCCACCAGCATCCCCATCGGTAGCAACGCGGCGACGTCTGTGCGCATGTGCTGCGCCGTAACGACGTTGCCGTGCCAGTGTGGAGCGTGGAGCTCGAAGTTCGTCGAGGCCATGATGTACCAGCGGACGCGCTCTCCCTGGCGCATCGTCAGCCCCGGCAGGTGCCCGAAGGTGAGGCCGTTCATCGTCTCCATGAAGTTCTTCCCGGGATCCGGCACCATCGCGCTGGTACCGAAGATCCCCGTGACGATCATCACGCTATCCGGCATGCCGGTGTACGTGTCTATGTTCTCCCGCAGGTAATGGCTCTCGTTCTCGTCGAACTCGGCGAAGGCGACGATCAGCTCGCGGTCCACATCCTTGGGCGTGCCGTCCGAATTCGTCGTTCCGCGCCCGGTGATAATCATCGGCCCGGTCAGCCCGGCGTTGACGTCATTCACTTCGGCGACGTGCGAGTGGTACATCCAGAGAATCGAGCTCGGATCACCCTCGGCCGGCCCAGCCCTCTCGGGGACGGGCCACCCGTAGGTATGAGTCGCGCCCGTTGGGACGCCGTCGTCCGCCTTGTCGGCGCCCTCGGTGCCATCATAATAGGGCGCGCCCTCCGAGTCCTTATTATAGAATACTCCGTGCGGATGCAGGCTGGCCGGGAAGTGCACGTTGTTCTTGAATACCACGCGGATCGTATCCCCGACCGTGGCGCGGATCAGCGGTCCCAGGAATCCCAGGTGCTCCCACTCGGGCGGCCGCGGCTTGCGCTCGCTGAACGTATCGTCCGTGTACTCGTGGTAGAGGGCCTTCTTATAGACCCTACCGATCGACGTGGGACCGCTCTCCACCCAGAAATTGGCGACGCTGTCGAAGGGCTTCCCCGTGATCTTATCCATACCGCTCGGCGCGTAGTCCCAGGTAACGGGGTCGGCCGCGATGTAGTACGTATGCGTCGTGGACTTCGAAGACGCATTCGTCTGCGCGTACCAGGCTCCTGCCAACGTGAGAGCGAGAATCAACAATCCGCCTGCGAGTACTCGCTTGTTCATGGCCTAGCTCTCCTTTTCCATTGCTCTCGGCTCCGTCAGTCTCGGCGGCATCGGTTCGGGTGGGTCGCTCCAGCCGGCACCTGCGGTCGCACGGCCGCCGCTACAGGCGGCTTTCGCCCTTGCCCTCGGGCTGGATGCGGTACTCTTGTGGGGTCGACGACAGAAATGGCGAGCGGGATGGGCGGGCAGACCCACGCGCGTTGTTGGCAATTTTGAACCGACAGTCACTCCCGATGACCTCCGAAGTGGGGACGGGGGGGCTGACTTCGAACGGTCTGACTTCAGCTTCCTTACTAAATTGGGCGGGTACAATATGACCCGGGCGAGCCAGGAAAAACAGGGGTCCGACGAATACTCAGCTGAGATACTTCGCTCTACACCGCCCGCTGAAACTGCTCCTCTTCCGTCGATCCTTCCAGGGCGAGGGTGGAGCTCGAGTCGCCCGTCGCAACGCGGGTGATCTCGTCGAAGTAGCCGGCGCCGACGAACTCCTGGTGCCGGGTCGCTTCGTAACCCGCGTGCTCCGACTCGAACTCGTCGGTCTGAAGATCGGCGTAAGCGGCCATCCCCCTCCGCTGGTAATCGCCCGCAAGTTTGAACATGCTGTGGTTCAAGACGTGGAACCCGGACAGCGTTACGAACTGGAACTTGTACCCCATCGCCCCCAGCTCGCGCTGGAACGACTCGAGCTGACATTGGCTGAGGTGCATCTTCCAGTTGAAGGATGGGGAGCAGTTGTATGCGAGCAGCTTATCGGGATGCTCCGCCTGGATGGCTTCGGCAAACGCCTTCGCCTCGTCGAGGTCCGGCGTCTTGGTCTCGAACCAGACCAGATCCGCGTAGGGAGCGTAGGCGAGCCCTCGGGCGATGGCCGCTCGGATCCCGCACCTCACCCGGACGAACCCTTCGTTCGTCCGCTCACCAATCACGAACTCCTCATCGTAGGGATCGATGTCGTTCGCGAGTATGGTGGCGCTGAGGGCATCGGTGCGAGCGATGATGAGCGTATCCACGCCGCAGACATCCGCCGCCAGCCTCGCCGCTACGAGCTTGGTCACGAACTCCTGCGTCGGCACCAACACCTTGCCGCCCAAGTGTCCACATTTCTTTAGCGAGGCGAGCTGATCTTCGAAGTGGACGGCGGCGGCTCCCTGCTCGATCATGTGCCGCATCAGCTCGAAGGCGTTCAGCAACCCGCCGAACCCGGCCTCGGCATCGGCCACTATGGGCACGAGCCAGTCCAGACTATTCTCCCCGCGCGCGTGATGAATCTGGTCCGCCCGCAGCAAGGCGTTATTGATTCGCTTCACGAGGCTTGGCACGCTGTCGGCGGGGTACAGGCTTTGATCCGGGTACGTGTGCATGGCCGTGTTCATGTCGCCGGCCACTTGCCAGCCGCTCACGTAGATCGCCTCTAGCCCCGCCTTCACCTGCTGTACGGCCTGGCTTCCGGTCACGGCGCTGAGCACCGCCACGTAGTCGTCCTGGTTGAGAAGCTTCCAGAGCTTCGCCGCCCCTCGCTTGGCGAGCGAGTACTCGATCTCCACCGTGCCCCTCAACTTCTGCACGTCCTCGGGTGCGTAGCGTCGTTCGATACCTTTCCACCTGGGCCCACTCACCCAGTCTCTCCGTAACTTCTCGACGGACGTCCGCTTGTCCATGCTGCACCCACTTCGTGAGGGTTAGTCGATATAGTCGTAGGCGACTAAGGTCATGAAATCCGTGTAATCCGTTGCGCTCGTCATTTCATCAAAAATCCGCGCGGCGAGCTCGAACCTGCCGGCATTGAATCGTTCGGCGCCCAGGTTCTCTCGTAGCTTGTCCAGCTCCTCCGCGATCGTCTGCTTCACCAGCTGCGGGGTGACCTGGCGGCCGTCGGTGAGGCTCGCCCCGTGCCGGGACCACTGCCACACCTGGCTGCGCGAGATCTCGGCGGTGGCCGCGTCCTCCATCAGGTTGTAGATGGGCACGCAACCCTTGCTGCCGAGCCACGACTCCAGGTACTGGATGCCGACATCGATGTTGTGGCGAAGGCCGCCCTCGGTGATGTCTCCACCGGGAACCTCGAGCAGGTCCTCCGCAGTGATCTCGACATCCTCGCGCTTGCGCTCGATCTGATTGGGCCCCGCCATGTGGGCATCGAACACTTCTTTCGCCAGGGAGATGAGCCCCGGGTGTGCCACCCACGTCCCATCGTGGCCGGCTTTGACCTCACGCAGCTTGTCCTGCCGCACCTTCTCGATCGCCCGCTCGTTGGCCTCCGGGTCGCCCTTGATGGGGATCTGCGCGGCCATCCCCCCCATGGCGTGGATGCCGCGCCGGTGACACGTCTTGATGAGGAGCTCGACGTACGAGTTCAGGAAGTGACGGTCCATGGTGATCTGCGCGCGGTCCGGCAAGACAGCGGGCCAGTTCCTGAACTTCCTAATGAAGCTGAAGATGTAATCCCAGCGTCCGCAGTTGAGTCCGGCGGAGTGCTCCCTGAGCTCGTAGAGGATCTCATCCATCTCGAACGCGGCGGTGATCGTCTCGATCAGCACGGTCGCTCGGATGGTACCGCGCGGGATGCCAAGATCGTTCTGCGCGGTGTTGAAGACATCGTTCCACAGCCGCGCTTCCAGGTAGCTCTCGAGCTTGGCGAGGTAGAAGTATGGGGCCGTGCCGTTGTCGAGCTGGCTCGTTGCGTTGTGGAAGAAGAAGAGGCCGAAGTCGAACAGAGCCGCCGAGATCGGCACACCGTCGATGTAGAGGTGCTTCTCGTCGAGGTGCCACCCCCTCGGCCTGACGAAGAGGGTGGCTAACTCATCTTTCAGCTCGTACCGCTTGCCCGCCGGGCTGGTATACGTGATCGTCCGACGGACGGCGTCACGCAGGTTGATCTGGCCTTCTATATTGTTCGCCCAGGTGGGCGAGTTGGAGTCCTCGAAGTCGGCCATGAAGACGTTCGCGCCCGAGTTCAGCGCGTTGATGATCATCTTGCGGTCGACGGGGCCCGTGATCTCGACTCGCCGATCGAGCAGGTCGGCGGGGATGGCTGCGACGCTCCAGTCGCCTCGGCGGATCTCTTCCGTCTCAGGCAGAAAGTGCGGCCGCTTTCCGGCGTCGTAGTCGTCTTGACGCCAGGCCCGGAGGGCCAGCAGCTCCTGTCGCCGCGGCTCGAATCGCCTCGCCAGCCTGGCCAGGAACTGCAACGCGGCCGAAGATAGGACCGCTTCGTACTCGTCCGGTACGGGGCCCTTGATCTCGATGCCGCCATCGCTGAGCGATGCGTTCAGCCGAGGACCGCGATCCAGGATGGAAGTCGCCATGATTCTCCCGGGGCGGGCGGGGTTCGTAGTTGCTGCTGCTATACGCAGTCAGACGCAAAAGATGGGCCGATTTGGCACCGCTGCCTGGGAGCCACAGTGGGTTCCGCCCGCTCGGTGTTTCGGCCTTCTTCTCCAGGCGGGGTGAGGCGAAAACGCTACGTCGGGGAAGGGCCACACCGGCCTGCGGGGATACTCCGGCGGTGTTGAGCGAGCCAGCGAGGAGGTGGACTAAAGAGGATGCCTGAGTTGCCGGAAATCACCGTCTATATGGAGGCCCTGGAGAGGCACATCCTGGGGCAGTCGCTCACAGGCGTCCGCATCCAGTCGGCGTCGCTGCTCAAGACGTACGATCCGGCGATCTCGACGGCGGAAGGACGACGCGTAGACGGAATTCGCCGCATCGGCAAGCGGATCGTCTGGGAACTGGGGGGGGAGGGGGGGGAGGAGGAGCTCTTCCTCGTGTTCCACCTCATGATCAGCGGGCGTTTCCGCTGGAGGGAGCGCCAAGCTTCGATCCCGAAAAAGCTCGGCCATGCCGCGTTCGATTTTGCCGCCGGGACCGTGCTGCTGACCGAGGCGGGGACGAAAAAGCGCGCCTCCCTCCATCTGGTACGGGGTGAGGATAGCCTGGCTGCTTTCGCGCGCGGCGGGGCGGAGCCGCTGGAGGTGAGCCGCGAGGGGTTCCGAGACGCTCTCGTGCGGGAGAACCGGACCCTGAAGCGAGCGCTCACCGACCCGCGGATCTTCAGCGGGATAGGGAATGCCCACTCGGGCGAGATTCTACGCTCGGCCAAGCTTTCTCCGGTCAAGCGGACGAGCCAGCTGAGCCAGGAGGAGCTCGATCGGCTTTACGCTGCGACGCGAGAGTCGCTTCTCGGGTGGATCGAGCGGCTGCGCGCCGAAGTCGGCGCGGGGTTTCCCGAGAAGGTCACGGCCTTTCACCCGGCCATGAAAGCCCACGGGAGGTATGGCGAACCGTGTCCCGAGTGCGGCTCTACTATACAGAGGATCGTGTATGCACGGAACGAGACCAACTACTGCCCTACCTGCCAGACTGGGGGGAAGCTGCTCCGGGACCGGGCGCTGTCTCTAATATTGAGAGAAGACTGGCCGCAGACGCTGGACGAGTTGGAGGGGCTTGACGGGCTGGAGGGGTCTTTGCCGGTACTTCCCGCTAAGTAACGGCACAATAGCGGCACAATCAGAATCTAGTCGGGACGTGTGTTGATTACACTTAAGCTCATTCGCTCCGCCACGGGATCGGACAGCTCAGTCCGCAGCCTTGATGAACACCTGCAGCTTCACGTGCCAGCGCGCGAACTTCCCATCCTCGATGGCCGCTTCCACATCAGCCACCTTTACGCGGCGAAGGTTGGGGATGGCGCGGCTGGCCTCCGCGATGGCCGAGCGAACGGCATCCTCTACCGACGCCTCCGAGGTACCTGTCAGCTCCAGAACCGTCTCTCCGGAATCGACTAGGACATTGTGGGATACGGCCTTCGCCAGGTAACGCTGGCGGGTCCGAAGGGCGCCCTCCGCGAGCATCTCCTGGGCGAGCGGCTCGTCGATCTGGAGATCGTCACGAAGTCGCTTGAGGAATGCTTCCTCCTTGCGATCGAGCCGGTGGTCCTCGAGCGCCTGCTCGATGGCTTTTCCGTAAACGAATCGCGCGACCTCGTCGTGGACTTGCACGGCGTCCTCATCCTGCAGCGTCAAGATGCTCCGCAGATGGGCGAGGTCGGCGTTCTCCTGTTCGCTGAAGGCGTTATCCGTTAGGCAGTGCTTGAGGAAACGTC
>CANPVX010000135.1 GCA_947581815.1 Candidatus Indicimonas acetifermentans | reverse complement strand
TCATCGCCGATCCCGATCTTCGCCCGCCCTCGCAGTACGTATTGCTCGTGCTCAACGGTGTTCGTGTGGGCCGGCATCCCGCCTCCCGGCTCCATGATGAAGCGCCGCATGGCGAAGTGGGGGGCCTCATCCGGCCCGATCAGAACCTGGCGTTCCGTATCCGTCCCTGCCGAGACGGTCACACTCGGGACGTTCCGGGCGTGTTTGACTGTCATGGCTATCTACCTCGTTCAGGAGAGCACATGCGACTCCACCCCTGACTGGCAAACTGCCTGCAGCGACCGTTCCCTCGCAATCCTTCCTAGTGGCGGCAGAGCCCGCGGCGATCCCGCCGCCAAGTACAGATTTTGGGGGCGCCGACAGCAGGCTTACCAAGTCTCGGCGTCCCTGTGCACAATCTCGGGCGAGAACGCCGGGAGACAGACCGACACATACTCCGCGCCACCCGGCTCCGGCGTGCTATAGCGCACCCACTCGCCAGGCTTCGTCAGCAGCACCTGGCTCGCGCGCACATCGAGGGTCCCTTCCTCATGCTCGACGCGGAGCGTACCGCTCAGGACGACCGTGATCTCTTCGAACTCGGGCCGCTGCCCCGGCTCGCGCCACCCGGCGGGAGACTTCATGCGAGCGACGCTCACGTGCTGCTGCCCAGAATTCACCCGACCCGCGAACTCTTCGATCCTTTTCGGTAAGTTCCCGGCGGATTCGATAATACTAGGTTTCTCGATAATTTGAGGCATTGACGATGTTCCTGTTAGGTCCTTCCCCACGCTTTCAGGTCAAAGCTCCGCGCACCACCACCCCGCCACAGTGTGTATCCCGCCATGCCGATCACGATCAGCGGAATGATCGGTTCGCTCGGCTGGAGAGGGAACAGCCCTGGATCATCAACTACCATATGAACGTATGTGGCGACGACCATCATCCCGATCACAACTAGGCTGGCCAGCCGGACGAAGTAGCCGGCGGTCAGCATCACGCCAATCAAGATCTCAACGATCGGCACGCTCCACCGCGTCAGCGTATAGAAAGGCAGCTCAGCGGCGAGCAGCTGGCCCGACCATGCATCGGCCAGCATGGGTACGAAGAGCTTCATCGCGCCCGCTGAAATGAATACCAACCCCAGCATGTAGCGGATGACTCCCGCCGCTCGCTCATCGCGCGTCGATCGCAGCCGTTCTGACCACATGGTTCCCAGTCCTCTAGGGTAAGCCCAAAACGATGGGGTGGTGCATAATACGCCTCCGGGTTGGGCTCACTACAATACATAGGTCGAGCGGTCGGACTTTCCGCAAGCAAGCGGTCAGACCCAACGCCTCACTTGCTTCTTGTATTCGGCGTAGTCTTCTCCAAACGTCGCTTCTAGCGCCGCTTCTTCGACTCTTATGAACTCGCGCTTTAAGAGCCACGCGAGCACACCGATGACCAAGAACGGCGTGAGATTCCCGAGAAGCACGGCTATGCCCGCCAGGATGAGCAGCAGGCCCAGATACATTGGATTGCGCGTGTATCGATAGAGCCCGACCGTAACCAGGCGTGTCGATTGCTCGAACGGTTTGACGGGCGTTTTCACCTTGTTGAAGTAACCCGAAGCCCAAACGTTCATCGCTACGCCAAGAACGATGAGGACCGCGCCAGCATAACTGTACGGCCGCGCCACAATTCGCGCGACCGGGAGGAAGAGATTGAGCCCCACCATCACCAGCAGGGTGATGAGCACGTAGACCGGCGGCAGGACTCGCTTCTGTGCGCTCATGATGATCTAGAGTGTACCCTTCGTACATCGACTCAGATCGCAGTCACAGGGGGCTACCTGCCACGAACCCCTAGGGTGACTCAGACTCTGCCAATAGCTCAGCCAGGTAGTCGCCCCAGACGGTCGGCATCGAATGCGTACCGTGGCCGCGCGTTTCATCGCTGATGGGGATCAAGATATACCGTCCCCGCTCCACGCGTTTGATCTCTTCTTCCAGAATGCCGAGCTCCGGCGGGTTCACCTGGTCATCGGCGGAATTGATGGCGTAGAGCGGAGCCTTGATCCGTTCCAGGTGAGGTGACGGATTATAGTCGCGCGACGAATCAAACTGGTAGATCAGATCGTTCGCATCGAGGGAAGCGGTGTAGCGTCGCACGCGTGCCTCGAGGAACGCTTCAGACTCTGCGCGCGTCGGCGCCGCCTTCTGCCATTGCAGCGGGCTACTGACCATAAAGATGAGGACGTAGACCGCCGCGGTCAGGCCGCGCGGCTGGGCTTCGTATTGGCCGTCTCGCCATTCGGGATCATCGCGAATCGCCTCGATGATCATCTTGCGCATCATGCGGTTACGGCCAGCGATCTCCACGGGTAAGCTGGCCAACGGCATCAGCGCGTCCATGAAATCGGGGTATGTATAGCCCCAAACCCATGTCTGCATGCCTCCCATCGACGTGCCCATAACCAATCTCAAATGGTTCACGCCGAGATGCTCCGTCAGCAGCCGGTACTGAGCACGGACCATATCGTCGTAGTTGTACCTCGGAAAATACATGAGCAGGTCGTCGCTGGGCCGACTCGACTTTCCGTGCCCCACAGCATCGGGGAGGATGATGAAATACTCGCCGGCGTCCAGAAGCTGGCCCGGGCCGAAAAGCCTGCCGGCGAACCGATCGCTGAGGAAGCCGCGTCCGCTACCCGTAGTGCCGTGCATGATCAGTACGGCGTTTCGCACCACCCCTGCCTCGTCTCGATTCGGCGTACCGATCGTCGTGTAGTGCAGGTTCAACTCCGGCAATACCTCTCCGCTTTCGAACTCGAAGTCCCGGATGACGTAGTCGCCCTCGACCGGCGTTGGATAGCTGGTAGACTCTTGCGCCAGAGCCGCCGATCCCGCGATGAGAAAGAGCAACGCAAGAACAGAAACTCTCCGCATCTCAGCTCCTCTCTTTTGTGTTCCCGGTTCTGTTCGACGCTACTTGTCCGTCTCCACGATGCTCGCACGCACCAGCTTGTCCAGGTCGGGGAACTCCCGATCCAAGTGCTCGTTGCCAGCCGCGAGGATCTTTCCCTGCTTACCTCCCCGCATCCCCCCACCTGCGTCCTCGCCGTAGCCCGCGTATAGGCGATCCACCACTTCCATACCCTCGATCACACGCCCTATTGGGGCGAACCCCTCGGCGTCCAATCGAGAGTTATCGCTGTAGTTGATAAAGAGTTGAGTGGCCCGGCTATCGGGGCCCGTCATCGCGTAGGCCACGAAGCCACGCAAGTTGCTTTTCCGGACTGGGTCGTCCGAGATGGTCTGGTCCTCCAACGCGGCTGTGATCGCAGGGTCGCCCGGGATGCCGAATTGCGCGATGAAGCCAGCACGCACGCGGAAAAAACGAGAGTCGTCGAAGAAGCCCGTGCGGACGAGATTGTAGAAGCGATCGACCCCGCGCGGAGCCCAATCGCGATTCGCTTCGATGACGAAATCGCCGACGCTGGTCTCGAACCTCGCCCGGAACAGCGACGGCGCATTCTGACTCCAGATCTCATGGCTCGGATCGAGCAGGGCCGCTCGAGCGAGCGGCTCCACCGCGGCATCCGCCGCACGGTCGCGCTGGCACCCAGCGATGAGCAGTACTAGCGCCAGCGAGCCCAAGCGCTCGACCCTCCAAGCGCCCATCGGCTACTTGGCGGACCGCGGGCGGCAGACGGTCAGCGCATAACCGTCAGGGTCACGGAGGCTGAACTCGATCTGGCGTGCCCTTTCGTTGATATGGGGCTCATCGAGCACGTTAGCCTCCATGTCGACCGCGCGGCGGTGGACCGCGTCGACATCGTCGACGGTGATGTAGATCAGGACGCCGCTTCCCAGGGTACCCTCAGTTGGATCGCTGACGGCGGGGTGCTCATCGGCGTCGCGGTGGTGCAGCATCACCAGGAGGCGATCACCATCGACTATAAGATCGAACTCGCTGCCTCCGTGAGCGCTGCTCGCCCCGAAGAGGTTCTGATACCACGCGGAGCTCTTCTCAACATCGCGGACGAAAATCATGACGTCGCTATTCATGGTCTGGCTCAGGCTCCCATAGCTCGACCTTGTTACCTTCGGGATCGATGAACCAGCCGAAGCGTCCGTACGCGTATTCTTCGACCTCGCCGGCGATCTCCGCGCCACCCTCGCTGACTTGGGAGAGGGCTCCGTCCAGGTCATCGACTATGAGGTTGAACATGTACTCCTTGTCGGATGGATCGAAATAGGAGGTGGAGCTCCTGAAAGGTCCCCAAACGGTGTACGAGCCGCTGGGCATACTCTCAGGCTTGAAGGCGGCGCTGTGATTCTCCTCCACGGGGACTCCAAGCCATCTCTCGTACCAGGAAGCAAGCAGTTTAGGATCCCGTGATTTGAAGAAGACACCGCCAACTCCTATAGCTTTGGCCATGGACCTCTCCAATCGTTGGCCCTACAGATCCGGGTCTACAGCGCGACCGGAAGCGTATTCGAAGGATTGTAACATCATTCGCTTTGCGACCGTTATCTCGGATTCGTCCCTCGGCGCATAAACCAGAATCTCATTCACACCCCTGTCTTTCCAGGGGTGCGGTTCACCCCAGTTCTTCTCACATACCTCCCGAGCCACATCATCGGACACGCAGAGATGCGTACTCCCGTCGGCATGAAGGTGCCAGAACTCGCGACTGCCCGAAGGAGGCATGAATGAATCCTTGTGTGCAGCTCTAACCGATCCGTCCAGCCAAAGAGCTCTCGTGGTCGGCACCGAGATGAGCGTCTGCTGCTCGCGGACGGGTAGCTTCGGAGGCAGCGTGAAGAACGCCCATTCTGCCAGCTCATCGTAAATAGCTGGCGGGCTTTGCTGCGTGTGCTGGAGGTGAGGAGGCTGCGCAGCCGTCTTCGGTCTATCGCCGATCCGTTCAGGCAGCGTAAAAATCTTTTGCTTGATCCTCATACACAGTCTCCTTTGCGACAGTGGCGATGGGCGGTCACTGCTTTCGTATCCCGTAGACGAGGAAAACCCAATCGATATCGGCCGCCGAGCCATAGGCGCCCGCCCACACGAGGAACAGTGTCACTGGATCCTCTCGTCGAACCTCAGCCGTGATGTATGGGATCAGTGGGCGTTGGACGGGCAGCCAAAAATAGAGGCTATCCTCTCTAAACAGCATCTCGCTCTCAAACATTCCGAGCACCGCGGGATCGATTCCGTAGGACGTTACCCAGCGCCGGATAAGATCAAGGCGTTTTGCGGAGGTGGCCCGTGCGGAGTCCATGTATTGGATCGATCCGAGCGATGGGAAGCTATGCCCACTCAGCGCGATGCGGCGTTCGGGCTCCACGGCAAAGACGTCCAACACTTTGCCGCGTTCGGCCGAGATGATCGAGGCGATACTGCGAGGCCGATTACTGTCCCAGGCGGATTGCGAAGCGCCGAGGGCCGGCCCGCAAAAGACGGCGCCCAGGACGGCTACCGTGGAGATGGTGTGTGGCGAAAGACGACTTCTCACCGGGCTCTCCGGGACGTGCACTAGGCCTGCAACCTGCATGCTTCTTGTAGGCCAATGGAAACTCGACGCTGATAGTTAAGATGCGGCTCAGTTCGAGCGATGAGCAAGGACGGGAGGAGAGGAACCGCTGCCTCCAGGAACCGTCATTGCGAGCCGTCGCCGAACTGACCAAGTTTTCCGCGGAAGTGATCGACTCCGCTAACGCCCCAGCGTAAGGAGGCTCCCCTTTGGACAGAGAGCAGAGAGTCAACCGTTCGGTATCCGCCCGCGATACGGGCAGGCTCGCGGTGGGCGCCGCGCTCGTGGTTGCGGCTCTGGCCAGCGTCCAGGCGGTGGAGGGTGCGCAGCCGGGAGTATCGACCCGTCCGAAGTCTCGCGACACGGTGATGGAGATGCTTCTCGAGAAGACGCTCTTTAAGGTCGATATATTGCGGCTCGAGGTGCGACTGTCCGGACGCGATGCTGAGCGGATCGCCGTGTTCGTGACGGAAGGTGAGTCGCAGGCGTCGCAGGACTCCATAGCGGCTGTAGCCATCGATGCACAGCATGCTCTGATCGACACGGAATTCATTCGTGGCCTCAGCCTCGATCAATTCGTGGGCGGCGCACGCGACGATCTGGACGCCGTTCAAAAAGCGGGGATCGTAAGCGAGGAGACGTACCAGAGGTTAGTTGAGGGCCTGCCCAATTGGTTCGGGTTCCTTGCTGAGCGCCGCATCCAGACGGGTGACAGTTTGCAGTACAGAATTGATGGAGATACGATTCGAACCCGTTATGCTTCTGCGGATGGCACGACCTTGATGCAGCGAACTGACTTGGACCCAGAGACCCGTCGTGCCATACTGGGCACGTATTTCGTACAAGGCTCCCAATTTCGGAAAAAGCTTATCCGTTCACTGTTCAAGGATGAGTAACGGGCGGGTCGCTCGGAGCCGTG
>CANPVX010000134.1 GCA_947581815.1 Candidatus Indicimonas acetifermentans | reverse complement strand
AACGAAAAGTTGTAGCCACCTCCGATATGCAACGGGTGGGCGTTCTCAATCCCTTTGATCTGCTGGGCGAACGACACGATCTCGAAAGTAGAGACGACCGTCGCGCCCGTCCTCCGCGCGATCTCGAAGCCATCGCCGATGTGGTCGCTGTGGCCGTGGGTGAAAAGCACATAGTCGGCGCGCTCGACCGCATCAGGTCCGATATCGGCCTGAGGGTTGCCGGTGAGGAACGGGTCTATCCAGAGGGTGGTCCCATCAGCGGCCTCGAGCGCGAAACAGGAGTGGCCGTGAAATGTGAGAACAGGCATCTCAACCCCCTCTCAGCACTTCGATCAGCCCATCCACATCGGCCTTCGAACGCTTCTCGGTGAAGGCGATCAGCAGGCCATCGGCCTGGAGACAAGGGAAGCGAGACAAATCGACGCCGGCCAGTACTCCCCGCGCTATGCCGCGCTCGATCACCCGCCCCGCCGGTTCGCTCGTCTTGATGGCGAATTCGCGGAAGAAGTGAGCGTCCGGGAACAAGGGTTCGATCCCATCCAGCTCGACGATCTGGTCGTAGGCGTAGTGAGCGACTTGGGCGCTCGTCTCGGCGACCTGCCGCAGGCCGCTGCGACCCATCGTGGCCATATAGATGGTGGCGGCCAGAGCGTTGAGCCCCTGGTTCGTGCAGATGTTGCTCGTCGCTTTCTCGCGACGGATGTGCTGCTCTCGGGTCTGTAGCGTGAGGACGAAGCCACGCCTACCCTCGACATCCGTGGCGGCTCCGACGATGCGCCCCGGCATCTGCCGTATGTATTCCTTGCGCGACGCAAAGAGGCCCACGACGGGCCCGCCGTAGCTCATGCCATTACCCAACGGCTGCCCTTCTGCGACGCTGATATCGGCACCGCACTCGCCCGGGCTTTTCAGTAGGGCGAGCGAGATCGGGTCGACGACCGCGATGAGGAGCGCCCCGGCGTCGTGAGCGAGGCTCGCAGCCGACTGGAAGTCTTCGATATTGCCGAAAAAGTTGGGGCTCTGGAGGATGATAGCGGCGGTGTCATCATCACCTTTGATCAGGCCGGCGAGGGCATCCATGTCCGTGATTCCGGAACCGTCGCGGGGCGCCACTTCGATGGGTGCTTTGACACCGTAGTTGTACGCGGAGAGTACTTGCCGGTAGTGAGGGTGGACGGTTCCCGAGACTACGATCTTTTCACGCTTCTTCTTGATGGAGCGCGCCATCAGCGCCGCCTCCGCCATCGCGGAAGCGCCGTCGTACATGGAGGCGTTGGCCACGTCGAGGCCCATGAGCTCGCAGACCATCGACTGGAACTCGTAGATCGCCTGCAGCGTGCCCTGGCTAACTTCTGGCTGGTAAGGCGTATAGGCGGTGTAGAACTCGCTGCGGCGGATCAGGTGATCGACGACCGCCGGCACATGGTGGTCATAGTAGCCGGCGCCGGCGAAGCAGATCACAGATGCGTTGGCCGCCCCGTGCGCCTGGAGGGTGCGCAGTGCTTCCCACTCGGAAAGGGCGCTCGGTATATCGAGCGGCCGATCGAGCCGGAACCTATCCGGTACGTCGGCGAACAGGTCGTCTTCTGACTCCACGCCGATGGTCTGGAGCATCTCCCTGCGATCGGCGTCCGAGTGTGGGTTGAAGCTCATCAGATCTTTCGGGCGCTCAGTCCTCTGCGATCAGTGACGTATACTCATCGGGCCCGAGGAGCTGGTTGAGCTCCGACGGATCCTTGATACTAAGCCGGACCATCCATCCGTCTCCATAAGGATCGGTATTGATGAGGGACGGCTCTTCTTCCAGGCTGTCGTTCACGCCGATCACCTTGCCGCTGAGCGGGATATACAAGTCGGAGACGGCTTTGACGGCCTCGATCGTGCCAAACGATTCCATCCGCGAAAACGATGCTCCTACGTCCGGCAGCTCCACGAAGACGATGTCACTCAGCTCGTTTTGGGCGAAATCCGTTATGCCAACGATCACCTCACCCTCTGAATCTGTCTCCATGACGTATTCGTGCTCCTCCGTGTAGCGCAGGTTATCCGGGACCTTTGTCTCAGCCATGGTGCCTCCGCGAGTTGGAAACGGGTCTCAGTTTTTTGCACCGGCGGCTCACTATACCCGGCTGTGAACCGCGCCGTCAAGGTGACTTCGAGGCGACGAGATCTTGCCTGGGGACATACCCTTAGCCTAGGTTGGCGAGTGAGAGGCGCCCTTGGGTGAGGAGCGCCATCGAAGTCTGGATTTTCGCGCCGTCGTCATGAACTCTAACTAAAGGAGGTGGTCCAGTGTCTGAAGGCTTATCTGGCCAACCAGCATGGGCAAGTGACTACCTCGAGGTGGCGTAGGCTAGCTACCAGTTTTAGTCCGGGCGTTTGACCCGGCGACGTCTTGAGGCGTCGCGCTGAGTTGAGTCAGAGCCCCACCGGCCGTCAATCGTACGTCGATTGGCGGCCGGTATTGATATATGAGGGCTTGCGGGCTGACGGTCCTTCAGGATGATCCCGGCGTGCCGGGCCCTCCGCTGAGCTCCTCTCCATGGCGGAAGAGCCGATAGGTGGGATAGGCGAACTCGATGCGCTCATCCTTCTCGAAACGATCGAGCACCGCAGTCGATATGCGGTCCGAGGTGGAACGCCTGCGCCGGACGAATGTCAGATAGCGGAGTGTCAACAGCACACCGGAGTCGGCGATCGTTGTATAGACGATCGGAGCCGTCGAACCCAGCCGAAACGCGTAGCGCCGCTCGAGGTGCTCGAAACTGGCCTTCAAGTCGGGCAAGATTTCCTGATAGAGCTCGTCGGCTGTCCCTCGCAGTATCTCCCGGGCGCTTGCCCAGTCGCTCTCGAAAGTGACCAGGATCTGCAGCTCCTGCCAGACCAGCGGGTTCTCTGAAGCCGAAGCGAAGACGGTCTTGCCGAGGAAGACGCTGTTCGGGACCGTCACGAGCCTTCCGGTCGACTGGAGCCCATGGACGAGCGGCTCCCCCACCTCAAGCAACGTCGTCTTGAGCAGGCCGATGTCGATCACGTCGCCCTTGACGCCCTCGACCTCCACCCGGCTGCCGATCTCGACTCCGCGGCGCGAGCTCACGTAGACCCAGCCCGCGAGGCTGCGGATGACATCGGACAGCGCGATCGTGATGGCGGCGGCGATGAGGCCGAGGACTGTCCCCAGATCCTTCAGGTCGAGCTGCTCGGCGAAGAGAGCGACGCCGGCGACGGCGAGAGCGATCCAGAAGATGTAGTTGACGATCTTTCGGAGCTCGTGTCTCCGCTTCACGTCTTCGATCTGTCGGTTGATGGAGCGGCGCGTGACCCGGGAAAGCGCGTAAAGCGCTCCAAAGACCAGGAAGAATATGACCACCTTCTCGAGGGAGCCGCCGCTCAGGATCGCGTCCCAAAGCCGACCCACGGCGCCCGAAAGCTGGGAGGCGCCCTCTTGCGCGACCTGGGTCGGTGTCTGCAAACCCCCCAGGATGTGCATGCCTAGCAGACCCTGTGGCAGGTATAGGCCGAAGCTCAAACCATCCCTCCGCTCATCCCGTCATCCGTGGGACATCCAGCGTACCAGCTCGAACTCACGTTTCGCGATCCTATACCTCACAGCGCCGCTTTGGCAAGTGATCGCGTATTCGGTACTCGGTATTCAGTAGTCGGTACTCGGTATGAGGACGGGGCGGGGTTAGTCAGGGCGTCGGGGAGATCTACGGAATACCGAATACCGAGTACCGAGTACCTACCCCCCATGCGATTCGCCGCCTAGTTTCAGCGGCGTGTCCCAAACCGTGCTGTTGATCGAGCTGCTGTTCATCGCGATCGCCGTGGCCGTCGCGGTCAAGTACGTCCGGCTGCCTTACACGATCGCGCTGGTCATAACAGGGATCGTGGCCGGTCCGCTCCTGCAGCTCCCCGACCTACCGGTCGACCCTCACCTTTGGCTGCTCCTCTTCCTGCCGCCGCTTCTCTTCGAAGGCACGATCAACATGGACCTGGAGTTCCTACGGCGATACGCGCGACCCGTGGGACTGCTCGCCTTGGGCGGCACGCTGATCCAGGTCGTGCTCCTATCGGCCGCGTTCGCGACCTTGCTCGGCATGCCGATCGCAATAGCGGGCCTGCTCGCGGTCATGCTGAGCCCCACCGACCCCGTGGCGGTGCTGGCTCTCTTCAAAGAGAACGGGGTCGCCAAAGGTTTGCAGACCATCGTTGAAGGCGAATCCGTGTTCAACGATGGCGTGGCCGTGGTGTTGTACCTGCTGGTGCTGCAGGTGATCGGCGGTGAGGGCGTCACGCTGCTCGAGGCGTCGCTCGAGTTCGTCAAGGTGGTAGCGGGCGGCGCCGTGGTCGGAGGCGTTCTCGGCTATCTCTGTCATCGACTCTATTCGAAGATCGATGACCACCTCGTGGAAGTCGGGCTGTCTCTCGTACTAGCCTACGGTTCTTACCTGATCGCCGAGCGCTTTCACTTTTCTGGCGTGATCGCGGTAGTGTTGGCAGGCCTCATCGTGGGCAACTACGGCCGCGTGCTCTCGATGAGCCCCTCTACACGGCTCAGCCTGGGTCACTTCTGGGAAGTGGCCGCCTTCATGATCAACGGCCTCCTGTTCCTGCTGATAGGCCTCACCGTCGAGTTCGGTCGGGAGCTGGGCCGGGCCGGCGAGATCGTCATGGTGTTCGGCGTCATGTTGTTGGCCCGCGCGATCGCGGTTTACGGACTCTTGACGCTGTACCGCGTGCTGGCGGGCGCCCGGCTGTCGACCTCGTGGATCCACGCAATCAACTGGAGCGGCCTGCGCGGCAGCATTCCCGTGGCGCTGGCGCTCGTAATCCCGGCCGCGGTCCCGCAGGTCGGCCGCCTGCAGACGATCACGCTAGGAGCTGTATTCCTCTCGCTACTCGTACAGGGGTTGACGATCGAGCCTTTGCTTCGACGCTTGGGGCTCGTCGAGAGGTCAAAGGAACAGGATGAGTTCGAGCGGTCCACCGGGATTTCGATAGCCGCGGGCGCGGCGCTGCGGCAGCTGGATGCCCTCCATCGCGAGGGCGAGATCTCGGAACGCCTCTTCGAGAACCTGCGCCAGCACTTCGAAGCGATCCGCAGCGTTGGACTCGGTCGCGTCGCCAGCCTCACCCTGGACCACGAGACGATTCGGCGCCTTGAGCTGAACCGCGCCAGCGTGCGGGTATTCGAAGCGCAGCGTGTGGCGCTCGACCGCGCGCGGCGGCGGGGCCTGCTGAGCGAGGAGGTCTGGCGCGAATTGGCGGGGGATGTGGACGCGCTTATCGTGGGAGGGGAAGAGGAAGGATGGGAGCAGATCTGGAGGGATCAGCAAGTTCAGCTCGACGAGGCCGACCCGTCGGCCCCGGAAAGGACGACATAGCGGAGGAGGTCAGGCGATGGCAGAGAGACGTCGGCGGATAACCATCAAACTCGTGATGTGGCTGATCGTCTTCGGGGCAGGCGTAGCGGTAGGGTTTTACGTTCGCGACCAGCAGCAGCACGAGCGGATTCAGGAAGCGGTGGAGCAGGCGCGCCGCGAGGTTGAGCGGGCGAGCGAGGAGATGATGGAGCGCGGGCGCCGCGCTGGCGAGGGCATCCGCGCGGGGGCCCAGGCCGCTGCTGACAGTACCCGGGCCGCCGTGCGAGAGATGTTAGGAGATACGGCTCACTAGGACGCTTCAGGTCAGGTAGATCGCCAGAGCCGCCGCGGCGCCGAAGAGTATGAGGAACCAGGTGAGCCCGTTTCCGCTCGACCTCTTCTTCAGAGCGATCATCGTCGGCGCTTCCTCCACAGCCGAGAGCACCGGTGTGACCTCGCCCGGCCGCACGAGCTCCTCCGCCGAGGCCGGGCGGCGCGCGAAGGCGAACTCACTGCCTCCTATCTGGACGATGTCGCCGACGCGCAGCTTGTGAGGCTCTCCGATCTTCTTTCCGTTGACCTTCGTCCCGCCACGCCCTAGATCGCGCAGCAGGTACTGCCCCCGGCTATAAGCGATCTCCGCGTGCAGCCGCGACACAGCGCGATCCGCGATCACCAGATCGCAACGTTTCTCACGCCCGATCCTGAAACCAGCCTGACCGAGCATGTAGGCCGGACCGTCCGGGAGCTTCCGCAAGACGGCCACGATCTCCTCTTGCTTCGACTCGGGCTCCGGCGCGCCGGGCTGCCCGACCTGCGGCTGAGCCTGCCCAGCGTTCACCGGCATCGGCGGCCGCGCTCTACCCGACGAGCCGATGTCCACCGGCCCGTTGGCGCTGGCCGCCGCGCGCATGGGACTGGCTCCCATCGGGACCGTCGCCCCCATCGGGATCGTCGAGTCCAGCGCGACGGCAGCGGGTTGGACGACAGTCTGAGGTGACTGATCGAGATACACCGCCGTCGCCCCGTTCAAGATCAACTGATCGCCGTGGCGCAGGGCCACGGGCTGTTGGGCGATGGGTAGCCCGTTGAGCTTGACTTGAGCGTCACCAACGGC
>CANPVX010000133.1 GCA_947581815.1 Candidatus Indicimonas acetifermentans | reverse complement strand
GGCGACGCTGACCGAGGGCGATTGTCTCGAGTCGACGGGAATCACCCACGTACTCGTCAGCATGCTGGCCGTACAATACTACGTTCTGCGCGGCGCGGATCCCGCGATCTTCCGCTGGGATTTGTTTAAACCGTTCGCGGAGCGGTGTCTGATTCCGTCCTCCCAGGAACGGAACTTCGTGCTGTTCCGCTTGCGTTCGGAGCCCGTCGAGGTGGGCGTGAACCCGGGACAACCGTGACGACCCTTCGAGGTGTCTGCGGCGGCGTGCTGGCCATGATCTTGACGGCCGCAGGCACCGAAGCTCAACCGGCGACGGACATCTATCTCGGCGAGCTCGCGAATAGGGATGGGAGGATCGAAGTAGGATCGCTCCGCAACATCACCGACAGAGACGGATACGACAATCAGCCGAGCTTCACGCCCGACGGCGCGTGGCTTCTCTACACCTCGATCCGCGAAGGACAGGCGGACGCCTACCGTTATGAGCTCGCGAGCGGCGCGATCGTTCGGCTGACACACACAACAGAGAGCGAATACTCGCCGACCGTAATGCCGGGCGGCGAGGCCTTCTCCGTCGTGCAAGTGGAGGCCGACTCCACGCAAAGGCTCTGGCACTTCGACTTCGATGGCGAGAATCTTGGAGTCGTGCTGGAGGATGTGAAGCCAGTCGGATACCACGCCTGGGGCGACGATACGCGCGTCGCGTTGTTCGTTCTCGGCGATCCCGCCACGCTGCAACTCGCCGATGTGCGCACGGGTCAGGTGGAAATCATCGAAACGAACATCGGTCGATCATTGCATCAGGTTCCCGGTCAGCCAGCGATCAGTTTCATCCACCAGATCAGCGAGAGCGAATCTTGGATCAAACAGCTCGACCTGTTTAGCGGAGATGTCGAAACGCTGGTGCGAACGTTGCCAGAGAGCCAGGACTATGCCTGGACACCCGACGGGGCGATCGTGATGGGCCAGGGATCGAGGCTGTACTCCTGGAGGCCTGGGGAGGAGGACACCTCCGAGTGGCAGCAGATCGCAGAGCTCGCCGACCATGGGATCGCGGACATCACACGGATCGCGGTGAGCCCCCGCGGCGATCTGATCGCCATCGTATCGAGCCGCCCCCGCCCCCGCCCCCGCCCCTGACGCGCCATCTCGCCCCCGCCCCCAGGCGCCGCTTCGACAGCCTCCAGCTATAGGATCGCGCGCGGACGGCGCCTGAAATACGTTAAGTGCATGATCCAAGACCTTTCGCTTCTGGGTATCGGGCATGTGATCCTCGCCTCGCTGCTCAGCATCGACATTCTGCTCCATAAGCACCGTCCGGTGTCGGCAGTGCTGTGGCTGGCCGTCGTTTGGGCTTTTCCGTACTTGGGCGCGCTCGGATACCTCGGGTTCGGCGTAGATCGCGTGCGCAGGGGAGCTGCGGAGAGGGAAGCTTCGAGAGAGCTCGTGGCGCAGCGCGCCGCGCTCCACCCCACTTTCGACGAGCTCGCCATGAGCTCGTCGAGGTGGACGCGGCCCGGCACCGAGTCCCAGCCCGCGCGGCACATCCTCAGAGCGACCGACCCGGCCGTCAGCCGCAACATGGTGATCGCAGGTAACCGGGCTCAGTTTCTGGTCAACGGCGATGAATTCTATCCGGCGCTGCTCGAAGCCATCGAGGGCGCGGAATCCTCGATTCACCTGCAGACCTTCATCTTTCGCCGTGACCGATTCGGGCACGAGTTGCGCGATCTACTCAGTGAGCGCGCCCGCTCCGGCGTTCAGGTCCGTCTTCTGTACGACCGTTTCGGCTCTACGTTCACCCACTTTTCCTCGTTCTTCAAACCTACCCGAGAAGCGGGTGTGCGCGTGCACTCGATCTCACAGGCCAACCCTCTCAAAGGCCGCTTCCAGATCAACCTGCGCAATCACCGCAAGATCGCCGTGATGGACGGAAGAATCGCGTTTGTCGGAGGGATCAACTTCCAGGATGAGAACCTTTCGATTTATACGAACGGGTCTCCTATTTCGGACTACCACGTTCGAATCGAAGGCCCCGTCGTATCGGACGTACAGTCTCTGTTCATCGAGGACTGGCACTTCGCATCGAAGGAAGCACCGGAGAAGTTGATGGAGCCCGCCTACTTTCCAGCGCTCGAACCGGCAGGCGATGCGCTCGTCCAGATCGTGCCTGGTGGCCCCGAGCACCTCGGGCACGGGCTCGCCGACGCGTTCTTCGCGGCGATCGTCTCCGCGGAGCATTCGATAACCATCGTCACACCCTACTTCGTGCCCGATGAGCCGATCGTGCATGCCATTCGTTACGCTGCGCTGCGCGGCGTAGACGTCAAGCTCGTCGTACCGAAACGCAGCAACCACTGGTATACTGATTTCGCCGCCCGCTCCATGTTCACGCCGCTGCTCAATTCCGGCGTCCGCATCTTCGAGCGCCCGTTGCCATTCATTCACGCGAAGGCCATGGTCGTCGACGGCGTATATGCGATGTTGGGCTCAGCGAATCTCGACTTCCGCAGCTTGCATCTCAACTTCGAGACCAATCTCGAAGTCGTGGACGAAGGGTTCGTGAACCGCGTCGCCGATCAGCTCAGCAACGAGATCGACCGCAGCACCGAATTGAGCCGCGAAAAACATCTCGCGCGGCCGCTCGCGCGCCGACTCGCCGAGAACTTCTCGCGCCTCTTCCAGCCGATGCTCTGAGGGCGCACGCCCAAGCTCGGCAAATAAGATAGGCGTGTAGATACGATTAAGGCCTGACGTCGTCGGGCGATCCGCTGTCGCCCCGCCTAGCATTCCTGGCGACCCTGAGAGTCGCCTCGGCCTCGGCGTGAAACCCTAATTCCAAGTAGGCGGCGGCCAGCTGCTCGAGGAACGGGACGCTCACGTCGGGATCGTCGCCCACGAGGTACGCTCCCAACCCCCGCGCGAATCCCTCCAGCAACCGCTCGTTCTCGCCGCGCGTCTCTCGATAGAGGTCCAGCGGCGCGCTGAACTCGATGCGGGCGTTGTCGTCAGTATTCAATAGGGTGCCTCGATCGCCGACCAGCTCCTCGAGCTCCCGCGGCCCCAGCCGGCCTCGGGCCAGCAGCTGCGCCGCATCGGTGATCCCCACCCGCGCGAGATCGGCTGCGACCTCCGGCCGGGTCAGGCGCCGCTCGAGCTCCGAGGGAACGATGCGCAGAGGCTGCATAGCCCCGACCAGCAGGACGTCGGTGTACCGGATCGTATTGAAGACGAGAGCGCTCGGGAAAACGGACCGGAAGGTGCGAAGCAGCACCTCCAGGTTCTCGGACGACATCCCGTACATCTGAACCCACTGACAGAAGACGCCTCCCTCTGCCAACCTCTCCCGCGCTAGCTCAAAGAACTCGAGCGTGAACAGGTTGGAGACGCCGGTGATCCACGGGTTCGACGGCTCGGAGATGATGACGTCGTACGATCGATCGGTCAGCAGCAGATAGGTGCGCCCGTCGGCGAAGCTGATACGCGCCCTCGGGTCATCGAGCGGGCGGCCGTTCACGAAGTCGAAGAATGCTGCCGCCTCGACGGTCGCGGGCTCGATCTCTACGATGTCGAGGGACTCGAGCTCGTGACGCAGCGCCGAGCCAGCCGTCGTACCGCTGGCGAGCCCGATGACCAGGGCGCGCCGGGGCGCGGGGTGCAGCAGGAGAGGGATGTGGGCGCTGAGAACCTGCGTCGGCATGTCCCCCACAGACGACGCGTCCACCTTGCCGTTGTTGATCAGCAAGAGGCTGGGCGTCGGGTTCGGGCCCAGACGCGCCTCGACGCGGCGCTCCCGGGCGACGAGCACGGTGCTGACCAGGCCCTCTCTGTAGTACAGCTCCTCGTAATCCTGGTCCGCCTGCCGCGCGAGCTGCGCCGCCGATTCCGGCTGACCGAATTTCCCGGCGTAGTGATAGACACCACTCGACATTACCAACCGGTTCCAAGGCGGCGCACCGATCAGCGTCAGTGCACCGAGTGCAACGGCGGCCACCGGGATCGCCCAGGCCACCCGGTGCTCGCGGCAGACCATCCAGGCCAAAGCGCCCGCGACGGCCAGATAGAGCCACGCGGCAGCCAGCACCGTGCCCTGCAGTCCAAACGCCGGGATGAGCAGAAAGCCGGCGGCGAACGCTCCAGCCACGGCGCCGGCGGCGTTCGCCGCGTACAGCCCGCCCACGCCCCGCCCGGCCTCATCCTTCGCGAGGCCGAATCCTTTGAGCGCCGCCGGGAATAGCCCGCCCATCGCTAGCGTCGGCGGCAGCATGATCGCGCCGCTCAGCACGAGGCCGATGGCGAAGACGATGCCGGGCCGCGACTCGAGTGCGCCCCAGCGCTCGAAGAGCCTCACGTAGATGTACGGCAGCCGGTGAAAGGAGAGGAGGGCCCCGTAGGCCAGCGCTCCGGTCGCCGCCGACAGGGCCGCGAACGGCCAGACCCCCGTCCAGCGAAACCTGGTGATGACGCCCGCGAATATGAGACTCCCTAACCCCAGCCCGGCCAGGAACGCGGCCAGCATCAACGCGAACCCGTAGACGCTGGGGCCGATCACCAGGGACAGCACCCGGGTCCAGGCCACCTCGAGCACGAGCGCGGCGGCGCCCGTCAGCGCGAAGGCGGCGCGGATCGCCGCTCGCCGGCTTCGATCGCCGCGCTGCGCCGCAGGAGCCGTCGCGGCGGCGTCGGCGCCGGCCGTGGCCTCGATCACCGGGAGCGCTCCCCCTTCCGCCGGCTGCGGCCGCCCGACCCGGCGGCGTTCCCGTAGGGCCATCGCCAGAGCGGCTAATCCTATGAGAACGTTGACCGCTGCGGTGAGGCGCAGCGTCGCTCCGAGTCCGATGGCAGGAAGCAGCAGGAATCCGCTCAGCAGGGTCCCGCAGAACGCGCCGAGCGTGTTCACTCCGTATAAAGCGCCGACGCTGCCCACGATGTCGAGCGGCAGCCGCGCGCTGAATCGAGCCAGGGCTGGAAGAGTGCCGCCCATCATAGCGGTGGGCACGAGGAGCACGAGAAAACAGAGGAAGAAGCGTAGAAGCGCGAAGGCGTAGGCCGGTGGGTGGAGCGACACCCAGACCGCTCGATAGATCGGCTCGAGCGCGGCGAACAGGAGAGGCACGGCCAGGGCGTAGAGCCCGATGCCGATCTCGAGCAGACCGTAGACGGCCAGCGGATGGGGGCTGCGATCGATCCAGCGACCCACGTAGTAGGCGCCGCCGGCGAGCCCGGCCATGAACGAGGTCAGGATCGTAGCCACGGCGAAGGCCGTGGATCCGAAGACCAGCAACAGCGAGCGGAGCCACGCCACCTGGTAGACCAGTGCGGTCGCCCCGGAGGCGAAGAAGAGGCCGGCGGTCAGTGAAAAAAGAGATGAGAGCGGGGACGAGCGGGAAGGCTTCAAGGGCCTGTTTTGTGTAGTCCTGGATTCGTCTCGAGAGCGAGCGATCCGCGGCTAATCGGACTTAACGCGAAACCTGCATCATGGATCCGGGAACCGCGATGTAGCCCTTTTCGAACATGGGCGAATCGGCAACGTCATCGTATTCGACGACCCCGGAGCCCTGCTTATGAATCGACTGGGCGACGTAAGAGCCGTACCGGTCCCCATCGCCCTTCAGCAGAAGGTGATGGTTCGGCGCGTAGACCGTGGCCCACGTATTGTTGTCCCCGTGAATCTCCCAGTCGCTCGTATCGCTGCCGCAGCCCCAGATCTGAACGTTCTCAGCCTCATTGGCCATGTTGTTGAAGCCGTCGCCGTTGATCGAGAGCGTACCGTCGATGAAGATGTCAACGGTGTCGCCCGGTGCCACGATCATCTGACCGTCCCCACCCTTGACGAAATCGTGGAAGAAGTAGGTGCCCGACGCGAAGAACTTGTCGGTGCTCTTCGATAGAGTTAGATCGCCGGTGCCCGCGTTCCAGTCGATGCCGCTCGGGTCCCCCGTCGGCGGAGGGCCATACGGAATGCTCGGGCAATCGACAGTTGGAAAAGTGACCGGCGCCACGCCCTCTGTAACGGTTCCCGTGACCGCACCCTGGTTGTAGACCAAGCCTCCGGCCGACGCGTTGCCCTGAACCAGGCCGGGCCCAGCCAGGGAGTCATTAGTGATGTCGCCGTTGCTGCCGACATCGCCTTTGACGGGGCCTGGCCCCTTCACATACACGGAGTCCTTCCCGAAGATCGCACTGCTGAGTATCGGGATACTTGCGGACGTGCCCGCCAGGGCGACCGTTCGCTGGCCGCCCAGGGGGCCCGCGCCCCGACCCTCGACGACCATCCCGTAGATCTCCTGGGCGGCGCCGTTGTCGAACCGGTAGATCATGGCTCGAAAGCTGGCGCCATTGTCGAGGGTCTCCCAACCGAGGTCGAGGCTATCGCCGGGATTGAGCAAATCGGTGAGGCTGTCGGGCCAGGTCGCCAACACCTTATTGTACCCCGCCTCGGCCGTGTAGAACGCCATTCCCGACTCGCGCACGGCGCGGGAAGAGCGCTGCTCGTCATTCGCCGTCAGCAGCGCAGCGATTCCCACGGTGCCGAGAATCATGAGTGCGAAGATCACGAC
>CANPVX010000132.1 GCA_947581815.1 Candidatus Indicimonas acetifermentans | reverse complement strand
CCCGACGACCTGTTGCCCGAGCTACCACGCGCGCGGGAAGCGCCGCCGCTCCGCATCTTGCCCCCCGACCTCGCGGATGAGCCGCCGGAAACCCGAACCGTCGTGCCTCTCGATACTTTGGCACCCGACCTCGTTTTCTGGGCTTCCGCTGGAGTCGCGAACGACAGCGCGATAAGAACACCGAGACCGGCCACCAAGCTTGGGGAGGTTATCTTGATCATACTGACCTCCAGTACATACTGCTGCGCCAACTCGGGAGTCGGCGCATAGGATGGCCCTAAGAAGAAGCGCTATACACAAAATAGGCCTCTTTATAATATAGACGCAATCGGGGCGATTTTGGTTGTAATGACTGAAGATTTCCGCCATCCGCCGGCCCGCCGCCTGGCGCTGTGCACTTTGAGGGGGCGGAGGGGGCAGAGGGGGCGGAGGGGGCCACCTCCACACCACCGCTTCAACGTGTTCTCTTGAACTCGCCCGCTGGGCGGTGTATGGTGCGGCGCAGGAAAACGTTCATGAGAATCGCATCTCTCCTCGCCAGTGGGACCGAGATCGCCTGGGCGCTGGGGCTGGGCGACGACGTGGTCGCCATCTCACACGAGTGCGACTACCCGCCCGAAGCGCTCGATCGCCCGCGCATCACGCGACCGCGCTTCGACCCCGACGGCCTCGACAGCGCCGCGGTGGACGCCGCGGTGCGCGAGGCGATGGCGACGGCCGGCAGCGTCTACCAGATCGATGAGGCAGCGCTGCGCCAGGTTCGCCCTGACGTCGTCCTGACCCAGGCGGTGTGCGAGGTCTGCGCCGTTCCAGCGTCGGACGCGCAGTCGGTCGTCGATAGTTTGGCGAACGCGGCACGCGTGCTGTCTCTAGACGCGCACACGCTGGAGGGAATTTTCGAGACGATCAAGCAGGTGGGCGACGGGGCCGGGGCTGCTGAGGCGGCGACTCGCTTCGTGCGCGATCTGCGGCGGCGTCTGGATCGCGTCCGCGAACGGGTTGAAGGCCGAGCGCGACCGCGTCTGCTGGGGATCGAGTGGTTGGATCCTCCCTTCATCCCGGGGCATTGGGTCCCGGAGATGGTCGAGATCGCGGGAGGCACGAACGTGAGAGGAGAGGCGGGCCAGCGCTCGATCGAAGTCGCCTGGGATGAGCTGATGGGCCTGGATCCGGACGTCTTGCTCATCATGCCGTGCGGATACAAGCTGGAAGCCTCGCGGCAAGATGCGGATCGCTACGCCGAACGGCTCACCGCCGCGGCTCCGCGGGCAGTCGAGGCGGGTCGTGCGTACGTCGTGGATGGCTCCTCCTACTTCAACCGATCGGGTCCGCGCGCGATCGACGGCGTCGAGATCCTCGCGGCGTTGCTTCACCCGGACCGCTTCCCGGACATCGACCTCAGCGGGCGCGCCGCCCGTTGGCAGCCTCATTCCTGACGGACCTGACCCAATGAGACGATATCACCGTGGGCGAGGGCGCGGGAAAGCGAGGCAGTGGATGTGCGTCCTGGCGTTACTGCTCTGGGCCGCGCGACCGGCCGTCGCTCAAGACGGCGACGAGAGCTCGGCCGCTCCAGAGATCGACTGGTCGGCGGCCAGCGAAGAGGCCGCGGATCTGCTCAGCCGCTACATCCGCGTCAACACCACGAATCCGCCGGGGCGCGAGATCGTCGCGGCGCGCTTCCTCCGCGACCAACTGATCAGCGAGGGCATCGAGTTCCTCCTCATCGATCAGGGGGAAGGGGCGGGAGGGGGGAAAGCGGCGTTGGTGGGTCGTATCCGGGCGGGGCGCGAGCCGCGAGAGGGTGCCATCGTTCTCCTCAGCCACATGGATGTCGTGGCCGCGTCGCCGGAGTTCTGGTCGGTCGATCCTTTAGCCGGTGAAATCCGAGACGGTTATATCTGGGGCCGCGGCGCCCTCGACATGAAGGGGACCGCGATAGCCCAGCTCATGGCCCTCAAGCTGCTGGCTCGCCACGGTCCTCCCCTGAGCCGCGATATCATCCTTCTGGCGACAAGCGATGAGGAGATCGTGGGCGGGATCGACGCCGGCGACTTCCTTCAAGACCACGCCGATTTGATCAAGGGCGCCGAGTTCGTGATCAACGAAGGCGGCACCATCCGGGTCGATGCAAACGACGATGTACTGTATTACGGAGTCGGGGTGACCGAGAAGTCGCCTTTCTGGCAGAGCGTGACGGCGCGCGGGCCCAGCGGTCACGGCTCGCAGCCCATCGCTGCCTCGGCGCTCAACCGGCTCGTCGAGGGCCTGGAGCGGCTGCGGAGCTGGGACACCCCCATCCAGCTTACCCCTCCCGTTGCAGAATTTTTCCGGCGACTGGCGCTCGTCGCCCCTCCCGCAGAGGCCGAGCTTTACGCGGACATCGAGGGAAGCCTGGCCGACCCGGAGAAGCGGGCTCTCATCCTGAGGGACCGCTACCACAACGCCATACTGAGGAACACGATCTCCATCACCGCGCTGGAAGGCAGCCCGAGGACGAACGTGATCCCGCCCATGGCGAGTGCGGAATTAGACGTTCGCCTGCTGCCTGGAGCGGATCCCGATTCGTTTCTGGCGGAGCTGCGAGAGCGCGCGGGCGCGGACGGGGAGACCCTGACGATCGAGCCGCTGGGCCAAAACTGGCCCGCGACGGCTTCGCCGAGCGACAGTGAGCTGTTTCGGGCCATAGAGTCGCTGGCGGAGGAATTCGATCCCGGGGCCACGGTTCTGCCGTACGTGCTCGCCGGCTTCACCGACTCCCACTACTTCAGGGAGATGGGGATCGAAGCCTACGGCCTGGGATTATTCAAGTTGCCCGTCTCAGAGAGCGAGAGGGTGCATGGCGTTGACGAACGCCTCTCGCTTCAGAACCTCGGATTCGGGACGCAATTCCTTTATGAGCTTCTCGTCAGGGTAGGCACCTGAGGTGCCGCTGAGGCCGCGCCACGCTCTGTTTCTACTCGTCGTCGCGGCGATCGCCCTCGACGTGCTCCATTCCCCGCCCGTCCTGGTCTTCTTCGTCGCCGCCGCGGCGATCGTGCCGCTGGCCGGTCTCATGGGAACCGCCACCGAAGAGCTCGCCGCGCGAACCGGTGCCACGATCGGTGGGCTGATGAACGCCACGCTCGGGAACGCCGCCGAGCTGATCATCGGCATCTTCGCCCTCAAGGCGGGGCTCATCGACCTCGTCAAAGCATCGATCACCGGGTCGATCATCGGCAACTTGCTGCTCGTCCTGGGGTTGTCGTTGTTGGTGGGCGGCCTCAAGTATCAGAATCTTCGCTTCAACGCCCGGGCCGCCGGCATGAACGCCGCGCTGCTGGCCCTCGCGGTCGTGGGGCTCGGCGTTCCGGCGCTTTTCGACCTCTCACACCCCAGCGCCGACCCCGAGGTGATCCATAAGCTTTCGTACCTTGTCGCCGGGATGATGCTCCTCGTCTACGTGCTGAGCCTGGTGTTCACTCTCCGCACTCACAGGGAGCTGTTCCGGTCTGAGGGACACGATGAGCCACCGAAGTGGTCGGCGCGGCGCTCGGTTATTACGCTGGTCGCGGCCACGGTTTTCGTCGCCTGGCTGGCCGAGATCCTCGTGGGCGTCACCGAGGATACGACCACGCGCCTCGGCGTCAGCGAGTTCTTCCTCGGTGTGATCATCATCCCCCTCGTCGGCAACGCGGCCGAGCACGGGGCCGCCGTCCTCGTCGCTGCCAAGAACAAGATCGACCTGTCGTTCGCGATCGCCGTGGGCTCGAGCGCCCAAATCGCGCTCTTCATCGCTCCCGTGCTCGTCTTTCTCTCCGTAGCTTTGGGCCACCCCATGAGCCTCTCCTTCAACGGCTTCGAAGTTGCCTCCGTCGCCCTCGCCACCGGCGTCGTGACGGTCATATCGCTCGACGGCGAGTCCCACTGGCTCGAGGGGGCGCAACTACTTGCTGTCTATGGGATCCTGGCCACCGCGTTCTTCTTCTTCTAGCGTCTCAGAATAGTAATCTATCTTGCTTGCGCAGCTACCGATATATCGTTATAATATCAACCGATATATCGGTCGATATATCGGTCGATATATCGCAACCAGCCACCGAGCGCAGCAGCTCGCCCTTTTCTCTGCCGCTCGCAACCCGCGGCCTCCGGGCCGCATCGAATGGGATACAGGATGTCTAAGAGCAACCGCGACTTCGTGTTCGGCGCCTGGGCCGACCTGTTCGGCCCCAAGGGCTTCAAGTTCGGCGCCGGTCGGTTCCGCATCTTCGATCGCGGCGATTTGAAGTACGTGATCCTGGAGCTGCTCTCGCGCAAGCCGATGCACGGATACGAGGTGATGCGCGCGCTCGAGGAGAAGTCGGGGGGGTGCTATTCGGCCAGCCCCGGCTCGGTCTACCCGACGCTCCAGATGCTTCAGGACCAGGGCTACGTGACGTGCGAGGAGGCTGAAGGCAAGAAGGTCTACAGCGTCACGGAAGAGGGGCGTGAGTTCTTGAAGCAGAACGGGGCCTTGGTCGATGACATCATCAGCCGGGTAACGGACTTCACGGACCGCTTCTTCCGCAGCGAGATGAGAGACCTGACGACCTCGTTCAAGGACCTGGCGCAAGTGACTTTCGATCGCGCGACGCGTTGGTCCGACCCGGAGACGCTGCAGAAGATGAAGGCAATTCTTGACCGGGCAACCGAGGAAATGAAACAAGCTGTATCGACGACGACACAAGAACAAGCATAGCCGGAGGCAGATGGATGTTTGAATTTGGTTGGGCCTTCTGGGTGTTATTCTTCGCCGTCTTCTTCGGGTGCGGGCGTATGTGCGGTTGGGGTCGCCGTGGCTACTACGGGAGCCGGCGGCAGTTAGATGAAGAAGAGGGGGAGGGTAGGGGTGCAGACCGTGGGAAGGCGATCGCGGGGGTGGCGGAGCTCGACGGCCGGACGCCGGTCGAGCCCGAGCCCGTGCGGCTAAGCCGCCCCCAGGAGACGCCCCTCAAAGCGCTACAGCGCGACTTCGTCGACGGGGCCATCACGATGGACGAGTACGAGCGCCGGCTCGACGCTATCGAGCGGCTATAGGATCAGTCCGTCCGCGTCCGAGAAGCTGTAGCGATATACTCCTCTACGTTGGACTCGAGGACGCTTAGCGGCACCGAGCCACTGCCGAGCACTACGTCGTGGAACTCGCGCACGTCAAAGCGATCTCCCAACTGCAGCTCCGCTCGCTCTCTCAACTCTCGGATCTTCAGCTCGCCCGTCTTATAGGCGACCGCCTGTCCCGGCCAAGCGATGTAGCGATCCACTTCTGTCGTGATGTTGTGCAAGCTGAGGGCGCTGTTCTCGGCCATGAAGTCTATGGCCTGCTGCCGGGTCCAACCCAGGTAGTGCATCCCGGGGTCCACAACTAGCCTACAGGCGCGCCACATCTCGTAGGTCAGGCGCCCGAAATTGCTGTAGGGATCCTCGTAGAAACCCACCTCGAGCCCCAGGCGCTCGGCGTATAGCGCCCAGCCCTCGACGAAAGCGGTGAAGCCCGCGAAGCGGCGGAAGTCGGGCAGCCCCTCGAGCTCCTGCTGCAGCGCGATCTGGAGATGGTGTCCGGGCACCGCCTCGTGGAGCGAGAGAGCCTCGATTTCGTAGAGCGGCCGGCTGGACAGATCGTAAGTGTTGATGTAGTAGAAACCGGCTTGAGTGCCATCCCCGGCCGGACGGTTGTAGTAGGCGGTCGTGGTCTTGGGGGCGATGAAGTCGGGGACGGGTCGCATCCCATACGGCATGCGAGGCAGCGCCCCAAACAGGCGCGGGAGCTGGCCGTCCATTTTCTTGAGCACTCTGGCCGTCTTCTCCATCAACTCCTCTGGTGTATCGACATAAAAGCGGGGGTCGGTACGGAGGAATCGGACGAAGGCCTCGAAGTCTCCTTCGAACCCCACCTCCGCGATGATCTCATCCATCCCGCCGCGGATGCGCGCCACCTCGGTGAGGCCGATCTGGTGTACCTCTTCGGGCGTTCGATCGTCCAGTGTGGTGAAGCGGCGCACTCGATGCTCGTAATAGGCCCGCCCGTTCGGAAGCGCCGAAGCTCCGATCTCCTCGCGGGCCGAAGCGTAGTACTCAGCGCGCATGAATTCGCCGAAGGCGCGGTATCCCGGAACCACGGACTCGGTGATGGCCATGATGCCCGCCTCGGTGAGGCGCTCACGGTCCTCGGGCGGGATCGTTTCCGGGAAGCCCTGGAACGGTTCGAACAGCAAGCTCTGCGCGGCTTCGTCCACGATGTGGGGATCGATGGCGTCCTCGTAGCCCTCCAGCACGACGCCCGGCAACGTGTAGCCTTCCCGAACACCTATCCGCATCAGGTCGATATGCTGCTGGGCATACGTCGAGAACGCATTCAACCGCGCGATGTAGTTCTCATAGTCCTCCACCGTACGCAGCGGCACTCGCCTGGGCAGCTGCGGGAAGCTCACGTGGAAGCCGTTTCGGTTGGTGATTGGGATGAGGTAGGAGCGGAACTCGAGCTCCCCCACCTGGTCCTCGCCCAGGCGCTTGAAGATATCGTAGCTCGTGCGCTCGCTCTCGCTCAACGAGCTCTTGTCGATCGCGTCGAGGCGCTGCAG
>CANPVX010000131.1 GCA_947581815.1 Candidatus Indicimonas acetifermentans | reverse complement strand
CACAATCAACCACAAGTACCCCTTTAGGAGTTCTACCATTCTTTCTTCTCTATGCAGCTATTAAAGCGCTGATCATCCCAATGGTAACGATCTGGTCTTAGCCACATCCAGACGCCAATGTTGCCTTCAGCGAGTGGCCGCACCACGCCACCCCCCAAAAAAGCGCTGGCTGGGAAGATGAAGGCTGGGGAAAAGCAGTGTTGGAAGCCTCTCAGCAAGTGCCCTAGAAGTTACCGTAAAGCTCCCGTCCTCTTGACTGGTACTTGACCGCACAAGCTCACTGTGCAGAGCAGTGAACCTGAAATGTGAGGGAGATCCCATGCGTCGCGTTCTGCTGTTACTGCTCATCCCATTGTCGTTCACAAGTCTCGCCGCTCAGGACACACTCAGCGCGGGTGATAAGGTCCGCCTCTCCACAGTACAACAGCGCGGCGTCGTCGGCTATTGGGTAAGTCTTGACGACAACCAGCTCACACTGAGAAGCGAGACCCATCATTCTAGCCTTGTGCTGCCGCTTGCCTCGTTGACGAAACTCGAGGTCAGCCAAGGCATAACATCGCACACTGGCCTGGGCGCCGGCATCGGCTTTGTGATCGGAACAGTCGTCGGTGGGGCACTCGTAATTGGTGTTTGCACCGATGAGTTCCTCGGTCCCTGCACAACCGGGCAGGTGGCATCGGCCCTTGCGCTCTTGATTCTGCCTCCAACGGCGCTTGGCGCTCTAATCGGCTTAGCGATCAGGACCGAACAATGGAAAGAAGTGCCCCTAGACCGCATTCGCGTCAGCCTGACACCACGCGGACACGGGCTGGAAGTTTCTGCGAAGTTCGTTTTCTAGCTCCGCACTGTGCAGAGCCGGGATTTTTGTTCTAACCGCGCTCGCTGACGCCCCGTCGTTGGGTAGACTGGCCGTTGGTACCAGCTCCGACCGCGTATCCGCATGTCGAACATCGCTGGGCCCGTTCGTCGGTAGAGTAAGGGGCTAACGATGCGACGTGTGATCGTCGTCGGTTTATGTCCACTGACTTGGCCCCGACTTGGCCACTCCTGACGTGTTACGCTGTTTGTACGGGTTTTGCGCCCCCTTGAAACGCCATATAGAGTGACGAGTATGCGTTTCTAACCCATAGCGAAAGGCCCTGGGACGTATATGCAATACATGCTGCTGATCTACGCTGAGGACTCGGCCGAGCCCGCGCCGGGTACCCCTGAGTTCAACGAGCACCTCCAGGCCTACGGTGAGTACACGCGGGAGGTGCAGGCGAAAGGGCTGCTGAAAGCTGGGGACGCCCTCGACACGGTGGCGTCGGCCACGACCGTGCGCGTCCGCGATGGAAAGACCAAAACCACCGACGGTCCTTTCGCAGAGACCAAGGAGCAGCTTGGGGGATACTACATACTCGACTGCAAGGATCTCGATGAGGCTATCGAGTACGCTGCCAAGATACCGTCGGCGAAATTCGGCTCCGTCGAAATTCGGCCTGTGATGATTTTCGACGAGTGACGGAGCTGGGATCCAAACGCCAGACCCGGCTAAGCGCTATCAACGGCGAGCCTTAGGTTACAACAGCGAGGCGAATAGGTAACCTGTGTATACGTGATTGATGGTTACTGGTCGGGCTGCTCGCTGCCCCTGATACGCTCGAGCGCGCGCCTCGAGGCCTTGAGCGCCCGCGCGCAGGGCGGTGCTAGCACGGCATTATCGGCCAGCCGGCCGGCGACGAAAGCGATAGCCGCCGCGGTGACGCCGACCATGTTAGCGGGTCCGTGGATCAGCGTCATGAGTACGATGGCGATTCCCGCGACCTCGATGCCCGTGGCTACGGTGATGGGTCGCGTGTAACGGCCCTGAACGAGGATGGCCCGCTGGTACGAAAGAAAGACGGAGAGCGCCGGCAGCGGCGCGAGAATCCGGGTGGGTATAATCGCGAACGCCGCGAGGTCGGGGCTCAGTCCCGAGATCGTCTCGAACCAAACTCGGGCGAATGGGGTGAAGCCGATCAGCGCGAGCCCCAGCGAAGAAGCGAGGCCGAGGCCGATGGCAAAGCGTCCAATCTCTTTCGCGTGCTCATGATTTTTGCCCAGTAGCGCGATGGCGACTTCCTGGTAGCTGAGACCCATCGCGCGAAAGATGAACGACAGCGAGTTCACCACCGGAAGCACGGCCAGCGACTCGATCGCGAAGCGGGCGCCTCCCATGAAGAACGTGACCATGGGGTGTACAGCCAAGCCCAGCACCGACGTCATGGCGAGCGGGATGTAGAACCGGGTGATGCTGCCATAGTCGAGCGCATCACGACTCGCCCGTCCGTCCGACTGAGTCGCGATGAGCTCGCGCACGGTCCGCCGCGCCATGAGGCGGGCGGCGAGCGCCTCGACGCAGACGCCACTCGAGAGGGCCACGGCTGCCAGGTACGCACCCGGCAGCGAAGCGACATGGAAGAGCGCCAGGGAGACCGAGGCCATGACCGAGAACCGGATGATCGTGCCGTAGGCCACGAGCCTCGTCTTGCCCCCTCGAATCAGCAAGCCCTGGTAGAAACGCCGGTAGCCGATGGCGGCGGGCCAGGGCAGCATGATGATCAGCGCACGATGCGTGAGGCGCGCCACGTCGTGAGGCAGGCCGATCAGGCTCTCGAGGACGAGATTGAATAGCGGAGGGAGCAGCAGCAACAGCATGACGCCGGTGATGACGGCGTTGAGGGAGTAGGTGAAGTTGCGGAGCCTGCGGAAGCTGGTGGCATCTTCAACGAGCGCCGTAGAGGCGCTCATCATCATGATGACGGGCGATTCGACGAGAATCGCGAAGGCGAACGCCACACCGTAGGCGGCGAGGTTGAACTTGGGCTCGGGCAGGCGCGCGATGACCGCGGCGAGGAGGGGCCCCTCGGACGCCATCATCAGCCAGGTGGCCGCGAGCGGCACCCAGAACCTGAAGATGGATTTGGCGGATCGGCGCAGTCTAGGTCTCCTCGAGCTGAGTCGCGCCGGAGTTTAGCGTGGCCGGGGCGCCGAATCCAGGCCGCTCGTCGGCGATCGGTCTATATAAGGTAGTTGTGGACCTGCCGCACCGGCCATTTCGACTGTCGCGCGGCCGTAACGCCCGGGGGGCGGCCCTGCCGAAAGGCTAGCTCTGGCTACGTCTACAAGCGGTTCGATTCTTGCCCGCGAAGAGCATATCACAGGAAGAGAGCGTCTTGCGGAGGTGGGAAGCTCGCCGCGCCGAGCTTCGTCCTTCCGCGCCAGTATCAGATTGAAGCGTGGTCGTCGATGTTGCTGCGTACTTGGATCAAGTTTCTCGGAACCTACCTGGCCATGGTCCTGTGGCTGGCTGCATTCCTAACAGTCATGAGGTCGGTGTTCGGCTGATCACTCCCTCGACGGGGCGAGCAGTTTAAGCGCTAGCGCTCGAGCTCGAGGACGTGGAAGCGCACGTCGGGGTCGGGGCGACCGTTCGGGAAGCGGGCGTTTCGCACTGTGAGGCGGTTGTCACCCCAGGTCAGGTAAAAGCCCGAGTCGTCGACGGCCCCGTCGTTGTAGTCCCCCATATAACACGCTTTGACCAGCGGATCGAAGTTCGGCTTGAGCGGCGGCACGGGGAACGACTCGGCCGTGACGCGCTCGTTCGCCCACGTCTTACCGCCATCGATCGAGAGCGCTCGATAGACGTCGATGGAGTGGTTCTCGGGATCGTTGCGCCGGTCGTAGAAAAAGACGCTGACGGCGCCGCCGGGGCTGACGCCGAGGACGGGGAGGAAGTTGTCGTTCGTCGTCTCATCCGGGTTCGCCGACACCGCTCCTCCCTTGACCACGTCGACGGGATCGCTCCAGTGAGCCCCGCCGTCCGTCGATCTCACAACGAACACATCGGAAGCGTCGCCGCGCGCCTGACGACCCGGGTCCGCTGCGTAGGCGATGTAAACATGTCCACTGAAGCGGCCGCTGCCTCTGTCCACGTCGATGCTGGGGAACTCGCTGACCCGGATCATCCCGTTGAGGGAGGGCCGGCCGCAGGCGGCCGTCGCCGCGCGGTCGCCCATGCGGGTGAAGCGCGCGGCGATGATCTCGGGACCCCAGCTCGCGCCGCCATCAGCGGAGCGCCGGAGCTTGATCGTTCCAGCCGTGGAGCCCGAGCGGTCTTCCCAGGCCACGTACAGCGTGCCGTCGAGGGCGACGGCCGGCATCGCGGCCTGCACGCCCGAGCCCGAGGTGGATAACTGGATCGGCGGCGAATAACGGCGGCCGGCGTCAGTGGAGCGCGAAAAGAGGATGCGCGATGCGCCGAAGGGTGGGAACTCGGTCCACACGACATATACATTGCCGTCGTGACGTCCGCCGCTGCCATCAACCGCGATCAGTTCCTTGTCCTGAAAACCGTCGGGGTCGAGACCGGCGATCAGCACCGGTGGCCCGAAGGTCACCTTCGATTTCGTCTCCGTCGATTTGGCCACGCCGACGTACGACCTCGCCCGCTCGTCGATCGCCAGTGTGGCGAAATAGAAGTTCCCGTCGCGATCAACCGCGAGCGCCGGGTCGCCCAGATTCTGTCCGCCGCCCGCGGCCTTCAGCACGCCGGCATCCGTGAAGCTGGCCCCGCCGTCGGTGGAGTACGCGTAGCCGGTCATGCTGCGCTCGCTGGTGAACTGACCGGAGTCGTTGAAGCCCACGACGACCACATCGCCATGCCGCGCCACCGCGGTCTCGTTCTGCGTGGTGTTGTTACCGGTATCGCCGCCGGGGTTGTTGGCCAGCACATCCTGTGAGCTTCGCCGCTCCGAGCCGCAGCCGGCAAGGAGGGCCGGCAACGCGAGCAGTGTCGCCGTTCGGAGGAAAGTAGACATGGTCGAACTGCGCTTCGTCAGCGGCCCAGGCGCTCGGACATCGCCTGGAGCACCGAGCTCTCCAAAGTTCCGTTGGACGGTAACGGACGCCCGCCCAGCGGTCCCTCACCGCCTCCGACCGTGGCGATGATCGTCGGGGTGACGCTGACTCGCATGCCGCCGTCCGCCGCCGGCACGAGGGTTATGCTCAGCACGTAACGCCCTCCGGCGTCGCTCACGAAGCGGCGAAACTCCTCTGGGATCAGATTCTGGAGCTCCGTTGCACCCAGACTGATCGACTGGCTGGTCAACTGCGCTTCATCCCGCTGCTGAAACGCCGTCAACAGGTTCGTGCCCAGCTGTGGAGCCACGTCCGCCGCCAGCTCGTCCCGTAACACGAGTATGGAGGTCAGCGCGTCGACGACCTGGCCGGGGCTTTGAGAATAAACAGCGAAGTTCTGTTGGTCTTTCATGGCATCCTGGAAGGAGCAGGCGAGTGAGCCAGAGACGGCGAGACATAACGCGAGACTCCCGCGCGGAACCGTGGAGCTGAGGCTGCGGGGGCGCCGTGCGCCGCCGACGCGTTCGGCTTTGTTTTCTGATATCATTCTAATAGGACGACCTTCTGGACGAGGGGCTTTAGAAGCGACCGCCGGACGACCCGGCCCGCAGCTAAGCCGTCACCCGTCCAAGTCTCAGAGACCTAATGATCCTACGTGGTTGGGCCAGCGGCGGTTTCGTGTTCTTCGCGCGCCTACGGTTGCACCCGAACCGAGATGAAGACTATCCTCCGGCCGGCATGGCCGCTAGGCGGAAGACGGCGGGGTGAGGTTATGGAAGGGAAGCGCGCTCGGTTATTGCCGTTGGTAGGGCTGGCTCTCGCATTACCCTCGTGCGAGCGACCGGAGGCGGACAACACGCTGGTGATCGGCGTCGATACCGACATCGCGACGCTGTTGCCGGTGGTGGAGCAGAGCCTGCTCGACGGTGAGGTCAACGAGATGCTCTACCTCGGCCTCAACTCGGCGCGTTGGGAGAGCGGCGCCCTCGAGTACATAGTCGACGATCTCTCGCTGGCCGAGCGCTGGGAGTTCAGCTTCGACTCGACGGCTCTCACCTACTACCTCCGGCCGGAAGCCGTCTGGTCCGACGGCCAGCCGGTTCGTGCCGCCGACGTCGTTTTCACCTATGATGTCATCCGGCGACCCGAAGTCGCCTCTCCGTTCGGCGATGTTTGGCAGAGCCTCGATTCGGTCGTGGCGCCGGACGAACGGCGGGTGACGTTTTTCTTCGACCGCCAAAACCCGAGGATGCTGTTCTGGACCAGCGTCGGGATCATTCCGGCCCACATCTTCGAATCCTCGGCCGAGGACAAGGCATCGCTGGTCAGCCACCCCACCGTCATCGATCCCGGCGGGAATCTCGTGGTGAACGGCCCGTTCCAGGTCGCGGAGTGGCGGCCCGGTGAGCGGCTGGTGCTGGTGCCGAACCCGAGAGCCTTCACGGCGAGCCCGCGGGTGGAGAGGGTCGTCTTCCGCATCATCCCCGAGGAGGTGACCCGGCTGATCGAGCTGAAGAACGGTGACCTCGACGTCATCAACCCGCTGGATCTGGAGGCCGCGCAACAGTTTCAGGGCGATGACGATGTGCGGATCGAGACGATCGAGCAGCGGTTCTACGACTACGTAGCCTGGAACGGAGCCAAGTTCGAGGCCTTCAACGATCCGGAGGTGCGGCGAGCTCTTTCGCTGGCGATCGACCGCGTAGCGATCCTCGAAGGAATCGGGATAACGGCTTATACGACGCCGGCTGGGGGTCC
>CANPVX010000130.1 GCA_947581815.1 Candidatus Indicimonas acetifermentans | reverse complement strand
CTCCACGCGGACCGCGCTCCGATCCCACGTACTCACGACCACATCGCCGGCGTGGTTTCGGATCTCCAACCTGGCGTTGGGGTCCACCTCGAAGGTCGTATCCGTGTCGAACTCCCAGACGTTCGTCCAGTCGTGATCCTCATCGCGATACCAGACGTCGAAGCCATCACGATACCCGAAATCGAATCCCGATAAACCGACAGAGGGGATGTCAATATCGAAGCCGTGCATGTAGAAATCGAAGCCCGGTATGTCGATCTCGAGATCGTGCATGTAGAAATCATCCAGGACATCGTGGAAATCCGCGATATGGATGTCGAACTCAACGAGGTCGATAGCCGGAATCTGGATATCGATCTTTGGAATCCGGATATCGATATCGGGGATCTCGATCTCTATATGATACGCTGGCAGATCCTGCTCGACGTCGCGATCCTGTGTGGACGCGGTCACAGCAAATGCCGCCAACAGAAGTGCGCTATGCATAGCTCTGGTATCCTCTATTAACTAGCCGCAACCAGCGAAGTCGTCTCGCGCAAGAACTCCAGCTTCTGCTGCATCGTCTTTGCAAGGTAGTCGTTCAGGTATTCGCTGGCAGGGTCCTCAGCTAGGGCGCGTCGCGCCTGCGCGATCGCCCGGTTGATCGTCCTCAGGTTCTCCTCGATCGTTCGCACCGTCGCGGGATCGAGTCGTGGGCCGCTCTCATCCAGGACGCGCCTCAACTCGGCGATCGCGGTTCCGAACTTTTCGTCCGCATAGCTCGAGCTGACCGGCCGGGCGACGAGCTCGGACGGGTCTCTTTCAGAAATGGCGAATACTCCCGCCGCCGGCGCCCCCGAGCGGGTCGCCAGCCAGGCGCTGCCGCCCGAGAGGATCACCAGTACCACACTGGCCGCTACAAGCTGCAGCAGCGAGAACGAGAACCTGCGCTCGACGAGCACCCGGTCGCGACCGCCCTTGCCGCGCCGTCGCGACTCTAGATCGAACACCTGGCCGCCGGCCGCCGGCGCCGCAGCGATCCGCTCCGCGATTCCCGACCAGAGGTCATCCACCGGGGGGCGGGGGGGGCGGTCCCCGAGGGCAGCCGCTTGCGCCACGACGCGCCGCAGCTCTTCTACAATGGACGAGCAATCGGCGCAGCCGGCGAGGTGGGCTTCCAGCTCCTGCCGCTCTCTGGCGCCCAGTTCGCCGTCAACGTATTCCGATAGTCGCGCTACCCAAACATGCTCGCTCATGACCCTGACTCCATCACCTATCCATGTGCTCGCGGAGGATCATCCGCGCTCTGTGCAACTGCGACTTCGACGTCCCCTCTGTTATATCCAGCTGACCAGCGATCTCTCTGTGCTTGTAGCCCTCGACGTCGTGCAGCACGAATACCTGCCGCGCGCCGTCCGGGAGATGCTCGATCGCCGCCTCAAAATCCACCCGCGTCTCGCCGCCTTTCGGGTTAGTCGAAAGTCGGCCGATCACGTCATCGCCCTCCACGTAACGCTCACGCCAGATCCCCAGCTTCTTGCGACGCCCCAAAATCACGTTCACCCCGACCCGGTAAAGCCACGTGCCGAACGCCGCATCACCTCGAAAGGTGCTCAGCTTCTCCCAAGCTCGAACGAACACATCCTGCGTAACCTCGTTCGCCAGATCCTCGCCGACCATTCGCCGGGCAAGGTTATGGATCCTGGGGACGTGGCGATGATACAAGCGCTCGAAGGCACGGGCATCGCCCGCCGCCGCCAGCACCGCATCATCCCCATCCGCCGCTAGCGTCTCCTGGTCTTGAGTCAGCGTCGTCACTCCAGGCCCGTGTCCTTCTTACCCAACCCCTGAGATAGCCCGGGCCGCTGAATGGTTGGAACAGCTAGACCGGCCGCTCGAGCTCCCCCGGCCGGGTCACAAACAGTAATGCAAATGACACTACCACCGCCGCGATCAGCAGCGTCGAATCGCCGCTCATCCAGCCCAGAGCCATGCCCGCTAGCCCGACGCCCTCCGCCAGCGCCCATAGCACGAGCGCCTTGGTCAGGCTGCCGGACCACCACACATCAAGATCCTTCCCCCGAGCCGGCGAGGCGATGCGCACTCTGAGCGACCATCCTACCAATATGAGCCCACCGAGTAGGGCGTACCCGATGTAGCGGATGACCCGCTGCATCTCGGCCGAATCACCGAGGGGGGGGACTTGGATGGTTTGAAGATAGAGCAACACTACGAAAACGACGCCCAGCCCACCCGAGACGGCCAGGTGGATCATCCGGGCCACCGTCCGCGTCGGCCGGGCTGCCGACCCTGAGCCCGGCTGGGGTTCCTGCATCGATACCTCCTTACAGGGCGACCGCGTCTCCCTCGTGGCGGAACCGGAGCCCTGAGGGCGCAAGTCAGCGGCGCAGTTGTACGGAGTGGCTGGGGCAGCGGGCGACCCAGATCGACAGACAATCTAAGAGGGACGATGGCTCGATCGCGAGTAGGCGGCGCCCGCGGATTAGAAAACGGCGGTCGGCGCCCTGCTCCCGGCTCTAACGTCCCTCGAGGCTGAAGGACCAGGTGGCTGGAAGCTCGAGGCCAGCCGTTGTGACGCTGAGCGCTTCTTCCCCTTCGATTCGGAGAGTGATCTTCGTCAGCTGGGACGGCAGCGTCACGGCATAGTCGGCGGCCGAGGTTGAGGAGTTGGTGATCCGCAGCCGGTCGGGCAGGACGAGGAGTCCCTCGTCGGTGACGGCGCCCCGCACTTGTGCCGAGGCGATTCTTCCCTGCTGAACCGTGAGCTTCAGCATCCCGCTCTCCTGAGCCGCAACGATGTCGATGAAGAAGGCTCCCGGCGCCGGTGCGAAAGAGACCGTCGAGGGTGACTGAGGCTGCAGCGTGGGCGCGGTCTCCTGGACCGCCGGCTGGCTCGTGAGCAGCGCCTCCTGCACGGCGCTGAAGCGCTCGACCAGCCAGGCGCGGACAGGCGAGACGGTCATGCCGAGACCCAGCAGCGCGAAGGCGATCACAGCGGCGCGGGCCAAGCTCCGGCGGGCGTTCCGAGCGCGAGGGGGGAGGGCGGGGAGGGCGTCCACCGTTCGCTCAAGGCGCCGCGCTCCAGCCGCTGCGCCCAGCAGGATCTCCTCTATAGCTCGGGCCGGCGGGGCGGCATCCAGCTCGGGAAGCAGCGCGGCGAGCCGCTCCGAGTATCCCTCGAACTGCCCGAGCAGCTCGGCGCAGCGCTCGCAACCTTCGACGTGGCGGCGAATGTCCTCGCGCTCGATGGGATCACACTCGTGATCCAGGTAGCGCATCAGATCGCCGTCGTGTGGGTGAGCCCTTAAATCCATAACCGCTTGTATCATAACAACCCCGCCGTTTCGGGCTCTTGGAGGAATGTTGAGAGCTTGCGCAGCGCCCGTGCTGCGATGACGCCGACGGAATTGGACGATACCTCAACGGCCTCGGCGATGTCGCGATAGGAGAATCCTTCCGCCCGCATGAGCAACACAGTGCGCTCCCGGAGGTTCAAGCTCTCCATCGCCTGGTGTAGCTGCGCGCGCCGCTCGGCTTGCTCCGCGTAAGTATCTGGAGCGAGCGGTTGATCGGCGAGGGGCGTGCGCTCCGGCGACTCCTTCAGGATCTCGATTCGTCGCCGAGCCACCTTGAGCGCATCACGGATGTAGTTGCCGCCCACCGTATAGAGCCAGGCTTTGACGTTTTGATAGTTCGTGGGAGGGCGTTCCGCCAACCTCAAGAACGCCTCTTGCGCCGCATCCGCCGCCAGCTCGACGTCGCCGCACAACCGGACGAGATACCGGTAAAGCGGCTTGTAGTAGGAGTCGAAGGTCGATGCGAGATCCATGACCCGACCTACCAAGCGACTCGGACGCCGACGACCTGGATGCTGCCCACGCCGGGGACGAACTCGTCTAGCTCGGCGCCGCATAACGGGTCGCTCTGCGCCTCGCGCCTGCATTCGTTCTGGTTCACGGCGTAAGTCACGCCCCGCTCGGCGTTGGTCACGTTTTGCATCTGCACATAGAAACCGAGCTGCCAGGCCTTGAACTCGCGCGTCCAGTCGACAAACAGATCGAAGCGCCTTGCCCAGGAGGAGCGCTGCGCGTTGGGGTCGCCCGCCGTGTTGGGAACGATGGCCTGACACTGCCCATCGGGATCGGTGCAGTTGTACGTGCCGAGGTGCACACGCGTGTAAGGCGCGCCGGAGGCGGCGTTGAAGGCCGATCCGAGCCGAGTCGAGCCGCCCAGAAAGAGCCTGGGAAAGCGCGTCGTGAACGTGGCATCGAACTGATGGGTCCGGTCCGACGGAGAAGCGAAACGCAACCCGTTCGCCATCAGCTCCGATTTGGCGAGCGTGTATGCGAAAGAAGCCGTCCAGCGACCTGCGAGCCTGCGGGCGGAGAACTCTAGACCGCGCGCCAAATTGTCCGCCGGCACGCGGAGCTGGTGCTCATCTATGGAGCCAGGCGTCGGATCAGGAATCTCGATGTTGTGCGCGTAACGAACATAGGCGTTCGCCGACGCCAGCCAGGAGCGGCTCAGCCAGTACTCGGCACCGAGCGTGGCTACATCCGAGCGGATCGCGCCGATTCCATCCTCTCCCGCCAGGACTTGGATGTAGGCGGTCGGCAGGCGAGGCCCGATCCGCAGCCCCGACGGAGCGAGCGCGTGCAGATACTGATAAGCACGCCCGGCCGCGCCGGATACGCTCAACTGATCGGTCAGCGCATAGCGAGCGGACAGACGGGGCGCTACACCGACGCCCCAGTCCTCACCCAAGCCATCGCCAACCTCCAGACGCAACCCAGCCTGCATCGAAAGCCGCTCGGTCTGTCTCCAGCGCTGCTCGGCCCAAAGCGCCGCGACCGTGACGTCCTGCTTGATCAACAGCCTGTAGAGCGCGGTCTGTACCGGAAACGGCGTTGCCGGCGCGCCGAGATAGTTCACGCGCAGGTGAGCCAACTGATAGCCGCCACGCCACTCGGACGACTCATCGGGGTAGCGCGGCGCGAGCTCGCCGGCCAACGACAAGTAATCGATCTCATTGTTCGTGGGCTGCTGGGTGGGCGGGTAATCGAAAGCGGCCAACCGCGGCCTGGGCACGTCCTGGGTCACCGACGTCTCGAAGCGGCTGAAGCCCACAGTCTGGCGAAGCCTAGCACCGCGAAACGGCAGCTCTACCGTGACCCTGCCGGCCATATTGCCCCAGGTCATCTGGTTGAGGACGGGCCCGCCGTCGATTCCTCCCTGGATACGGTCCTGCTCGACTATGCCGCTGATCTCCACCCGGCGCTCGTCGTCGAGATCCAGGTCGATGTGGCCGATGATGTCGAAAAAGTCGTCCGGAAGCTCGCCCGTGCCGCCCAAGACCCTCTTCTCGCTCGGTTTTCCCGACCAGGGCAATAGCGTTCCTTTGGTGTCTTCGGACTCGCGCACTGCCACGGAGACGCCAAGGCGTTGGCCGAACATCCGCTTCTGCATCGCCCACGCGAAGTTCGTGAGGGAACTGCCCGCGTAGCCACGAAAATCTCCGTGCCCTCCAGCCGGGCTCGATTCGATGTTCAGAATGCCTGCGGCACCGTCGCCGATGCTGGCGGAGCGCACACCGGGGTGCAGCGTCACCGACCCCACCGCGTCGGAATTGATCGCCGAAACCAAACCGGCGTTATGAACGGGATTGAACAGCGGCATTCCATCGAAGTACACGCGCGTTTGCCCCCAGCTAGCTCCTCGCACCCATAGCTCCGAAGTCCAATCGTCGCGCGTGCTGACGCCAGGCGCCCGGTGCAGCGCACGGAAGATGTCCGTATCGCCCAACGTGATCGCCTCGATCACATCGATGTGGGTCAAAACGCGCACATCGCTCTCCAGAAAGGCGTCTTGTCTCCGGTGCTCGGTGGCGATGCGGCCAAACTCGATCTCCTCATCGAACGACATGTCCCGATTGTAGGTGCCCTTCGCCCTGGCCGTCACTTCGACCGGTCTCAGCTGGATCGGCGCCATCACCAGACCTACCGAAAGTCGCAGTGCCGCCTCCTCGCTGAGCTCGACATCCAGCACCGTCGGCCGATAGCCGAGCCGCTGCACGTACAGGTGGTAGTGCCCCGAAGGCACCGCCGCGAATCGGTAGAAGCCGTCGGCGCGGGTGAGCCGATAGAGAGCGCCCGGCGGCAGCGTCGAAGCGCTAGCCCACCCCGTGAAGGTCGCGCCGGCGGGCACGAGGACGACATCGGCCTGCTCGAGGGGCTGGCTACCATCGGCGGAGACGACGGTGCCGGTGATGGTTCCGGCAGGAACGAATGTTTCTTGGCCCGCACCCTCCCTTCCGCTGCCCAGAAGGGTGCCGCATACGATCAAGCCCATCTTCAGGGGCCCAAGCCCCCCAGTTAGGCGTCTAGTCACCTGGTCCTGCCCCCGCCGGATTGAGGATGAACGTGAGGCGCCCCACATCCCCGTCGCAGCCAGCCCACTTACTAGATTAGACGACTCAGCCCTGCCGACTCGTACATCTCGGGAGGGCTGGCTGGCGGTGGGTCAGTCAGAGGCCTCTTCTGAGCAACATTTACACAGAGAGGGGTTCGCTGATGGTCTGCCGAGAGACGCCGGGCAACAGTGCTATTCCACTTTCGCCCCTTGCAGATCGCGCGATTCGGACCCGTAATACCAGGCCCCGCTGACCAGCGAGCCCTCGAGGATGAGGTGGAGCTCGAACGGGCCGTCAGGCGTCGCTGCCGTCACCCACAGCTGGTTCCCGCCCAGCGTCGTCGATGTGATC
>CANPVX010000129.1 GCA_947581815.1 Candidatus Indicimonas acetifermentans | reverse complement strand
GAGCACAAGGTCCGGTGGGATAGCTACGATGATTTCCCCCTGGCGCTCCTGGTCATCGACCTGGACCAATTCAAGGAGGTCAACGACGCCCATGGGCACGACACCGGCGACCAAGTGCTCATCTGGATGGCCACCACGCTGCAGGAGATCATCGGTGATCAAGGGATGCCGATCCGCTTTGGCGGCGACGAGTTCGCTGTGCTGCTGCCGAGAACGGGTCAAACTCGAGCCCGAGAGATGGCGGCGCGGATCCTGCAAAGAACTCGCGATCGCACTTTTCGACTCCGCGACTCGGGCGCTACCCTCCCGATCACGTTGAGTATCGGGGTTGCGTCGGCCCCCACTGACGCGACGAGCAGCAGGGAGCTGTTCCACGCCGCCGACTCGGCCCTCTACCACGCGAAGCAATCGGGACGAGACCAGGCCGCCAGCGCGAGCGAAGTCGATCCAGAGAAAGTATTCTCCAAGACAGCACTTCACAGGCTCAGCGCGACCGGCATCGTTGGGCGTGAGGAGGAGATGGCGGCCGTTTCGCAGGGGTTGGAAAGGCTGAGTACAGGGCAGAGCCATCTCATCATCTTCGACGCGGCTCCGGGAATGGGAAAGACGACGTTCCTGGAGGCGGTGCGGCACAACCTGGTCGGCGACGATAGCTTCTGGGTCTCCATGGTGACCGGGGACCCGCAAGAGGCTTATAGACCCTACTATCTGATTAGCCGCATCTTGATCGCTCTGCTGAACCAGCGCGACGACAAAGGAACGGAGATTCTACAAGAGTTACCCAGCGAAGAAGCCACCCACCTGTCCCACGTTCTGCCGCAGTTGCGCGGAAGCGAAGCACTCAGATCCGATCGCGATATCGGCGCGCAGCGACAGGGGATATTCGCGACGCTGGCACGATTTCTTCCTCGCATCGTCGACCGTCCGCTCGTCCTCCTCATCGACGATCTCCAGTTAGCCGATGAGGCCACCCTACTGCTGTTGCGCGTCCTGTTTCAGCGACAGGAGCTAAAGCTCCTCGTTTGCGGCTCATCGCTGAAATCCATGAGCCTAGGCCACAGTGGAGATGATGCACCCCTCGACCGCTTCTGCTCAGCACACGAGAAGGAGCTGGGAATCCAGAGGGTCGAGCTTAACGCGCTCAGCGAGGGCGGCATACTGGAATACCTGCACAGCGTTTTCCCGATCCTGAAGACGCCCGAGGCGTTCGAGAGCGATCTGGCTCGCATCACCCAGGGAAACCCGCTCTTCTTGGGAGAGATCATCCGTAAACTCGTGGCGGATCGCAGGGTGAGCCTCACGGGTCAGGAATGGGTGATCGAGCCTCTCGAAGCCGGCTATCTGCCAGATTCCCTGGAAGAGATCGTCCTTGAGAAGATCGCTGCCCTCGACGAGGAGGGGCGCAAGCTTCTCGAGCATGCTTCGACCCTTGGCGACGGCATCTCGCTGAGCGTCCTCGCCGGAAGCTCGGACCTCGACGAGAACAAGGTCCTGGAGTTCCTCGACCGCGCCGAAGCGCTTGGCCTGATCAGCCTCGACTTCAATGTGAACGACGAGGTGATGAAATTTCTCGGCAAACAGGTCATGGAGATCAGCTATGGCGGGATCGAGAAGGATCGTCGTGAGGAGCTACACGAAGGGATCGGTGCCTACCAGGAGAAGCTCTACCATCGCCGCCTACTCCCCTCGGCATCTATGCTTGCCTATCATTTCAAGCGCTCGACGAACCAGGAGAAAGCTCGACTATACGAACAGATACAGCTCGACTTCAGTCAGACGGTTTTCGATCCAGACGAGGCCGCAAACTATACGGGTGAGATCCTCGAGGAAGACGTCGAGACCGAAAAGAGGCTCGAGTCGGAGAGCATCCATCACGTTGCCAGCGTTCTACGCGCCCTCATGTCGGCCGTCAGGAACATCAAGCTGTACCCTCCTGAGAGTAAGGCGATCACCGAGGCGCTCGACCAAGTCAAAGCTCCGATCGACAAAATATTAGAGTCGAACGAACAGCTACACCTCTCTCAGGCCCAGCGCGTCCTGCTGGTCAACGGACAGCGTCTCGATATCACTGGCTTCAAAGCGCTGGCCGACTCCTTCCTCGAGTTGCTCACCCGGTCCGAGCTCCAAGGCATGGCTTTTCGCCTGAGTGTCACAGGGGCAGAGCTCAGGGCGCTGTTGATGACACTCGGCGATCTCAAGCCCGAATTGATCGATCACGGGTTCTGGGCGAACTTTTCCTTGCAGAATGGGCTCCAGAACATCGAGCTGCGCCAGATGCGGTATTCGCGCGTTCGGCGAAGGAAGGGACGCGTACCGGGGCGGCGTATCATTAGCGAAGAGGACGCGCTGGGGCACGAGGAGTTGGTCGCGCTACCCAATGTTCTCCGCGCCCTACAGGGAGCCGCCAAGAACGTAAGATTATACCCGATGGACAGCGCGCCTGTCACTCACTCCATCGAGCGATTGCACACAGCGCTCCAGGGCGTGCTGGGCAGCCGCGATACGCTCTCGCTCTCCGGCGTCGACCGTTCGCTAATGGTGAACGGCGCCAGGGTGGACATCAGCGGCTTCGAAGCGGTGGCGGAGAGCCTGCTCAGTCTGCTCGACTCCGTCGGACTCCGAAGCCTCACCTTCTTCGCCAACATCCCCGTGTCGGAGCTCGTGGCTTTTGCCGACGCCCTCCGCGACCCCGCGGCGTGCACCGAGGATCCGGATTACTGGGACAAGCTGGCCAAGGAGAACGCCCTTTCGTCACTGGCCTTCAATCAGAGCCAATACGCCGTGAATGTGGTGCGCGACCTGTTGAGCTCCGTCGAGGTAGAGCTGGACGAGGAAGCCACCCCGGGTGACGCTGTAGCCGAATGGTCTAGAAAAATAGCGTCCGACTCTTCGGAAGCGTTGCGCGATGCCCTGCCGAGGTTCGGCAAGGAATTCCTCGTCAGAGGCGAGCACAAGCTGCTCAACCGCCTACTGCGGCGCTCCTTCGATGACTTCCACAATCTGGACGTTCGGAGCCGCGAAAAGGCAGTGCTCTCTTCCCGTGTTCTGCTTGAAGGCTTGATCCTGGGCCTTCAGCACAAGCTCACACAGCTCGCGCTGGACACGCTACTCACCGCCCTCGAGCGCGAGGATGAGCCGCGCGTGCTACAAGAGCTAGCCACCGTGCTCTACAGCATGGCTGCCTGCTCTGTGCTGTTCGCGGACTATCAGATGGCCAGCAGGATTCTGCTCAGCATCAAGGCCCGCCAACGTCAACTCAGCGACGAGAAGTCTGGCGGCGACCAGAGTCTGGCCAGACTGCTGGACCGCACGTTCGATACCACCGCTCAGAAGCTTCTGGAAGATGACCTCAAGTCCGGCCAGCCCGAGCGGCACGGGAAAGCCGCCCTGGTCGTCAGTAGCCTGGGCCAGCCTGGTATCCCTCTTCTCGTGGAGGTAATCAAGACCGAGAAGGACTTCCGAACGCGGCAACTCGCCGCCAGCCTGCTCACTGAGATTGGGCGGGGGGCCGCTACCGAGCTCAAGCGGGCGCTGGTCACCGAAGTCGTCGCCGAGCAACGCTTCCGCGTCCTGGAAGTTATCGACGCGGTCACGCAAGACCTGCGAGACGAACTGGCTTACAGCCTCGGCGATAGTAGCGCGAAAATCCGCAGGGCGGCTTTCCGGTTGTTCGAGCGTCTGAGCAACGACAGCTACATCGAGCTCATCCTCCCGCTCTGTCGCGACGACGATCTCGGTGTCGCGAAGGGAGCCATACGAACGCTGGCCCATCTAAAGTCCGTTGCAGCCGTGGACTCCCTAGTCTCTCTGCTCGGCGAAACTAGCGACGCGGCCATGGCCGTGGCGTGCTGCCAGGCTCTGGGGGAAGTCGGCCACTCCGCCGCCATCGACGGCCTAGCCAAGGTGCTTGCCCAGAGAAAGTTCCTCTTACTCACTCGCCGCTGGAATGCGGAGGTCCGCGCAGCGGCCGCCATGGCCCTGAAACAGATCTCACACCCGCGCGCGACCGAGACCCTTTCACAGTACGCTTCAGATCGAGCCATCAGGGTTCGTCAACTCGCCGAAACTGCCGCTCCTGCACAGACCCGTTGAGCTGAGCGCGAGAGCTCAATCGAGCCCGAGCCGCTGACGCCGCCTCCCAGCTGCCCGCAAGATCCAACCGAAATCGGACTCGGCGCGTCGGGGGCCGCCACGTAGGCGCCGGCCGACTGTATGCCGTACTTTTCTGGATACATGCAGGAGCAGCCGAAACTCAATCGACGCACGCGGCACGTGCAGCGGCAGCGCTTAGGGGAGCCATTCGGAATGGAACCAAACAGGATCCAGCGAATAACCGTGATCGGTGCGGGCCTGATGGGCCACGGAATCGCACAGGAGTTCGCGCTCGCAGGCTTTGAGGTTGCGCTCTACTCGCGGACGGACGAAGGCGCCCGGCAAGCGATCGCCAATATCCGTGCAAACCTCGAACGCCTCACAGAGCTCGGCATCGTGCGGCCCGACCAGGCAGACGCAGCGCCCATGCGGGTTCGACCAACGAGGGAGTTCGACGCTGCCGTCGGCGACGCCGACCTCGTGATCGAAGCCGTTCCCGAGAACCTAGCGCTGAAACAGGAGCTCTTCGAACGTCTGGATGCAGTGAGCCCCGAGGGCGCCATCCTGGCGAGCACGACGTCCACCTACATGCCGAGCCAGCTGGCGACCGCGACCCATCGTCCGGAGCGAGTGGTCGTGACCCACTACTTTAATCCACCATACCTCGTGCCGTTGGTCGAAATCGTTCGTGGCGAGGCCACGTCCGACGACGTGCTGTCAGCGGTTCACGGTCTCCTAAGACAAATCGGAAAGCGTCCCGTCGTGGTCCAAAAGGAGGTGCCGGGATTCATCGGCAACCGGTTACAGGCCGCTCTCCTCCGCGAAGCCCTGTGGATGGTGCAAAGGGGTGTCGCGACGCCTGAAGATGTAGATACAGTGATCAAGAACAGCATCGGGCGGCGCTGGGCGGTCGCGGGCGTATTCGAGATCTTCGATCTGGGCGGCTGGGACGTCGTCACGTCGGCCGCCTCTTCGATTATCGCCGACCTGGAGTCCTCATCCGAACTGCCGCAAGTGGCGTTGGAACGGGTGGAAAAGGGTGAGCTCGGGGTGAAGACGGGCAAGGGGTTTTACGAATGGACCCCGGATTCCGCCGACGCCCTAAGGCGCAGACTCACGCAGGCGCTGGTCCGGATAGAGCAGTGGTCGTAGGTACGAACCGCAGTTGGCTAGACCGTTGCCTTGCGGAGTTTACGCTTGAGGCGGTGGATCTGGTGACGAACGAGCTTGAGCTCTCCATGGTCGTGAGCTTCGAGAGCGGCTCCCCGCTTGACCTTCAGCGCGCGAATCTGTGCCTTGATCTTGCCCTTGTCGATGCCCACGACCTCGTGATGTTCGTGGGCTTCGATCTTTAGAGCCTTGCATAGCGCCAGCAGAAGATCCTGCTTGTGCATCGTCTTGTAACCGTGTATCGCCTCGTGTTCGGTTTCCTCGGCGATCTTCCGAAGTTCGACCACGGTCTTCTTGAGCAGTTCTTCAAAGGTGAGAGCCATCGCGTTCTCCCCGAACAAAAGTGACAGTGATTTGTCTTAACAGCCGTTTTGAGAGAGGCGACCGAGCCGCCACGAAAGCAGCAGTACGATCACTCACGGCAGATCCGCAATCATCTTCCGGTACTCGTTCTCGGTGAAGGCGCGGAGGGTCTCGGTGCGCGCGGCGCCCCTCGAGCCCACTGCCAGAGATACCTTTGCGGCCGTCTCATCATCGGGTGCCTCGACGATGGCAACCATGTCATACTTGCCCGTCACCAGGAAGAACTGCTCGAGCTTGGCGCCCGCGCTCTCGAACATCTCCTTCGCTGCGTCGAGCCGTGCGGGACTCTCCTTGATGTTTCTTATCCCCTGATCCGTCCAGTTGAGCAGCGTGATATACTTTGGCATAGTGGTTTCTCCTCTCGATCTCTGTTGGTCGCCTCCCTCAAACTCGATCCAGCATCGCTAGTGTTTCTGAAGCCCCGAGCCCGACCACGCTCTCGTGGCCGCGACCCGAGTCCCTATGTGCTTTATTCTTGTGAGGTCGATGCCCGGCCGGGTCACTCTGCAGCGAAACGTGTAGAAAAGGCTGATCGTTATGAAGCGCCACGGCTGAGCACCCTCGAGTGGGTCGAGCTGCCACCCCGCCTCAGCCACCCAACATCGTGGAATTTGCGACGATCGCCCGGGAACGGCAATACGCGTCCGTTCGCTTCTCCGAGGCCTCGCCACGGAGTCAACGGACGACGCCTCCGGTCTGGAAGGAGGCAGAGCAAGGCAGGAAGCGATGCTACCGCTAATGGCTCCCGGGGCTTCGCGTCGATATGCTATATGCGGGCTCGACGCAGTGATTGCCGTATGCAAACCATCGCCAATCACCAGAGGCCTTTCGACCGAAAATAATCTTTGATGCTAATCTCACCCGAAAGCTCACACCATTCCGTCGCCGTGTTACGCCTCTCGATTGCGGCGTTGGCTCTCTCGGCGGCCGTGCTTGTCGCTCTGCCTTCGCCGCCCTTCGGAGAGTCGAGTTGGGAATGGGCGCCAGGTCTCGTAAGAGCGATCGGCAATATTACAGCGTGGGGCGCCTGCCTTTTGGCGCTCGCTATGTCCTGGCGCCAGCCCAGCCATCCAGCCGCTCCCTCGCTGGCGCTGTTCCTCACGCTCGGAGCGCTCTCTTACGGACTGCTTAGCGCACCTGCGGTCCCGGAATCTTCTTCGTTCCACATCTTTGGTGAGCGGCTTCGAATGGGGACTGGCCTTTCGGCAAGTATCCTCGCGATGAC